>NZ_CP163526.1 GCF_041080655.1 Streptomyces sp. CG4
AGTTGGCCTGACGGCCAACCACGGGCCTGACGGCCCGTCAAGGGAACCGTCGCCGTGCCTGACGGCACGGCTGCGTGTCAAGAAACGGGTTGGCCCTGGCGGGCCAACTTGGTTGATTTCTTTGAGGGTTGGCAGGCCTGACGGCCTGCTGCAGCAGAGGGGGTGTGTCCTGCCTGACGGCAGGACTGGATTGAGTTGAGGCCTCTTCCCCTGACGGGGAAGAGTGCCGGCGCCTGTCGGCGCCGGTGATGTCAAAACCGGGTGGCTGCGCAGATATTTGAGTTGTCTCCACTCCCTCTGCCCGGGGAGCTTGGGTGGCTGTGTCCGGCTGTCGCCGGACGGGTGTCGTCTCTCCCAAAGTTCTATCGGGGCTCATACTTCGTCCGGCTGTCGCCGGACTGAGTGGTTATCAGGGGGGTTCGCCTGGCTGGCGCCAGGTGCTTCCTGTGTTCGGGGGCGGGAGTGCATTGCGGTTCTAGGAGGCTGTGGTGGTGAGCGATGAGGGCATGGTCGGGCATGGCTGTGCCGGCGGTGTACGAGGACTGGGCGCAGGTGCCCTGGTTTTTGGTGTCGAAGAGTCAGCTGGCGTCGGGGGATCTTCCGCGGGTGCCTGCGGGGCCGGTTGACGCTCACGTGCGTTCCTACCGTCGGGGGCGACGAAGCTCGGTGGGGCTGTACCGCGTGGAGCGGAGTCGGCCCACTGCGGCGTCGGCGGGGCAGTTGGAGGCTTCGGCACGGCGGCGCACGCTGTCGGCACATGTGTGCCAGCAGTGTGGCGCATGCTGTGGTCGCTCTCTTTCCGTGCGGGAGGGGGACCGGCTGTGTCCGATGTGCTGGCGGATGCGGGAAGTGGCCGCGTTCCAGGTGCAGTTGCGGGAGCGGCGCGGAGATCTCGAGCGGTGGGCGCGGGAGGTGCTGGGAGATCCGGGCTTGGCGGTGGTGTGGGTGGAGGCGGTGAGTGGAGGCCGGACGGCGTCGGGTCGGGTGCGGCCGGCGGCTGCGGCTGTGATGACCGCTGTGGACGGGAGTGGGGGCAGGCTGGTGGATGTGGTGGTGCGGTTCGCCGGGGTGGGCGGCCATGGGGTTCCCCGGGACGCGTGTTCGCCGGCTGAAGGCGCCATGGTGCTGGGGCGTGCCCTGAGTGGGCGGCAGGTGCTGGCGTGGACGGAGGCTCAGGTGTCGGTGCTGAGTGGCCGGTTGGAGAGGCTGGGGCATTCTCTGCGGTTGGAGGTGATCAGTAGTCAGCCGGGAGCTGGGTGGGACGGGTGGCCGATGTCGGTTCGGGATCGTGTGGCGCAGTGGCGTGGGCAGTGAACGGGACCGGGGCGGCTAGCCTCGCCTCACTGTGCGCGGCCGCCGGTCCGCGCCCGAGCCGCACACCAGGTGGTCCCCCCGGACGCACGCTCGCGGGGCCGCCGACCCGGAAGCGGTGATCCGCCCATCGCGGCTCGGCCACGCAGAAGGCTGCGTTCGCTGTCCAGCAACTGGCGTGGTTCAGCGTCGCGCTAGTGACTGCGACATGCGGATGAGGTAACGGATCCGGTAGCCCTGTCAGCCGGGCCCAAGCCCGCGTCGGCGGGGCTTCGAGGCCCTGGGTGCCGGCACGGCGGCCGCGGCCACCTCACGGCCTGGCAGGTGGAGGTCAACCACGCCATCAAGGGGACCAGACTGTCGTTCAACACCGACGCGGTCTTCGCGATTGGCGTTTCATAGGTGGTCACGGCGATCACCGTACGGGCAAGGGTCCAGCTTCCCGCTCCGGAGCGCTGGAAGGCGAGGGGCCGGACCTGCGGGCCGGAATGCTGCTACGGGCGGCGTTCACCGAGGGCCCTACCGGCGTTCCGCCCGGCCGCGGCTCGCTGACGCCAAGTCGCCGTGCCGGGGCCTGCGCACTAGGCTGGAAGTGTCGAATCCGGTCGTGCTGTGGCGTCTTTCGGCAGTGAAATCAGAGATCGTGGAGCGGTCAACTACCGCGAGGTCACGTGACACCGCCACACCGGCAGCCCACGACCCGTTTCCCGGATTGCTCCAGAAAGAAGGTGAGGGGCAATGCGGTTGCCCTCACGCCGGGGCGCGTTCTCGCTTCTCGCAGGGGGGATCATGGTTCTGGCGGGCTACGGCGGCAGTGCCGCGGCGCAGCCTCTCTTGCTCCAGCCGACATTCCCCGGCACGGGAGCCTCCTGTGCCGTACACGAGGTCGGCCGGGCCGTGACGGACGTCCCCCAGGCGTTGGTGGGTACATGGACCAACGGTTCCGGTGACACCCTCATGACGTGGCAGTTCGCGGCCGACGGATCCTATTCCCGTCAGGGCGGGATCTCCGTCGGAAACGCTGGTGCCGTCACGCAGGAAATCGGCAAGTTCTCCGTCCAGGGGGACACCATCCATCTCGTTCCCCAGATCACCCGGGAGAACGACAGCAACGGCGACGTGCACACCGGCCAGCGCGCCCCGTACGACGTCACCGCTTCGCTGAGCAGTGACTCCAGCGGAAACTCGGTCCTGAGCATCGACGAGAACGGAATCACCAACGATTTCACCCGGACCGGATAGGGAAAAACCGGTGTCGGAGCCCGGCGGCCGGGCCGGATCGGCCCCTGAGTCCTAGCTCAGACACCGGGGAGCAAGTAACCCGCTGGTAGCTTTCAGGGCTTCGCGGCCGCGGTCTTCTTTGGGGGGGGTGAGGAACATCGGAACGAAAACCGGCTCTAAGGATCTGTCGGCCCTGGTGGACGGCTGACGGAGCGTCAGCGGCGGGACCCGTCTGAAGCCGTCCCACGGATAACACCCCAATATCTGCGGTAGCTTGATACGTCACCTGCGGTGACGGTCTACGGGGCCGTACGCGAAGCGGCCCTGTTATCTGTGGCAAGGGGGAAGTGGTGCCCACCGTCGTACAGCTGCCGGCCGGGAAGGCGTTGACCGTCCGTGCGGCGGCGGACGTGTTTCTCGACTCGCTCGGCAACCCGAACACGGTCCGGAACTACGGGATCGGGGTGGGCAAGACCGCTGAACGGCTCGGCGAGGCCCGGCCGCTGGCGGCGGTCGCGGACGACGAGATCGGTGAGGTCCTGGAACTGCTCTGGGGCACAGCGGCGGTCAACACGTGGAACTCCCGCCGGGCGGGGGTGCTGTCCTGGCTCGGCTGGTGCCGTGAGCGCGGTTACGAGGGACCGATGGTCCCGGCCTGGGCGAAGCGGCTGGCGGTGCCGGACTCCGAGACCCCGGCCCGCTCGAAGATGGCGGTCGACCGGCTGATCGCGCGGCGCGAGGTGCACCTGCGGGAGAAGACGCTGTGGCGGATGCTCTACGAGACCGCCGGGCGGTCCGAGGAGATCCTCGGCGTCAACATCGAGGAACTGGACCTCGCCGGGCGCCGTTGCCTGGTCAAGGCCAAGGGAGCCCGGACCAAGGTCCGCCGCCGGGGCCAGTCGCGCGAGGACTACGTGCTGGAGCCTGTGTACTGGGATGCCGGCACCGCCCGGCTCCTGCCCCGGCTGCTCAAGGGACGAACCCGCGGGCCGGTGTTCGTCACCCATCGCCGCCCGGGGCCGGGCAAGGTCGTCAGCCCCCGCGACGTATGCCCGGACACCGGGCTGGCCAGGCTGTCGTACGGGCAGGCCCGCGCCCTGCTCGACGAGCACACCGCCCTGCGCGGGCCGGGTATGGGCTGGGACCTGCACGAGTACCGCCATTCCGCCCTGACCCATCTCGGCGAGCAGGGTGCCTCGCTGTTGATGCTGATGGCGAAGTCCCGGCACAAGAAGCCGGAGAACGTCCGCCGCTACTTCAAGCCCTCCCCGGAGGCGATCGCCGAGCTGACCAGCCTGCTTGCCCCTGGCGACGCCCGCCGTTGACCGCCTGCGCCGGGCAGGGCTGGCTCGCGCGGGCGGGGGCGTTCAGCGAGGAATCGCCCAGTTCGGTGTCCAGGTCCCGGTGGCGTCGTGGCCGGCCGCTGTGGTGGCGAGGTGGGTGCGGAGGGTGGCCAACGCGGGGTGGGGGTTGTCGCGGTGCCAGAGGAGCGAGTGCGGGTAGACGGGCGTCGGGTCGGTCACCGGGATGCGGCGAAGGCCGTGGTCGGCGGGCCAGATGAGGCGGGTGGGCTCGCCTATGAAGGTGGCCAGGGCCGGGGTGTCGGAAATGGTGTCGAGGAGCGCGTCGGTGCCGAAGTTGGGGCCGGTCACCTCGATGGTGAGGCCGAACTCGGCGACGAGGTCGTCGTAGTAGGCGCCCCACTCGGTACCGGGGGCGATGCCGGGCATCCAGATCCGGTGCCCGGTGAGCTGGGCGATGGTCACCGACCGGGCGCCCGCAAGTGCGTGGGCGGGGCCGGTGAGGAGTTGGAGCGGCTCGTCGAGGACCCGGACGGAGGCGATGTCCTCCGGCAGGGGCCGGCCGGGCGCGGCGACGGCGCGGAAGGACGCGTCGATCGCACCGGAGAGAATGGCGGTGACGGCCGTCTCGATGTCGAAGAGCATCATCACGTCGAGGTCGATGTCGGGGTGTGCGCGGTGGAAGCCGCGCATCAGGCCCGACTGCGCGCTGCGCGAGGCGAGCACGTCGACGCGCAGCGGACGGCTGCCGGGGCGCACGGACGCGCCTGCACGCTCGGCGACGCGCAGCAGCTCGCGTGCGTGGGGCAGGAACGCCTGACCGTCGATGGTGAGCTCAGCGCCGCGTGGGGCACGGGTGAACAACCGCACGCCGAGGGTGCGCTCCAGCGCGGCGATGCGTTTGGACACGGCCTGCTGAGTGATCGACAGGTCGGAGGCGGCCTTCTGGAACTGGCCCGCTTCCACGACGCCGACAAAGGTACGTACAGCTTCGAGATCCACACCGACCCACCTTAGTGAACAACTGGTAGTTGTGAACTTCTGGCAGGTCAGTTGTTTGACCTGCTGTTGTCCTGCCCGCTTATCTCTCATCGGTCAACGTCAGTTTGTTCGGGTGAGACCTCAAGGGGGGTGCGCTGAGCATGGTGGGCAGGAGACGGTTGGGCCGGCAGTTCGGCTGGCTGTGGGCGTCATATGCGGTGAGCGCCTACGGGTCCGGGCTGGGGTTCGGGGCATTGCCGCTGATCGCCGTGCTGGTGCTGCATGCCGGACCCGCTGAGGTGTCCGCACTGTCCGCGGTGGGGCCTGCGGTGGGTGCGCTGATCGCGGTGCCGCTCGCGCCGTGGGTGGAGTTCCGGCGTAAGCGCCCGGTCATGATCATGATGGACCTGACCCGGTTTACGGCCATGGCGACGATCCCTGTCGCCTACGCCTTCGGATGGCTCAGTTTCGTCCAGCTGCTCGTGGTCTCGGCCGTGGTCGCCGCAGCCAAGATCGCCTTCAACGCGGCCAGCGGCGCCTACCTCAAAGCCCTCGTCCGACCGGACGACCTGCTCGTCGCCAACGCACGGTTCGAGTCCACGAACTGGAGCTCCATCGCGGTGGGACCACCGCTCGGCGGGGCGGCGATCGGCCTGTTCGGGCCGGTCACCACCGTGGTGGCCGACGCGCTCAGCTACCTGCTCTCCGCGCTGGGCATCACCGCGATCCGCGGCCACGAAGAAGCGCCGCGGACGACCGAAAAGAGCCCGGTCCGCGCGGGCGCGCTGCTCGACGGCTGGCGACACATCATGGGCCACCCCGGTCTGCGGTCGCTCTACCTCAACAACATGCTCGTCGGCGGTCTGATCATGGCCACCGAGCCGCTGCTGGCCGTGCTCCTGCTCCGCCAGCTCGGGTTTCCACCCTGGCAGTACGCCCTCGCCTTCGCCGCTCCTTGCCTCGGCGGACTCATCGGCTCCCGGCTGGCCCACCGTGTCGTGGCCCGCTTCGGCCGGCACTGGGTCTTCCGGACCGTCGGCACCCTGCGTGCCATCTGGCTGATCGGCCTGGCCTTTGTCCGTCCCGGCGTCGTCGGCCTCGTCACTGTGATGGCCGTCGAGCTGGCAATCATCGTCAACATGAGCCTGTACACCCCGGTACTCGCCACCTACCGGCTCGAACACACCCCCAAGCAGCTCGTCGCCCGCACCCTGACGGCGTGGTCGATCGGCCAGCAGACGTCCATCGCCCTCCTCACCGCGCTCGCCGGGCTGCTCGCCGACGTCACCGGCCCACGCACCGCTCTCACGGTCGCGGGACTGCTCATCCTGACCACCCCGCTCCTGCTTCCCCGACAGGACCACACGTCACAGCACGAGCCGGAACTGTCTCGCAGCCACTCATGAGGCACCGCAACTCGCCGCCGAAGCCCACAGGCTGCGGCCGGTCCGCCGGTGCGCGTCGACCAGGCACACCACCAGCAAGGAGAACACTCGCGTGAGCACTGCCCCCGCACTTGACCCCACCCACACCGCGCTTCTCGTCATGGACTACCAGCCCGCGATCCTGGCCTTTGTGCCCGAAGGCAAGGACCGCAACGCCCTGCTCGGTCGCGTGCAAGGGGCCATCGCCGACATTCGCGCAAACGGCGGCACCATCGCCTACGTACGCGTCGGCTTCACCGAAGCCGACTGGGACGCGATCCCGGCCACCAACAAGTCCTTCGCCCCGCTCGCCCAACACCGCGCCATGCACCACGAGGACCCTGCCACCACCATCCACGAGCGCCTGGCTCCCCAGGACGGCGACATCATCGTGCGCAAGAACCGCTACGGCAGCATGTCCACCACCGACCTCGACCAGCAGCTACGCGAGCGCGGCATCACCACTCTGGTCGTCTCCGGCATCAGTACCAGCGGCGTCGTCCTGTCCACCGTCATCGACGCGGCCGACCGCGACTACCAGCTCTATGTACTGTCCGACGGCGTCGCCGACCCGGACACCGAAGTCCACAACGTCCTGCTCCACCGGGTCTTCCCCTCACGGGCCCACATCATCGACACCACCGAGCTGCACTCCCTGCTCCGGGCTGGCTGACTCGGACCACGAGCCGATCCCACCCACGGCCGCCGCACCCACCCGGTGCGGCGGCCGCCCGCACTCCAGTGCCAGCCCAGCAGCAGCCCGGAGCTTTCACCGCCGAGATAGCCCCGGCGGTGAATGCCACCCGCACCGGGTTCACGCTTCTTCGGCGGCCTCCGGGCCACGCAGCGGGCGCAGGCCGCCGGGCAGGTCGGGGAGCTGGAAGGAGTACCGGCCGAGCCAACTTTGATGTGATGCCGTACGAACCGTGACAGACGGGCCACGTCCTCGTCGCGGACGTCGAAGCCGTCCGCGCGCAGTTGGTTGACTGCGGCGTCCATGTACCGGGTGCCGAACGCGAAGGCTGACTCGGCGAAGTCGACGGGCTCAGCGTCAGCCTCGCCGCCGCCGAGGACAAACTTGCGCAACTCGACACCGAAGTCGCCCGCCGATCCAACGTAGTCCACCTCGGCCTGCCCACCTTCAGCCAGATCGCCACCCGATCCACCGAGCCCTCGTAGTTGGTCTTTGGCCGGGCGGCGTTCCCGCCGTCCTGGCGCTATCGGCCCGGCAGGCCGCCGAAGCCGTGCCAGTGCTCCCGTCAGCCCCGTTGGGCGTACTCAACGTACAGTGGCGTGGCAAGCACGCTGGGTGGTCCGGCAGGCGTTGGTATCACTGCGAGGATCCGGGCGTGCCCGCACAGCCGCACCGGCTCGGTAGCCCAGCGATCGCGGCGGTCGTTCCCAAACTGCGCAGTTCGGCATAGAACCCAGAGCCCATAGGCGAGTCCGTCCGCAATACCAGGTGGGGGAACGAACTCGGTGGTCGCGGCCTCATCGGGCAGTTCGGCGAGTTGGCGAGCGTAGGCGATGACCGCTTCCAGGTAGAACCATCCCACCCGCTGTTCCGGCGTCTCCCCTGACTGCCAGCGATCGAGGACATGGACGGAGGAGCCCACGAGCACGAACGGCGGCTCGGCGTGAGTGGTGGCGAAATAGACCAGTCCGGCGAGCGCATGGCCGGAGTCCGGTTCCTCGCTCACATAAGCCGACGTGGCCGCGTCACCGAAGCGGAACTCATCTTCGAACTGGATCCAGTCGCCAGCACGGAGATCCGTTTCGGTCCGCCGCCGAACGCCTTTCGTCTTCTCGATCATCTTCACCGTGGCGTCCAGCAGCGAGATCGACGACGGCTGCTGCGACTCGCTCGGCAGCGTTGCCTTGGCCGTTGCAACCCCGACGTTGACGCCGGTCTCGAAACCTAGCCGTCTCCGGAGACGGCCGGGCAGTTGCGGGACCAGCGCCCGCATCTTGGTCTCTGATAAGTAGAGCAGGTCGCGCATGATGCCCCCGGCGTCCCGTGACCAGTGTGGTCGGCTGTTGCGACAATGAGGCGCAGTGTTTCATAGGTGGTCACGGATCGTCATGGCACACGGACGCTCCCCGCAGTCGAAAATGACACAGCGTGACCAAGTGCTCTGTTTCGCATGCATTTCCTCCGCACCCCTAGTTCAGAGAAGTACGTCGCCAGCCGCAGATAGGTCTGGTCGACGTGGGACAGCCGCCCGTACTTCAGGGCGTCTGAGGCCCCGATGACCGGGGTGTAGCCGACGTTGCAGCTGTGTGCGCGACCAGCAGCGCGGTGATCGTCACGTGCAGGTCCTTCAGTCGGGCCTCGCCACCGGTGACGGAGGTGAACGCCTGATCGGCGCCGGTCCACGAGAACACCTCCAGCAGTGCCTCCGGCAGGTCGACACGGGGCCGCGCACTGTTCGCCGCCGCGTCCCAGCTCGCTCACCTCGCCGGCTGGATGGCCCAGAACGAAGGCGATACCCCCCAACTGCGCGGCATCACTCAGCGCTACTACGCGCACGCTTACCGCCTCGCGGCAGAAGCTGGTGACCGAGAACTCGCCGCCACCGCCCTGCGCGGCCTGGCTGTCCAAAGCATCGACCTCGGCCACCAGGCCGAAGCCGTCCAGCTCAGCGAAGCCTGCGTCGCCTACGGCCGCAACCTCGACAACCCGCGCGCCATCGCCTACTACAACGCCACCCTCGCCAACGCCGCAGCCCAGGACAACGACCGCCCCCTCGCCACCCAGTACCTCACCCTCGCCGAGACCCCCATCGGCAAACCGCCCACCGGCCCCGGCGACTCCTGGGCGGCGCACTACTCCCCCGGCCGCTGGGCCCACGAAACCGGCATGATCCACAGCCGCCTCGGCGACCACACCGCCGCCGAGGAACACCTCCGCCTCGCCCTCGGCATCCACGGCCTCGACCGGCGCCGCACCCGCGCCATCGTCTTGGCCGACCTCGCCGGCGTACGGCTGCGCCAGGGCAATGTGGACGACGCTCTGTCGACCTGGTCCGGCTTCCTCGACTGCGCCGACGGCGTCCGCTCCGTCAAGGTCCGCACCGCCCTTCAGGACATGCTCGTACGACTGCGCCGGTTCCCGGATGCTCCGCAGGCTCATCACCTCAGGACACGGGCCGCCGCTCTCGTTTGAGGTCACGGCCAGCCTCGTAGCGGGAGTCGGGGTTGGGGTCGTGACCACGGCCCGCCGGCGGGGCTCCAGCGGTACAGCAATCCTCGCCGCGATGGACAGGCTCTTGGCCCCCTGCCCTCCTCGGCGATCAACTCTGAGAGTGCTGAGCAGACGCGGCATCTGAGCCACCCGGCTTTACAACCGCCGCCAGCCCAGATTCCTGTCGTGGGGGCTCGCCAGAGTGCCTGGCAGCCCCCGCGTCGGGCACGGGGCGAGGCTCAGGAGAGCTGTGATGGTTTGCGGGGCGGGGGAAGCGCGGGCAGCAGTTCCCACAGCGGCCGTGATCCCGCGGCCCAGGCAGCGAGCAGCCGACGGTCGACGAGGTGCAGGCGCTGCTGCCGGGCAAAGGTGCGGCCGGGTTGGGTGATCCTGCCGTTGGTGACCATCACGACGACGTCCGCCTTGTGCACCGGGCGTCCCGTTCCGTTGAGGACCTGCAGTTCCGGGGTACCCACAGCTGCACCCCGATCGCCGTGCCGGCGGTGCTTGCACTGGATCACCCAGCGGCGGCCCAGCGGGTCGGTGGCCTTCACGTCTGCTCCCAGATCGCCCTGCCCGCCGACCTGGACGGCGTCGGTGCAGCCGTCCCGGTTCATCAGGTCACGGATCGCATATTCGAACTGCTGGTGGGACAAAGCGTCCAGCTGGGCCAGTCCGTAGCGCAGGGCACGTGCCTGCGCTTTTTCCCACTGCGCGCGTTGTGTGCGCTGCTGCCACCATCCGATGCTGCCCAGGACGGCAAGTACGGCCACGACAAGCAGCAGCCACCAGTGCGCGATCAGCCAGTTGACCACCATCACCACAAGGCCGAGCATCGCGATGGCGACCACGCCCAGGGCGACGTGGGCATCCTGCCGGCTATGTCGGCGGCTGGGGCGCCGGGGGGTGCGTCGCCTGGCGGGCGGGCGGCGGGTCATCGCCCACCTCCCAAGGCGGAGAGGTCGATCGGATAGGACACGTTCGGCGTGGGCGCCGCCTTCCGCGGCTTGGGGGTGTCGAACTTGATCGGGTACGACACCGTCGGGCGCGGCACGGCGTCTCCCGGGGTTTTGTGTGTGGTCTGGTCGAAGCGGACGGGATACGACACCGTCGGCCTGGGCTGTGGTCCCGCTCCGCTCTCATCCTGGCCGCCGGCGTGGCCGAAGCCGAGGACGACCAAGCCGAAGACAGCAAAGACCGTCATCTCCCGGCGCGCTCCCGGTGCCCACCGGTAGTGCCCGCGTACGGGTGTTCCGTCCGAGCGCACGTACGGCCGGACTAAAGGCATCGAGCCCTCCCCTAGATCGCCTTGTTCCCCGCGTCACGTAAATCCTGGCGGCGGACACTGACAACTGATCACGCTCGACACCTCAACCCTATTGAGATTTAGGCGAGTTCAGGACACGAGACCTCGAGTTCCCGGACTCTGCGACAAGGATGCCGCGCGTCGGACGGCCCGCTCTCAGGGGATGGCACCGGCCGGGTGATCAGTCTTCTCACCAGGGCAGTCCGGTCACACTGCCGTTGGACAGCACCCGCGGTCAGCCGCTTCGCCGGGCACCGTATCCCGCGTCCAACAGGTGTGCCGGTCAAGCCATTTCCATAAAGTCTGTCGTCAGCTGCGGTGCAGATTCGAAGGAGGCGGTCACGCAGGTCACTGTGCTCCCACACGCCACAGCAGGCAGGTTGGGACACGTCATCACCAGGGTGGTCTGGGCAACACGCCGCAGGAGTGCGCCTGGCGCGGTCCCGCACGGCGTGCGAACGGGTGCGGGACCGCGTGCCCAGCCGTCCTGTCCGAGCCGGGTGTACACGACCATACGGACGGTCAGGCTGAAGGAGCGCTCGACGCACTGTGCGGCGGCGTCAGGCTGTAGCCGAATGGCAGACCTACGCCTCACTCGGGGGGCGCAGGCAGCATCCGCACTGCTGGCTGCACTGGAGGAAGACTGCCGCCAAGCCCCGGGGCCACTCACCCAGACGATCGCCGCAGCACGCCGGTAGGGCCACGGCCACCCGCCGAATCTACAGGCCGAGTTGGGTGAGGGTCTGGCGTCGCTGGGGGCTCAACGCTGCCTTACGGCGGCGCAGGTTGGTCAGCCACTGGCCCAGGCGCACGGGGTCGCCTTCGACGTCTTCGATGTGCCGTTGGGGAACGTTGAGGTGGCCCTCCCGCTCGAGGAACGCTCGCGCGGCAGCCAGGCCTCGTTGAAAGGCACGCTCACGTGCGGGCAGTTGGGGCTGTGGCGGGGTGGAAGCAGACTCTGGGAGCAGGTCGAGTCCGAGGGCGGTGAGGAGGCGTTGCTGCTCGGGGTGTAGGCCTAGGGCGTGTGCACGCTGGGCCTGGAGCCACTCTCCCGCCTCGGGAGCTGTCTTGGCGTCTGTGAGGCTCCGGCGGGTGTCGTGGTAGGCGCGTTGCCAGGTGATCGGCCAGGACGGGTTCCACCACCGGTCCAGGGCAGTGAGGGCCGCAGCGCGTTCGGCGGTCAGCTGGTCGGCGCGCGTGCGTTGGGTGGCCAGCCAGCGGCCCAGGGCGAAGTCGTCATGGATGGTCTCGACCGGTACGGCCAGGTGACCATGGCGGGCGGCGTAGGCGGCGGCATGGGCAAGGCCGCGGTCGAAGGCCTGCTGGCGGGGGCGCCAGATGATGCCAAGGCGTTCGAGAGCCTGGGTGCGTGCCGGGTCGAGAGCGCCAGTGGTGTGGAGGTGGCGCTGCCAGGTGAGCCAGCGGCCCAGAGGGTAGCCGGTGGAGTCTTCGTAGGTCTGGGGGACGTCGAGGTGGTCGTGGGTGTGGTGGTAGCGGCGGGCGGCCTTCAGTCCGCGGCGCCATTCGGCGCTCTTGGGGGCCAGTACCCGAAGGGAGAGGGCGAGGGCGACCTCTTCGGCCTGGGTGGGGCGGTCGAAGTGCAGCCATGCCTCGGGGTCTTCGGGGGGCATGGTGGGGCGGTGGGTGCGGGGGTCGGCCAGGCGTGCTTCGAGGCGGTCGTCGTGGGCGCGCAGGGCCTGGATGGTGTGCCAGAGCGGGGTGTAGGCGTCGGCGCCGAGGAGGTCGTCGGGGTCTTCGCCGGGGGTGAGGTACACGGGGACGACGAGGGTAGCCTTCTTGCCTGCGCCGGGTTGCTGGCGCAGGGCACGGCCGACGGCCTGGACGGTGTCGACGGGGCTGTTCTTGGGGTCGGCGAAGACGACGGCGTCGATGGCGGGCACGTCGATGCCCTCTCCCAGGACGCGGGCGTTGGACAGGACGGCCGGGGTGTGGGGGTCGGTGTGGGAGGCGAACTCGAGCAGGAGGCGGCGGCGGGTCTGGGGGGTGTGGCTGCCGCTGATCCAGTCCGCCCACAGGCCGTCGGGTCTCAAGCTGGCGGGGAGGGTGGCAGCAGTCGCGTGCAGGGTGGTGGCGAAGGCGCGGGCGTCGGCGACGCGGTGATGGAAGGTGAGGATGCGGCGCAGTTGGTGGTCGTGGATCGCGCGGAGGGCGGCGACCTGGCGGCCGGCCAGGCGCAGTCCGTCGACTCCGGCGCCGGGGCCGGTGGCGAGCCAGTCGCGCAGGTCTGTGTCGGTGACGACGGGGACGAGGATCTGGTAGTCGGCGAGCAGGCCGAGGTCGATGGCGTCGGAGAGGGTCAGGCGGTAGGCGACGGGGCCGAAGAGGTTTTCGTCGTCCATGGAGGCCACCGCCTCCGCGTCCCCGTCCTGGTCGGCGTCGGCGTCCGCGTCCCAGATGCGTGGGGTGGCGGTCAGGTAGAGGCGGCGGGCGGCGGGGACCTGATCGTCGTGGTGGACGGCGGCCCAGGCCTTGCCCAGGCGGCCGGCGGTGCGGTGCGCCTCGTCGATGACGACGAGGTCCCAGGGGGGAAGGTTGTGGTCGCGGTGGGCGGTGACCACGGCGGGCAGAGAGGCGTAGGTGGCGTAGGCGGTGACCCGGCCGGTGTGGGCCGAGGCGGCGAGGGCGGTCAGCTCGGCGGGGTCGGTGGTGAGGGGGACGTCGCTGCCGAGCGGTTCATGGTCGAGAGCCTGGCGCGCGGAGCACACCGCGATGGCGGGGCCTTTGCGTCCTGCTGCGCGCCAGGCGCGGATCGTCTGCGACAGCAGGTCCAGCGTCGGCAGCAGCACCAGGACCCGCCCGCTCGGGGCGATGCGGGTGGTGGTGCGGGCGGCGATCAGGGTCTTGCCGGTGCCGCAGGCGGCGATCACGCTCGCGCGGGCGTGGTCGCGGAGCGTGGCGGTCGTGGCAGCGACGGCCTCCCTTTGGTGGGGCCGCAGCTCGATATCGGGGGCCATGGAGGTGTACCGCTCCGGGGGGGTCGGCTGGGTGCTCCAGGAGGGCGGGGCAGGGTGCCCCGCCCTCCTGGAGTGCAGGTTATTCGGCTGCTTCGGTCAGGTGGACGAGGGTGGAGCCGGTGGGGCTTTTTCGGACGTGGAGTCGCTGGGTGATGCGGCGGCGTAGTTCGGGGATGTGGCTGATGACGCCGACGGTGCGGTCGTGGGCGCGCAGGGAGTCCAGGACGTCGAGGACGTTGTGGAGGGTGTCGTCGTCGAGGGTGCCGAAGCCTTCGTCGATGAAGAGGGTGTCGAGGGGGTTGCCGCCGGCTTCGTGGGTGACGACGTCGGCCAGGCCGAGGGCGAGGGACAGGGAGGCAAAGAAGGATTCGCCGCCGGAGAGTGTGTCGGTCTTGCGGGGGCGGCCGGTCCAGGAGTCGGTGATTTCCAGGCCGAGGCCGGAGCGGGCGCCGTGGGCGGCTTGTTGGTCGGAGTGGCGCAGGGTGTAGCGACCTTCCGACATCCGGTGCAGTCGCGTGTTGGCGGCGGCAACGACCTGTTCGAGGCGGGCGGCCAGGACGTAGGCCTCCAGCTGCATGCGGACCCGGGTGCCTGGTGCGTTGCCGGTGGCCAGGTCGGCGAGGTGGCGGGCGGTGTTGTGGGCCAGTTCGAGTTCCTTCAGGTGTTCGACGGCTGTGCCCAGGGTGGTGGCGAGCTGGGTGAGTTCGCTGGTGCGGGTCCGGGCTGCGGTGGCGGCGGTCACGGCCTGGGCATGCTGGTCGTCTGCGGCGGCGCGCCGGGAGGCTGCCGCGTCGACGTCGGCGGGTGGCTGGGCGGCTGCGTGTTGGAGGGCGGGGTCGTCGATGACGGCTTGGTGGGTGGCGCGGGCCTCGCGCCACTGGTTGATCTCTTCTTCCAGAGCGTTGATGTCCTGTTCGCTGAGCAGGGCCTGCTCGGCGGCGGCGAGAGTGTCGAAGCCCTGGGAGGCGGCGGCGTCGGTGGCTTCGCTGGTGCGGGTGTGCAGGGTCTGGGTGAGGGTGGCAGCGGTGCGTGATGCCTCGGCTGCCTGCTCGAGATGGTCGGCGGTGCGGGTGAGGTCGTCGATACGGGCTGCCAGGGTGGGAGCGGTGCCGCGGGCGGTGTCGAGTTTCCGGGTGAGCTCGGCTTGTTGCCGGGACAGAGTTTCGTGGGTCGCGGTGCGGGCGGACAGGCCGGCGGTGGCGGTGCTGTCCTGCTCGGTCATGGCCGTGTGTTCGCGGTCCAGTTTGAGGAGTTCTTCTTCGACGATTCCGCGATCGGCGGCACGCCTGAGGGCGTCGGCAAGGTGCTGGGTGAGTTGGTCGTGTTCGGTCTTGAGGGTGGCCAGCGTGGTGTCACCGGCTTCGCCGGTGGCGCCTGCGGCGTTCTCCCGCAGCTTCTGCAGTTCGGCGGCGACCGCGTCGCGCTGCTCTAGGGCTTGCTGGTGGGTTTCCTCAGCGGCCTGCTCGGCCTCGCGGGTGGGATATCCCTCGGGAGCCTGGGCGGGGGCCGGGCAGGGCGCTCCGTCGGTGAGGCCGGCTGCGAGTTCGGCGGCCATGCCCTCGGTGCGTCGGCGGCGGATGTCGATGTGGGCCTGGGCGGCCTGTTCGGCTTCTTTCTGCGCGGCGGTCAGGCGCTGTTCGGCGGTGGTGATCTGCGCGAGGTGGGCGTCGCGGCGCTGAGCGGCTGCCAGGCGTATGCCGAGGGCGTCCAGCTGGGCCTGGTGGCCCCGGCTGTCTTCCTCGGCCTGGCGGGCGGCTTCCCTGCGGCCCTCCAGGAGGACGCGCTGGGTGGTCTCCTGGTCGAGCCAGTCGCGGGCGGTGCGCTGCTGGTTGGTGAAGTCTTGCTGCTCGGCGTCGATGCGTTTGAGGTCGGCGGTGAGCTGGCGGAGGGTGTCTTCCTCGGGGAGGAGGGTGTTCAGCACGGCGGTGTCGTCGCGCAGTTGCTGTCCGGCCGTGGCGAGGTCGGCGGCCTGAAGTGTGGCATGTTCGGGGAGCAGTCGGGTGCGGGCGTCCCGTTCGGTGTCCTGGGCGCGGGCGTGGTCGGTGCGGGCGGTGGTGACGGCGTGCAGCAGGGGTGTCAGTTGCTGTGCGCGGCGGGCCTGTTCACGGTGCCGGGCCAGCTCCTGCTGGTGGGGGGTCTGTTCGTTGAGCCGGTCCATGTGCTCGCGGGCTGCGGCGTGAGCGGTCTGGCGCTGGTGCAGTTCGCGGGTGTCGTTCTCCAGCTCTTGGTGGGCGAGCTGGTTCTTTCTGGCGGTTTCGGCGTCGCCTTGGGCTTGGAGGGCATCGGCCTGGCTGGCCTGGGTGAGGTCGTGGGCCCAGGTCAGGGCAGGGCTGGTCAGAGAGTGGGGATCGTCGGGGGTGGGGGCGTCGTGCTCGGACTTCAGGTTGGGGCCTGCGGCCTGGTGGATACGGGAGGCAAGGTGGAGAACCTCGTCGCGGGCGGTATCGCGGGTCTTCTGGACGGTGCGGCTGTGGTCGTTCAGCCAGCGTTCGATGAAGGCGTAGCGGTCGGTGTGGAAGAGCTTGCCGAGGAGTTCACGGCGCTGGGGCGCGGCGGCGTAGAGGAACTTGGTGAACTCGTTCTGGGGCAGGAGGACCACCTGGCAGAACTGAGTCCGGCTCATGCCGAGCAGGTCTTTGATCTCTTTGCCGGCTTCCTGGTGTGACTTGCTGGAGGGCTCCCAGTGCCCCTGGCCGAGGGAGTCGGTCGTCCACCGGCTGAGCCGGGTCTCGGCTTTCTGGAGAGTGTCGCCCGTGCCGCTTCTCTTGGGGCGCTTCTGCTGGGGGACGCGGTCGATGAGCAGCCGCCGGCCGGCGACGGTGACGTCGAGGGTGACCTGGGTGAGCAGGTTGTCCGGGGCGTGGTGACTGCGCAGCATCAACTCGCGGTCGACCGGGGGTTCGCCGTACAGCGCGAAGCAGATAGCTGTGAAGAGGGTGCTCTTGCCGGCGCCGGTGTCGCCGTGCAGAAGGAAGAGGCCGTCGGCAGCCAGGGCGTCGAAGTCGACGGTGTGGGTGCCGGCGAAGGGACCGAAGGCCTGCAGGGTGAGGTGGTGCAGACGCATCAGACGGTTTCCTTCTGCAGTTCGTTCACGCGGGCGGCGTCGACGGCCTTTTGGAGCAGGACGTGTTCGTCAGGGGTGGGTGCAGTGCCGCGCAGGTCGGCGATGAAGTCGCAGGCGATGTCGAGTTCGCCGCGGCCTTGGAGGCGCTCGGTGTAGGTGGGGGTGTCGGTGGCCTGGGCGGGGATGAAGGGACGCTGGTGCTTGAGGCTGAGGGTGTGGGGGAAGCGGCGGCGCAGGCGGGCCATGGCCTCGAAGGGCAGGGCGGCGTCGGTGAGGGTGACCTCGAGCCAGGCGTCTTTCAGGTGTTCGTGGGCGGGGTGGGTGAGCAGGTCGTCGATGAGGCCTTCGATGCGTTCCAGACGGTGGGGCTTCGGGCAGGGCAGCCGTTTGAGAACGGGGGCTGTACCCGCGGCGGTGAGGTCGACGAGGGTGAGGGACTTGGTGTGGGTGGCCTCGGAGAAGGAGTAGGCGAGCGGGGAGCCGCTGTAGTGGACTCGGTCGGTGACCTTCTGGGAGCCGTGGAGATGGCCGAGAGCGACGTAGTCGATGCCGTCGAAGACGTCCGCGCCGACGTGGGCGACCCCGCCGACGCTGAGGTCGCGTTCGCTGTCGGACTCTTCTACGTGCTGGTCCTCGCTCTGGCCGGTCCCGGGGGTGACGAAGGCGTGGGCGATGACCACTGAGCGGGTCCCGGCCGGCTGCTGGCTGCTGAGGTCGGCATGGATCCTGTCCAGGGCTGCGGTGAGCACCGCGTGGTGGGAGGCGGCTTCCGCCTCCAGTTGATGGCGCACCATCGACGGTTCGAGGTAGGGGATGCCGTACACGGCGACCGGGCCGTCGGCATCCGCGAGGAGAACGGGGATGTCGCAGGTGGCCGGGTCGGTCCTCAAGTGGATGCCGGCACGGGCGAAGAGGCCGGATCCGAGGCCGAGGCGGTGTGCGGAGTCGTGATTTCCGCTGATCATGATGATCGGCACGTCGAGGTCGGCGAGCTGGTGCAGGGCGCGGTTGAACAGGCGTACGGCGTCCAGGCTGGGGATGGCCCGGTCGTAGATGTCGCCTGCCACAAGGATCGCGTCGACGTCCTCAGTACGGGCGGTGTCGACCAGATGGTCGAGGAAGGCTTCCTGGGCGGGGATCAGGTCTTCTGTGTGGAACCGGCGGCCCAGGTGCCAGTCCGAAGTGTGCAGAAACCGCATGAGCACAGACCGTAACCACAGAGACGACAGCTACGGGCGGTTTTCACGATAAACAGTCTCATTGCAGGGAGTGCAGGAATTAGGAGAGGGCCGGTTTCTCTGCGCCGGCCGTCGCTCAAGCGGCGGGCCTGCACAACGGGCATCACTGGGGTGTGCTGCTGCGTTTGCATCCCTCCCGCCTGGACGCGTGCGCTGCGCGATCTGAAGTTTCCCCGCGATCTCGGACACTCGTTCGTTATGCCGCGAGGGCGTGCTGGTGCCGTTGCCGGGTCTCTGCCGGGGTGAGGTAGCCGAAGACCTTGTGTTTGCGAAGGCGGCGGCGGTTGTAGAACGTCTCGATGAAGGCGAAGACCTCGGCGCGGGCGGTGGCCCGGTCGGGCCAGACACGAGTGCCGATCTCTTCCTTGAGCAGTGCCCAGAAACTCTCCGCAGCGGCGTTGTCGAAGCATGATCCGGTGCGCCCGCAGCTTTGCCGCAGCCCCAACTCCTGCATTAGATCCCCGAATTGGGTCGATGTGTACTCGCTTCCGCGATCACTGTGGATCACGCAGCCGGGCTGCAGGTGGCCCCGGCCGTGGGCCATGTCCAGGGCGTTGACGACGAGTTCGGCGCGGTGGTGGTCAGCCATGGCATAGCCGACGACCTCGCGGGTGGCCAGGTCCAGCCAGCAGGCGAGGTAGAGCCAGCCCTCGGCGGTGGGCAGGTAGGTGATGTCGCCGACCAGTTTGGTTCCGGGCGTATCGGCGTGAAAGTCGCGGCCGATCAGGTCCGGGGCCGGCTTCGCCTTCTTGTCCGGCCGGGTCAGCGAGCGGTGCTTGCGGCGGGTAACACCGCGGATGTCGCGCTCGCGCATCACGCGGGCTATGCGCTTGCGCTTCACCCGCCGCCCGAGGCGGCGCAGCTCGGCGTGGATACGCGGGACACCGTAGGTACGGCGGGAGGCGAGGTGCAGCACGGTGATCTCGTGCGCGAGTGCGTCGTCGGCGGCTGCGCGAGTGCGTCGTCGGCGGCCTGGCGCCTGCGGCGGGCGGCTTCGCCCTCGCGCCAGGCGTAGTAGGAGGAGCGGGCCACGTGCAGCACCCGGCACAGCAGGGTGACCGGGTAGTTCGCCTTCTCCGCATGGATGAACCGGTACAGCTCGCTCACCGGTCGTTCTCCTTCACGAAGAAGGCAGTCGCTTTTTTCAGGATCTCAATCGTCTGCTGCTGTTCGCGGTTCTCCTTGCGCAGCCGCCGCAGTTCCTCGCGCTCGGCGCTGGTCAGCTCGCCGCTCTGACCCCCGCCCCGGTCGGCCTTGGCCTTGCGGTACCAGCCGCGCAAGGACTCCGAGCTGATGCCGAGTTCCCGGGCCACCGCGGTGACCGTCTTGCCCGAGGAGTCGACGAGCGCGATCGCGTCCCGCTTGAACTCCTCGCTGTACCGCTTCGTGTACTTGCTTCCCACCTGGTGCTACTTCCTCTGGACCCTCAGGTCCCAGTCTCCAGGTGTCCACGATCAAGGGGAAGCTTCACGTCGCGGCCGGCATGGCCTGCACCATCACGCCGGCAGCAGCACGTCGCTACTCTCCTCGCCCCGGCATCCGATTCATCCCTATCGATAACTATCCCGGCTCCGCCGTCGCAGTCGCGCACCGGCCCAACTCTCTGAACCCACTTGTCACGGCCTTTGTCGAAGCTGCAGAGACCGTTCGTGATCGCGAGTCAGACACGATTCAGAGGATTGAGCGCTCCGACGTCGCGTCGGTGATCTTCGGCCCGAAGACTCTGGCCACGGTTCGTCGCTCGGCCGCAGCTGTGGAACGCCGAACTCGGAGGCTGGCCAACCGGTACGAGTGTCAACGGCCATGTCGTTCTCCCCGTAGGCGGCCAGGAGTTCGCCCCGCTGGCGGCCATCGAGATGTCCCCGGTGGCGGCCAGTCCCAGTCGAGAATGCCGAGGGCGGTGTCCAGGCGGCAGTGGGGGCAGGCCGCTACCTCGCGCGGGATTGTGCCGGTGTTCCGTGGCAAGATCATCCGGGCACTCGCGGGTCGTTCAGTTCCAGCATCACCAGGTTGCCGCGGCTCTACGATGCAACGGGCTGGCTGGTCGTGATCACGTGCTGAAGCAAGGGTGTCATCTGGTTGGGTTTCCATCCGGGTGGTGGTCAATCCATGACAGTCCGACCATGTCCAGATGATGGCGCGTGCGCGTGACGGCTACATAGGCAAGACGGGCCTCGCTGTCCTCGATGGGCCTGGGTCGGGGGCATCCGTTGGCGTCTTCTTGGTCGCTGTCCTTCGGTGGGGTGAAGTCGTCGGCGATCCTCACGCAGGCCCATTCACGCCCCTTGGCCTTGTGTGCAGTCGAGACGGTCACCTCGGCCTGCTGTTCGGGAGCGAGTGCGGCCACGGCCTTGAGGATTGCGTCGGCGCCGTGCTTGTCGACGAGGTCGACCAGGGGCTGCAGTTCGCGTCCGGCGGGATCGTGGGCGGCGTAGTCCTGCAGTTCTCCCCAGGTCGGAAAGAGAAGGAGTTCGGGGTGGGTGGTACGGCGGCCTTCCTTCAGATCGCGGGCGGCCAGAGCGAGAGCCCTCAGACTGTCGCCTCCCCCGACCAAGGCGACCCGTTGTCCGTCGGCCATCAACGCCATGACCTGGGCCATGGCGCCGACGTTGGTACGGCACAGGACGGCGTCGGGGCTGGTGACGGGGCCGATTTCGGTCGGCACGGCGGGGGTGCCGGTGAGTCGGATCGGGGCATCAGCCAGGTGCAGCCAGCGGTTGGCTTCCTCCGCGAGATGGGGGCCGAAGCGGAAGGACTGGGACAGGGTCAGGTGGGTGCCGTCGAAGCCGGTCATGACGTCTTTGGCGCCGCGCCAGTGGTAGATGGCCTGGGCGGAGTCGCCGACCATGACGAGCTGGGTGTGGCTGCGCTGGTTGAGGAAGATCTGTTCGACGACGGGGTTGGTGTCCTGGGCCTCGTCCAGCAGCAGGAAGTCGGCGTTCAGTGTCGGCTGGGTGAGGGACCAGATTTTCAGGTAGTGGTCGTGGTCGAAGCGCACGGCGCCGTCGTCGGGGTGCTGCAGGTCGCTCCAGGCCTTGCGGGCGAAGGGCACGATGTGGATGGCGAGTTCGCGGTGGAGGTCGTTGTCTTCCAGGCCGCGCAGCTTGGGCACGTGGTGGCGGGTGATCTTGTCGTCGGCAGTGTGGCAGAAGCGGGTCACGGTGCGCAGGGCGGCGTTGGACAGGGCGCGTTGGGAGACCTCGCGGTCGCCGATGCGGACGGCTTTGGTGAGGCCGAGGGCTTGTCCGGTCTGCCAGGCGGGGCGGCGGGGGGCATTGAGGCGGCTGGTGTAGCGGTGGCCGACGGCGGCGTAGGCCAGGGCGTGGGCGGTCTTGCACTGGACGGTGCGGGGGAAGCGGGCGG
Source organism: Streptomyces sp. CG4 (assembly GCF_041080655.1). Lineage (NCBI taxonomy): Bacteria > Bacillati > Actinomycetota > Actinomycetes > Kitasatosporales > Streptomycetaceae > Streptomyces > Streptomyces sp. CG4. Next base: position 21,369 of record NZ_CP163526.1, read on the forward strand.
TTGCGTCCTGGGCGATGGCCCGGTTGTAGGCGAGGTAGCGGCCGCGGCGTTTGGTGGCGTGGGCGAGCAGGGCGAGGGTGGTGGTTTTGCCCGTGCCGGCGCCGGCTTGGAGGGCCAGGTGGTTGCCGGCGTGGAAGGAGTCGGCTGCTGCGGTCTGTTCGTCGGTGGGCTTCATGGCGTGGGGCTTTCGGGGAGTCGGGTCAGTGCGTGTCCGACGGCGGACAGCAGGTAGGCGGGGCTGGTGTGGGCCAGCAGGTGGCGCACTGCCCGCTCGAGCCGGTCGGTCTCCTGGTCGGCGTGTTCCGCCAGGGCCCGGTGCAGGGCCAGTTCCACGAATCGCTCGGGTGTCTGGGCCGCACAGCGGGCATAGGTCTTGAGTGCGGCGTATGTGGCGGGCGGGAAGGCGACGTTGAGCAGGATCTTGTGGTCTGCGTCGGGGTAGTGCGTGGTGATCACGTCGATGGGCAGCCGTGCCCCGAGCTGGCCGCGCAGTCGGTGTGCCGCTCGGTGGGGGGTCTTGGCGGGTACGAGGGCCATGAGGCGGGTGGTGTCGTGGTTGGCGGCGAGCGGTAGCACGCGGGCGGCCTGGCGCAGGGCCGCCGGGGAGAGGGGGCGGGTGAGAGTGATCTCCAGGGCGTGGTGCGGCATGGTCACCCCTGCCTGTGCCGACGTGCTGTGGGGTGTGGCAGGCGGGTGTGGATGTGGGCTGTGTGCAGGAGGGGGTCGAAGGGTTTCCAGACGGTCAGAGCGAGGTCCGCGGCTGTCGGTGCGCAGGCGTGGGCGGGGCAGCGTTGGGCGCGCCAGCGCAGCTGTTGTGCGTAGGGAAGGTGGCTGAGGTCGTAGACCGTCATGAGGGTGTCGGGCAGGGTGAGCTGGCCGTGGTGGGGGGGCGGACAGCAGTAGCCAGCGTCCCTGGGGGTGTGCTGCGTCGAGGACGGTGTGGGTGCAGCGGTGTCTGGTGCGGGTCTGGGCGACGCAGCGGATGGTTTCGATCGAGCCGTCGCCCAGGTAGCAGGTGAGCAGGATCCTGGCGACCGGGTCGGGCGGAGCAGCGTGGGTGCTGGGGGTTTGTGTGATGGTGGGGTGGGGTGCGGGGTGAAGGTGCCGGCGTCGATGCGGCGTCTTGCGTGGAGGGCGAGTTGGCGGCGCAGGGTGTCGAGGCGGGGGCTGCGTGTGCGGGGTCGAGCGGAGCCGGGGCACAGGGCGGCGTGCGGGATGCGGCACCATCCGGTGTCGTCATCGTGCGGGTGGGCGATGCCGCTGCTGAGGTGCCAGCGGCACGCCTCGGGAACGTCCGTGGTGAGAAGTTCGGTGGGGTGCAGAGCGATGGGCCGGTCGTCGTGACGCTGGTACCAGTCGATGCGGTTGCCGCAGTGACGGCAGCGGCCGGTCTGTCCGGCGCGCAGCAGGCGGCTGGGGCTGTTCGCCGAGATCTGCAGAAAGCGGCGGGGAGGGATGGTGCGGGGGCTGCCGTCCCAGTAGCGGTCGGCGTGTGCGGGGTGGGGGCGCATGGCGGCGACCGTGCCAGGTGCCGCGCCGGTGGATGGCGGCGGCTTCCGGGGATGTCATGCGGATGGCTCAGCGAGTGGGAACGCACGCCCTATTGGTGGATCTGTCGTTCGAGATGGTCTCACCTGCATGGGTGGTCTTCATCGCGCGGCGGGGGCCGCTTGTACGCCGTGTCTGGTCAGCGTTGGGGTGTGCCGGGGAGGGGGTGGCCGTCGCACAGGGAGGTGAGGAAACGTTCGATGGGGACGTCGAAGGCGTGTGCCAGGGCGTGCCAGGTGGTGATGTTCCCGGTGGTGCGGCCGTGTTCGAGGTCGATGAGCGTACGTCGGGCCAGGCCGCTGCGTTCGGCGAGTTCGTCGAAGGTCCATCCGCGCTCGCCCCTCAGCCGCGCGAGTTCGACGCGCAGGGCGATGAGGTTGGGATCGGGCGGGAAGATCGTCACCCCACCATCCGACGGTGCAGCCCTCTGCCCTGTCAGTGCAGACTCCTGCACTATTTGGTCGGTGAGTCACGGCGGTCGGGGGTCTGCACTACCGTGCGTCCACCCTGGTACGCATGCCCGGCTGTTGCAGGCGTACCAGCCCCATGAGGCGAACACGACAGGAGGACAGTCAGCCGATGAGGCTCGCCGGCCCAGCCGTACGGCGGATCTGGACGGTGGAACTGCAGTCACGGGCAGGCAGACCCGGCCTCGTGTGCGCCCACTGCACCGCCCACACGTCCCAGTTGGACGGCGCCTCCGCGCGGTCCGCCGCCCTGGCCCACCTCGCCTGCCATGCCCGCGCCGATGTGCTGCCAGGACACCTGCGGACCTGCCAGTGCCGGGAACGAGGGTGCTCATGGCATCCGCGTCACCGCGGCTGCGCCGGCCCCGTCCTGCTCGCTCTCACCCGCGACCGCAACGGCCGCACCTGGCGGCTGGCCGATGCCTGCGCCGCCTGCGCGGCGGCGACCAGCCACACCGCCATCGTGCCGGACACGGTCCTTGCCCCACACCGGTCACGGCCTTCCAGGTGCTCGCCGGCCCCAGCATCCGTCAGGCCGAAGTCGGCAGCATCCGATGAGCGGCTGCGCGTACGGGAGATGCTCACCTACCTGGCAACTGCGCTCCCCCGGTTCACCTCCCCCGCCGCCCGGCTGCTCGCCCTGCAATGCGCCCTGCGCGCAGACGCCCGCGGGCGTCTGCGGGTGCCGCACGGCCTGCTGCGGGGTATGCGGCTGCTGGGGCGCACCGAACTGTGGCAGGAGCTGGCCCAGGCTCACTGGCTCTATCTGCCCGATCTCAAGCCGACGCCGGTTGAGGTGCAACTGCGTGATGCCACACTCCTGGACCAAGCACCCGGTCGCCCTACGCGCTGCCGCGCCGCTTACTGGGCGCTGCACCCCGCACCGTGGGCTTCGCCGGCCACAGCGCCGCCGGCCGTACGACTGGCGGCACTGGTGCTCGCCGCTCACACCACCGCTCATGACCGCCACAGTGTCGACATGGACATCCTCGGCCGCCTGTGCGGACACTCCCCCGAGCAGACCGCGGAACTGCTCGACCAACTCGTGAGCACCCGCGCGCTATCCACCTGGCACTACAACCAGCACTCTGGCGAAGTCCTCTGGATACTTCCCAACAGCATGCACTGAGCGGCCCTACGGACACCCCTGGGACGACGCTATGTGCTGGATCCCTGGAAACCTGCTCGAGCAACAGACATCACTCAAAAGCGACAGTACAGTCCACCTGCCCGTACTATCTCTGCTCCGGGGCTACTCACAGCATTGCCGCTGATGTCCTCTCGGCACCAGCCCTGGGGACATGTGCTTGGCTCTCTGCACTGCGTATCCTGCGCGCCCGCCCAGAAATCCGAAAGGCAGGAACGACCTCTATGTCCGAGTCCACCGCTGTCATCACTGAACTGACATCGCAGTACGCCACCCAGCTGACCAACGACATCGACCGCAACGCCAAAGAGCAGGAACGCATCAGTGCAGAAATCATCGACTTGCAGCAGCAGTTGACCACGCTGCAGCACGACCACACCGCGCTGGTGAACATGCGGCAGGCTCTGGGTGTTCAGCCGGGCACGGCAGAATCCGCGGCCGCGCCCCGCAGCTCCGCCGTGCCTGCCGCTCGGAAGAAGACGGCCGGCCAGCAGGACACCAAGGAACGGGCAGGGGCCAAGAGGGGCACCGCTTCGCGTGGCCGCGTCGCGGCCAAGACGGCCAAGGCCTCCGCAGGCAAGGCCAGTAAGACAGGTCAGTCGACACTGGTCGAACTCGTCCGCCGTCACCTCACCGGCCTCGGCGAACCGCGCTCGGCCGTGGAGATCGCCACGGCGCTCGGCCAGGCCCACCCGGAGCGCGGTATCAAGACCACCGTCGTGCGCACCACCCTCGAAGGGCTCGTGGCCAAGAACCACGCCCAGCGCACCAAGCAGGGCTCCTCCGTCTTCTACACCGCCCCCGAAACGGCCAAGCAGGCGGCGCCTCAGGGCGAAGCCCAGGCCGAGCAAGCCGAATAACACCGTCTGACAGCACCACACTGCGGCAGCTGCTTCGGCGTACTCATTGCTGCACACCTCGGACCGACCAAGCGCCCGCGGGTGGGGACCCTCAACCTCCCAGGCGGCCCGCCCGGGCGACATGCGCGACCGGGCGGCCGGTGGTGCGGACTTCGCGGACGGCCTGCTGGCGGAGCTCGTCCGGGTATTTACGTGGTGCTGGCACTGCTCGTGGTTCTCCTTCGAGCCAGGATCATATGCCTGGCTTCACTCCACGAAACCGGCGTCAGCTCAGTACCGCGGAAATCCTGTCAGGTGGTCAGCGGTACAGAACGACAAGGGATGCAAGGAGAAGTGCGGCTGCTGCGGAGAGTCCCAGGATTCTGTAGCGGCTCCACGCGGCCAGCGCGAGGAAGGATGCCCACGCTCCGCCCGTGATGGTGACAGCCCACCAGCCAGCGCTCGTCTGGGCGGCGGCGAGCGGGATCGGAGCCAGCAGGAGCGTCGGCGGTATGACCGCGAGCCGTGGCCTGATGTTCAGCTGCTTGTAGACGATGATCAGAGAGATCAGTGCCGTTGCGAACGTGAGGGGGATGACGGCCACATCCCACCAGGTGAAGCAGAGGCCGTCTGTCGTCTCGCATGCCTGGTTACTGTGATGCTTGACCCAGGAGAAGAAGCGGCAGGCACCGTAGGCCAGCGCCGCGCCGGTGACAGCCGCTCCGGATACGCGCGGCACGATGGGCCTGGACTCTGCGTTGGGCGTGTTCATGCCTACAGGCTTTCGTAAACGGTGGCTGGAGGCCTGAGTAGGAATACTCAGGCCCCCAGTTCAGTCATCTGTCACTTCCCCTGGAGGGTCTGCTCCAGGGCGTCCGCGTAGAGACGGGCTCCTGCGGGCTTGGGGTGGAATGACTGCATGGACGGCGCCGGTGCGTCGTTGTCCGCCTGCTCCCGTCCGGTCTCCACGATGCCGTGGATGCTCTCAGGATTTCCGCAGACGCCCTTGCCGTCGAACTCGTCCCGAGGGTCGGAGAAGGCCGCCCACGATCCGGCGTCCTGGGTGGCTCCCTTCATCTCGGTTGCGAGCGTGTCGGCCACACTGCGTATCCAGTCGTTTTCGACGTCCTCGTAAGCACCGGGGAGGCAGCTGTGGTCCTTCTCCACCAAGCGCGGGTAGCCCATGAGGACAACCTTCGCATGCGGTGCCTTGGCATGGATGGCGTTGAGGGTTTTCACGATCTGAGGTCGGACCGCGTCGTGCAGCCACTTCGGCGCCCAATCCTTCAAGGCACCAGTCGTACCGCTCGTCTTGTCGCCGGTAGCGGGATCGATGTTGTCCAACTCCGCATACGGGCACGTGGTCGTAGCCGGGACCGGGATGTCAATGCACTTCGCCATGATGTCGGAGAAGCGGGCATCGTTGCCGCCGATCGACATCGTCACCAGGGTGGTGTTGTCGTCGAGGTAGCCGGCCTGGATCTGAGGTACTTCGTCGGATCCCTGCTGTTTGTCGAGGACGTTGTAGGTGCGTGCCCCGGAGCAGGCTACGAAGTGGTAGTCCATCTGTGCATCGAAGTTGTCGGCCATGGATCCTATCGACTTGCTGTAGCCAGGCAGGGTCGCCTGCCGCGACCATGCCAGCTTGGAACGGTGGCACTTGTCGATCAGGTTGTCGTTCAGCTTGTCGTAGTGGTCGGTCTCCGGGAACAAATCGGCGCCACCAGGGGCAGTGGCTCCTTCGCCCGACGAATATGAGTCCCCCATAGCCACCACGAAGTTCGCCGGCTTGGACGCGAGGGGCTGGAAGGCGACGGCGCCCCAGGCGATATCCTCGTCGGCCGTTCCGTCGACCGTCGCGTTCGACAGCTCGACCTGCGGAGTGCCGGTGAAGTGGAACACGCCGAGGCTGACCCATCCGCCCGCACGCTGGAGCACGAACCGCTTGGCACTCTTGCTGTCGGAGCCGTGGACGACGTAGGCGGCCTGCCGGGTCTGAGCGCCGGTGTCGGGCAGGTGGACCAGAACGCGTGCCCAGTTGAGGTTCTGGCCGAGGGTCCAGGTGCCGTCGATGGTCATATAGCCGCCGTCGCCGCCGAAGTGGTCGGCGTTGCGGGTGCGGGTGTACCAGTAGTGGCCACCGTAGCCGCCGCCCACCGAGTGCAGATCGGCCTTCGCTTCGTAACGGCCTTCCGTGCCGGGGTTGAACGAGAACCGGAAACTTCCCGCGGAGTGGATCGTCGCGCAGCCGCTCTGGTCGCTCCAGGACGGCGTTCCGTCCGGGACCGAGGCAACCACCTTGGAGCCGTCCGGGGCACCGGAGCACACCGGCGTACCGGTCTGGAGCCGGTAGCCGCGCCCCGGTTCCTGCACCAGCTTCTCGTACTTGATGTTCTCGTGGCCGCAGCTGGTGGCGCAGTCGGCCTTCCAGGTCACGTTCGGCTGGTTCCACCAGTACTGCGCGTAGCACTCCGCGTCCGGGCACTTAGGCGGCGTGCTGGTGTCGCAGTTGTTCTTGGAGTTGCAGAACGCGTCCAGCGGCGGCTGGACGGCGGTGCGCTGGGCGACCAGGGTCCACCAGGCGGGCCGGAAGCCCGCCGAGGAGAAGCCGGACTCACCGGGCCAGTCCTGGCGGCCGGAGGTGGCGTAGGAGAAGCCGGTGTCCTGGGACCAAGCGGCCCAGCCCATCACCTTCTCCTCGTACGGCCAGTCCTGCGGATGGGCCGCATCCTTGTTCGCCGCCGGTCCGTCCACATCGGTGTTCATGAACGGATGGCCCCAGCCCTTGGCGTAGATCGGGTTGGCCGGATTGTTGTACCAGCCCAGGCCCCAGTGGCCGGAGTGCTGGCCGGCCTGCGACGGAGGGTTGAAGCCGAGGTTGTAGTTCCACACGGCGGTGAACCAGTTCTCCACCCTGGACGAGTCGTCGTTGTTGACGGTGATCTTCTGGCCGTCCTGGTGTACCTCGTTCCACTTGTCCGCGAGGATCTTCAGGGAGGCCGCGACGTTCGTCGCGTAGTCGATCGCGACGAGCTTCTGCAGGCGCGGGTCCAGGCTGGTCTCGTGGTTCTTCTCGTGACCGGCCAGCCGCATGCCGTCGGTCACCTGGCCGACGCCGTAGCCGCAGTCGGACTCGTCCCAGTTGATCTGCCAGTAGGCGGCCGGGTCGTTGGGGTCGGCCTTGTGGCCGTAGTAGCCGTCGACGGCGGCCAGCGGGTTGCCCATCTGCCCGGGGATCGATCCGCCCTCGGCCTGCCACAGGTTGGACTCCTGGGCCATGATGCCGAGGACCACGTTGGCCGGGATCCTGCCGCCGCCGGCGAGTTGGGGCAGTGGGAACAGCGACTGCGGGTCGACGGTGCCGAGGCCGGCCTGGGCACGGTAGCCGCCCTGCCGGATGTAGCTCGCGCTCAGATCACCGCGTACAGCCATGTCAACGGCCCACTCGACCTGGTTCGACGTCGGCTGCAGCGCCTGGACGTTGACGTCGTTGCGGGACACCGCGCACCAGCGGTCGTCGTCGGTCGGTGGGCTCACCGTCAGCCCGGCAGCCTTCGGGGAGCGCTTGGGCCGGGTGTGCGTTGCAGTGGCGGTGGCGAGGACCGGGGAGGGATCGTTGCCCGAGCCGTCACCGGCGTCCTTCTGCACGCTCTGCGTCAGCCTGGTTCCGGTGGTGGTGGCGGTGCTGGTGACCGTCAGGGGCTCGTCGCCGACGGCGCCCGACGTCGCGGTGCGCGGGGCGGGCTCCTCGGACTTCGTGAAGCCCTTGCCCGCGTCCTTGATGTGCGCCAGGCCGGCGCGCACACCGGGGGCGAGGACCGGGTCGACCGCGAGACGGCCGTCGGAGGAGATGTCGGTGCCGGCCGGGGCGCCCAGGCGGGTGACGCCGGTTCCCGCAGTGGCGGAGGTGCCGTGGGGACGCCCGGTGAGGAAGACCCTGCCCGCGCCGCCCTGCACGAGGTCGAGGTCGCCGAGCCGGCCCGAGGCGATCCTCTTCGGCGTGCCGCTGCCGGTGAACAGCTCGGCGTGCGCCGTGGAGTCGCCCGTGCGGTCGAGGAAGGCGACCGTGCCGTCGGCGGCGGGCCGGATGTCGAACGGAGCGCTGTCCGCGTCCGCAAGGTTCTTCACCCTGCCGGAGCGGTCGAGGTGGACCAGGCGGCTGCCGAGTGCGCCGACCGTGCCGTCCCGCACCGGAACAGCGCTCGTGATCTCGCCCTTGGCCGCCACCGTGCCCGTGGTCTTCCCGGACACGTCCACGGTGATCACCCGGGACCGGGTGTGCGCGGCGTCGTTCATGTCCCTGAAGCCGGTGAACACGGCCTGGTGCGTGGTCGTGTTGCAGGACGGGTCGAAGGAGGCCAGCGACACGGTGAAGGGCAGTTTCGTCACCTTGCCCGTCGTCAGGTCGACGATGGCGGCAAACGCGCCGCCCTGCATCAGGTCCGGCTTGTTGGTGAAACTGCGCGGGGCGTAGACAACAGCCGTGTGCCCGCGGTCCATCAGGCACTGGTTGCCGATCCAGGAGTCCGCCGGCAGGCCCGGCTCGGCCAGGACAGCGGCGGTCTTCCACGCGTACGCCTTGTCGCTGTCGGCGACGAGGATACGCAAGCCGTCCGCGTCGGCGGCGGCGGTGACCGCACGGTCCGAACTGGTCTGCCAGTCCCTGCCGAGCTTTCTGTCCGGATCCGTCACGCGGCCGGGAGGCGCCGGCGCGGCGTGCGCGTTGTTGCCGTGGCCGGGGCTGGGTGTCGGCGCGGCAGCGGCGGGTGCTGCCTGCAGCAGGCCGCCGGTCAAGGCCGCGCAGGTAGCCAGGGCAGCTATGGGCAGGTGTGCTCTTTTTCTTCGTCTCAAGAGAGCTTCCCCGTTTCGAGTTGAGAGGTTCCCCTGCCTGGTCGGGGCAGGGCTCGGCCGCCCACCCTCGGGGGGAGACGGCCAGAGCGTGGGCGCGAGTGCGAAGCGAGTTGGCTGGCGGTGGAGGCGCCAGCGGCGCGGACTGCGGACCCGGACTTCTCCAGCCGGGTCGCTCACCCTGGAAACGTGGCGGCAACGACCGCGTACACGTCCATGCCAGAGCTGGTGAACCAGCCGACCACGTGGTGCCAGCCGCCATGGGCGCAGTCGCGCATCAGCGTGTGCGTCCTACATGGGGGCCAGTCGCGCCCCGGACCGACTCACCAAACAGCTCGCGCGAAGAGGCCGTTCTGGATGGTGGTCGGGAAGAGCGTCGAGATTCGGGTTCTCTAGCCCTTGTATTCGGTCCGCTCGACACTCTCGATGGTGATGTGCGGATGCGCGGGGGGCATGTGGCCAGGGTCGCTTACCGTCAGCTCAGTCGGCCACGAGGTCCCCGGATACAGGCCGACAACATCCGCCGATTCGCTGGCCGTTGTGTCGAAACCGCCCGGCCCCGTAACCCGAAGGCGGAATCGATAGAAGGCACGCTTGGTACCACTGTTGACCACCTCGACAGGGACCGTCAGCGCATCTCCGTCCCGCCTAGCCGTGTACACGGTCACGTCTCCTTGGCGGATGAGCGGAGGTCCGAAGTGCTCGCCGCCCTTGGCGATGCCGGTCACTGGCGACGGCGTATTGGTCACTCCAGGCGGTGCAGCCAGCCTGCGCCCCCTTTCCGCCGTCTGTCTGGCCGCCTCTGTGCTGTCAGGCCCCGGAGTGCCAGTTGACGGGTTCGCAGCAACCGACGGCGCAACGGGGGCCGGCGATGAGGGGACTGCTGCAGTGCCCGGCCGATGGCTTTCCTGATCATGCCCGCACGCATCGGTCATCGCTCCGGCAGCGACGAGCAGGACAAGGAGCCGACGGGACACCGGCGTACGTATGGGCATGAACATGTACCTCGTAGAAAGAGAGGGCCGGGGGGAGGGTCAGTCGCAGGAGCCGACGTGGACTTGCCGGTCGATGAACGCGACATCGCCGTCCCACATCAGGGCGTGCACCAGGGCACAGCGGGGCTGGAAGCTCGGATCGCTGCTCTCGTACTTGGCCGGACCCGCGTAGTCGAAGAACGAGCCCTCATCGGCCTTGCAGGTGGTCCAGCACACCTGCAGCTTCATGTGCTTCTTAACCCCGAGGTTGTTGTCGAACAGGGCGCATGCCCCTTTCGGCTCTCCCTTCACTTCCTTGAAGTACGTGAACAGGGTTCCCAGTCGGCGGGAATCCGGAAGTGGTTCTACATAGGACAGTTGGTAACCGCTTCCGCACAGCAGGCCGCCAGCTTGTACCGCTGCAGGATCGGCCGCCGCGAGGGCACGCGTCTGCGGATCACGCGCCGCACTCGGTGAAAACTCCACGTTGGTGCCGGGCACCTTCTCAGGAACCGGATTCGCGTCCTGGGCCAGAGCTTGCGGGGCCGCCAGAACCGAAGAGACGAAAGCTGCGGACACGGCAAGAGCAGGCAGCCACTTGCGCATAGCGTCATTCCCCCATGTTGAAGACACAAAGGGGCCTCGCCCGTGGCGGCACGTGCGTAATTGCGGTCCCCGTTGTGCTGAGCGTGTGTTGGTCGTTCACTCCCGTCCCGCCCGGATGATACGGGCTGGCAGTTCCCCAACTGCCCGAGAGCGGACCGTCACTCTATGCCCACAGTCAGCAGCAGACGCAAGAGCATAAGACCCGACATGGCGAAGAGACGACGCCTGCAGAAGGGTAAGCGGAATCGGAGGGACACCATGTGCCCCATACCTTCGACTACAGAAACGGAGCGCGCAGGACACGCGCGAACCATGGCAGAAATCCGCACCATGTTTGCACCCTGACCAAAATGCTGCAATCACTGCGCGGTGCATCGTCGGTGCGCACCGCGGCATCGTGTTGGTGACGGCCGACCTGGAAATGCAGTGATCTACGTCACTGGCATGGCGGTTGGTAGGGACGGTCCGGCAGGTACTTCTTCCAGTCCTGCTCGGAGATGGGGTCGCCGACCGCGTTGCAGAGGTCGGCGATGACGTGCTGCGGATCGGCATCCCACAGGTCGATGCCCGCGGAGGCGCGGACGACGGCGAGGGTCTTGCCGTCGGGAGTGAATGCCAGGGAGTAGAAGCCCGATGCGGTCGGCATATAGAACTGCCGGGTGGGTGAATCCGGATCGCTCACGTCCCAGACCTCGGGGCGAGAGTCGTAGTCCTTGTTGGTCGCGATCAGCGCGAGGCGGGTCCCGTCGGGGCTGAAGGCCAGCGGGCCCTGGAGCTTGCCGGTGGACACCTTGACGGGGGGGACCGACGAGGCGGTCACGTCGGACGTCCCACATCCGGAGCGTTCCGGTGTCGTCGTAGAGCGCGAAGAGCTTCCCGTCCGGCCGGAACGCGAAATGAGCGTACTCGGTGCCGGTGGGCGGGCGCACCGACCACGACGCGGACGGGTGCGCGGGATCGGTGACGTTCCAACTGCGCACCAGTGGACCCGCTGTTGGGCGGGCCGCCTTCGTGTCGCCTTTGGCGGTCTCGTTCATGATCAGCGATCTGCCGTCCGGGGAGAAGCCGAGTCCGTACCCGGTCGTCTCGATCGTGGAGATGTACCGCGGATGCCGGGGGTCGGCGATGTCGTAGAGCCGGACGACCTGGGGCTTGGGGTTGCTGGCCACGACGCCGTTGTAGTCGGAGACGGCAAGGAGGGGCTTGGTCGGGCTGAAGGCCAGCGCCCCCACACCGTTGTTCACCTCGATCATGCCCAGCTTTTGCTTCGGGCTGGCGGTGCTGCGCAGAAAGAGATGGGTGTGGCTCTTCTGGAGGGGTGAGCCGATGCGACTCGGCGCCTTCGTCTAGCGTGTGCTTCGCGCAGGTTCAGTGATCCAGACCGGAGGCGCCATGTCCTTGCAGATGAAGTTGAGCGCGATAACGCTCGACTGCCCTGATCCGCTGGCTCTGGCGGCGTTCTATCAGAAGGCCACCGGCCTCGAACCGCACCCGAAGTCAGATGCCGAGTTCGCCGGACTCACCCGCGAGGATGGCTTGTTCATTGGCTTCCAGCGGGTCGACGACTACCGGGCTCCGAGCTGGCCGGACCAGATCGTTCCCCAGCAGTTGCACATCTGCTTCAAGGTCGTGGAGGAGCTGGATGAGGCCGAGGCCCAGCTGTTGGAGCTGGGTGCGGGCAAGCCAGAGCAGCAGAATGAAGACAGGTATCGGGTCCTCACTGATCCGGCGGGGCATCCCTTCTGCATCGTGAGCGAGCGGTAGACGTCGGCGGACGTGCTGACGTCCATCCCGCTGGGTTCGCTTGGTTCGAGTGACGGCCGCGATCAAGCGGTGAGGGCGTAAGTGCGCTCGTTGGGGGTCGGGTAGAGGCGTTCGTGCTTGCGGCCGGCGTGGTAGCGCCAGTAGGGGGCAAGGTCGCCGTTGGAGACGACGGCGCGCAGTCGCAGGACGGCTTCCGCTCCGGGCAGGCCCCAGCGGGCGCCGGTGATGTCGAGGCGGTCGGCGATCAGGTGGCGGCAGGCTCCCTCGACCGCGCCGGTCGCGATGGGCCACCCGTTGTTGAGCGCGGTGTCGTAGTGGAGCTGGTCGAGGTGGCCGGTCAGGTAGCGGTGGCAGGCGTCGACGGCCTCGCGCCGCGAGGCCGTCAGCTGTTCCCGCTCGGCCTGGGTGGTCATCTCGGCGGCTGCGCGAGCCGCGTCGCCCGAGAGGATTGCGGTCAGATGGTCGGCCGCCCAGGCCTCGGCCTCGGTGGTGCCCGGTCTGTGGAAGGCATGGGCGCAGGCCCAGACATACTCGGCGACGTGCACGAAGTCCAGCAGGACGTGGACTGTGACGCCGCGTCGGCCGGTCTCCGCTGTGATCAGGTCGAGCTGGTGGCGGGCGCCGTCGACGAGGACGACCCAGGGCCGCAGGTGTTTGGGGTCGCGTGCCTGGGCCTGGTCGAAGGCGTCGGCGATGACCTGCTCGGGCGAACGGACCAGCGAGGCGGTGCACCACTTGTTTACCGCTCTCGGCCCGTGGCGGGCGGGCCGCAGGCCGTTTCGGCCGCCGGGTGGATGGATCACATCGTGCGGGCGCCTGGGCGCCGGGCGTGTGTCGAAGACGCAGGCGACGGTTGCCATCGGCTTCCGGTTCGGTTTCTCGCCCGGCGCGAGTCGGCCGCGATGGCTGGCCGCGGCCTTCTCGGCTGCCCGGCGAGTGGGCTCACGCAGGGCCTCCGGGCGCATGACCACGCCCTTGCCGTCCACCTGGACCACGAGCGGCATCTCGCGGCTGCACGGGACTGGGATCACGGTCCGGTAGAAGTCGTCGACGTCGACCGCGGCCGCGACCACGAGCTCTTCCAGTCTGCGCTTGCCCAGCACGTTCCCGCAGCGGCGTGTCACCGCGTCGTGGGCCTGGTCGAAGGAGCCGCGGACGGCCTCGGTGACGGCAAGCCGCCGTAATCCTGTCGAGTGCCGGCCCGCTGGCAGGGACAGTGCCTGGTCAGCGGGGTGGACGTTGCCCAGGCCCGGTCCCCGGTGCGCGACCCGGGTGACGCGGACGGTCCCGAATACGGTGGCCAGCCACCGCGAGTGCCCGGCCTCCCGCCAGGGCCGCACTCGCCCCTCCGGTCCGGTCACCGCTGGGCCGGCACCGGCGCGGACCTGGTGCTCTTCCTGCCTGGCCCGCAGGTCCAGATGGTCCTGCAGCAGCAGGCGAAGCAGTTCGCGTCCGGCCGCGTCGAGGTATTCCTCCAGTTCGGCGTGGGTCCAGGTGGTCGCCGGACTTCCTGACAGCGTGTGCATTAGCGTCTCGAAGGCGCTGAGGGAGCGCGCAAAGGGGTCAGCGGTGCATCGGGTGTCGTACGGTGTCATCTCCAGGGCTCTTCCCGCCGGCATCGATTGGGTCGCACCTTCGAATGTAGGCGCGGAAGAGCCCTGCTGTTAACGGGAGTTGGGCGGTTTGCCCGTCCGGGGGTGGGCCGGGGTGAACATCCCTGGCGTGTCCTCGTCCAGCCAGCCGCGCTCGACCAGCCGCTTCAGCTTCGAGCGGGTTCCCTCAATCTTCCCGGTCTCGGCCGGCAGCCCGATCCGGGGCACGATCTGCTTGGCGCGGACCGGTCCGGGCGCGTCCGCCACCACTTCCAAGATGTCGCGATATACCTGCGGCAGGACTTCCACCCCCATGCCGGGCTGCCATTTCGGAACGGTCAGTACCCCGACCACGTGCCGTTCGGCCCCCGCATACGCGGACGTCGTCGGCTCACTCGCGGTCGGCCGGTCCGCATCGAAAGCCGCCGCCTTCTCCGGGATCATTTCCGCGAGCACCGCGGCAACCGTCTCGCGCGTGATCCGCAACCGCTCCAGGCTCTCCCGCGCCAGATCCAGCTTCCCGGACAGCTCGGCGAGCTCGGCTTCGAGCCCCTCCACGCGCAACCGGGCAGCCGCCTCGCGTGCCTCCAACTCCTCGAACAGCGAGCCCATTCGACACCCCTCCTCCACCACCACGGTAGAGAGGAGAGGCAGCGAACACAGCCCAGCCAGCGTTCTCGGAGTTCAGCCATTCCCTTCAGAGGAACCGCACCCGAAAGAGATTGGCGTACGTCTTCTTGCCCTGCTTGTAGACCTCGGTGTCGGCGAGGAGGTTGCCGTCCGGGCTGAGGGCGATGTCCTGTCCCGTGAACATGTCGGGGGCGACCGTCGTGGCCAACGGGTTGGATCGCAGATGCCGGAGACTGAGATCCCGCAACCAGTTCGTGCCCACGCCCTGGTAGGCGAGGAGCAGCTTTGTTCCGGACATCGCGAGGGACAGTTGGCCTCCGGTGCCGGGCGCCGGTGGTATGAAGCCCTCCGCCCCCGGCTGGGCGCCGTTGGAGAGGTCCCAGACCTGGACACCGCGGGCGGTGGCCTTGAGCAGCCGTTCGGCGTTGCCGGGGACGAACAGGGCCACCCCGCCGTCCGAGCCAGAGCCGGTATTCTCCACGCCTGGCAGGACCGCGTCGGTTCCGTAGGTGTAGATCCAGGTCTTCCAGCCACCGCCGCAGCTCGCGACGATCCGTTTGCTCTTCGAGGCGAACGCCATCGAGGTCACACTGTCGGTACATCTGCTGGAGCCGCTCGACACGCCTTTGTCCGCTGCCACGACCTGTCGGGGAGCCCGCGGGTCGTCGAGCGTCCACAGGGCCAGGTCGCCACTGAGCGCGAGGGCGTCCTTCGTCTTGGGTTCCTCGGCCGGTGCCGCCAGCAGTCCGCCCGCATTGTCGAAGGCGATCCGGTGCAGGGGCGGTCGTACGGGTCCGAAGGAGTCGGACGTGTACGGCGCCGCGCGCAGCGTGGCGACGGGTGTGGTGCCGGTCGCCTGCCACAGCTGTACCCGCCCGTCGACGCTCGCGCTCGCGAGCAGCCCGCGCTTGGGGGAGACGGCCAGGGAGTCGACCTGCTTGCTGTGGCCCCGCAGCGCGGACAGGGCGTGCGGTGCCGTCGGATCACGGGTGTCCCAGCGGAGGATCTCGCCCGCTGACGTACCGGCGAAGAGGGTGTTCCCGTCCGTGCCGAAGACCAGCGCGGTGACCGTGTCCGATGTCGTGGGCGCGGCCAGCTTCCGCGGGCGGTCGGGGTGGGAGATGTCCCACAGCCGTACGGTCGTCGAGGTGGAGCCTTCGTTGTCGTAGGTGGCCGCGGCGAGCACGGTGCCGTCGGCGGCCACCGCGATCGGGCCGGGCAGAATGCCGCCGATCCTTCCGTCACCGTTGCGGGTGCGCAGCACGATCGAGTCGCCGGTGGAGATGGCGAGCACCCGGCCGTCTGCGCTGTAGGAGAGGTCGTAGGCCGGATCGTCGCCGTTGATCACGCCGGGGGTGCGCTGGCTGTTGAGGAGGGCGCTGCGGCCGGCTTTGTGGTCGAGCCGGTACGAGAGCAGGCTGAGTTGCTTGGCCAGGCCGGGGTGGAGCTCGCGCTGGCCCTCGGCCTCGGCGGCCAGATACCGGGCGAGGTCGCGCTGTTGGGCCTGGTCGGCCCGCCGCCAGTAGATCCCGGCGCCGACCAGACCGGTCGTGGCCAGCAGGGCCAGGACGACGAAGAAGGTGAACGCGGCACGGCGTCGGCGGCCTTCGCGCGTGTGCTGGCGCCAGGAGCTCTCCATGAACTCGGCGGACACCGAGGCGAGTGGTGGGGCGCCCGGGGCGGCGGTGCGCTCTCGCATCGCGGCGAGCCGGTTCCCTCGGTACAGCAGGGAGGGGTCCCGTTCGGAGCGCTCCCAGGACGCCGCGTCGGAGGCGAGCTGCTGGCGGGCGCGCAGCACGTCACGGTCCTCGTCGATCCACTGCTCCAGCTGGGGCCAGGCGCGCAGCAGCGCCTCATGGCTGATGCGGACGGTGTCGAGGTCGAGCGTGAGCAGCCGGGCGTCGGCGAACCGTTCGATCGCGTCCCGGGCGACCGTCTCGTCGGGCACCCCGTGCAGGAGTACGGGCCATTCGACGGGCTGCGCGGTGTCGGCGGCGTCCTCGCTCACCCGGGCCAGCCGGGGCAGCATGAGACGCGCGGCTTCCTGGCCGGCCGCGTTGAGCCGGCTGTAGACGTTCTCCGCGGTGGTCGCGACGGCCTTCGTGATGCCGCCGGTGGCGAGGTAACCGGAGACGGTGAGCCGTAGGCCCTCGCGCTCCTTCCACGTCTCCTGCAGCACGTGGGACAGGAGGGGCAGCGCCTCTGCGGGGGCCCGTCCGCCGGTTGCCCTGCCCAGCTCTTTCAGGATGAGGGGGGCGAGCTCGTCCTCGAGTTCCAACTGCGCGGTGGCCGCCGGTTCCTCGATCGAGGCGCGGAGTTCGCCGGCGTCCATCGGATCGACCAGCAGCTGGCTCTCGCTCAGGACGGTCCGCAGTTCGGGGTGTGCGACTGCCTGAGCGTAGAAGTCCGCCCGCAGCGCGAAGACCACCAGGGCCCGCGGCTCGTGGCCCTCTCCGGGCCGGGCCAGTGCGGTCACGGCCCTCAGGAACGCCGTCTGTTCCTCCCGGTCCGTACAGAGGGTGAACAGCTCCTCCAGCTGATCGACGACCATGACCAGCCGTTGCCCCGGGTGGTCCAGCAGCGGGTCCACAAGTTCGGCCGCGTGGCCGTTCGCCAGCAGCGACTCTGCGGCGTCGGACGACTCGGGCGCGAGGGCGTCGGCCAGATTCCGAAGCGGGTTCTTGCCGGGGGTCAGACGCCGGCTGCGCCAGCCGGTCGACCTGGGCAGGCCGGGTAGTCCATGGGTGCGCAGTCCGGCCAGCAGACCGGCATTGAGCAGGGAGGTCTTTCCGGAGCCGGACGCCCCGACGAGAATCAGGGGGCCGGGTCCGCCGAAGGCCGCCGCCGTCGCCTTCACAAGGCGCTCGGTCATCGTTGTCCGCCCGGCGAAGACATCGGCCCGGTCCACCGTGAAGGGGCCGAGCCCCGGGTAGGGGCAGACGCTGTCAGCGGGCGGCTGCCGTTCCGGTGTGGAGGCGCGGGTCCGAAAAGCCGGGTTCGGCGCGATGACGAGGTTGCCGGAGAGATCTCCGCTCACTCGCCGGGGTACGGGTTGCTGTCTGTCCCGCAGCTTCCGATCCAAGGCGTAGTAGACCGCGTCCAGGGTCAGCGACTGCTGCCCCTCGGTGTCGCCGTGCTCCAACAGCTCCAGGAACGCTCCGGTGAACGTGGTGTGTTCGGCGTCCTCCGGAGCGCGGGCCAGTAACTCCGCCGACCCGAGGAGATACATCCCGTTCCCGGGGGCCGCGTTGAAAGCGGTGACCAATGAGGTGCCGCCGAGCGACGCGCGCCCAGAGAAACAGCAGTCGAGCACGACGACTTTGGACGCCGCCCCGCTCGCCAGCACCGCCTCCCGCAAGGCGGCGAAGGAGTACGCCTGGTGCTCGGCCATGCCGGGAGTGAGCTCCGCGGTGTTGCCGGCGGCCAGATACAGATCCCCGCCCGGGGTGAGCAGACCGTGCCCGATGAAGTAGACCAGCAGAACGGTGTCGGCCCGCTTCGTCGCCCTGGCCACGGCGAGGGCCATGCTCTGGGCGTCAGCAGGGTCGAGCACCGCCGTCACATGTTCCGGGCGCACCCCGCAACGCTCGATCAGAGCCGTCCGCAAATCTCTGAAGCTGCCGGCGACCGAGGGTACCGAGGGCAGTCCGCCGTCCTGGTGCGTCGCGGTGGCGATCAGCAGAACCTGTACGCCCGCGCCGTCCAGATCGGTCATCGGTCCTCGCTGCGCTCGGGCGGGACGATCTCCAGGGTCGCGTCACCTTGCTGGTCCTGCGCGCCGAGCAGGACCGCGACGTCGGCCACTTGCTGCCGTAGGGCTGCCGCGTCGAGATCGGCCACGTTCCTGGCGGAGAGTTCCAGTGAACGGCGGTCCGGGAGCGTCACCTTGATGTGTATCTCACTGCGCCGGGCACGCAACCAGGCAATGACGGTCGTGGCCAGCGCAGTCGCCGCGGCACCGGGACCAAGGGCCACCGTCAACGCCTCGAGCAAAGGCCCGAGCGTGCCCTTCTCGGGTGGGCTCTCCTTGCAGCCGACTCGGCCTCTCAACTCGTCGATATCTGTCAACCAGGCGTGCAGTGAACGAAGTTCGTCAGCCGCCTTCGGGCCGTCGGTGTTCAGCGTCACTTCTCACAAGCCCCCGTCGCCGCCGCGTGTAACCCGCTGCCTTCACGGCTGCAATGAGATTAGCGGCCGCTGCTGGGCCTGACTAGGGCCCTGTTCTCCACGGAACAAAGGTGACTCCACCCTGCAGCGGTGCAGTCGTTCGAGGATCCGGTCAGGCAGGGCAAGAAGCAGGGGAGCCGCGTCCGGCGACCTCGTCGGTGTCCGCAGCAGACCGAAGCGTCACCGAGGTCGCCTGCGCGCGGCTTCACCACCGTGGCGCCTTACAGCCGTACCCCGCGCGATGGTGCCGGGAAGGCCTGCAAGAGGCGAGTGGGTGCTGCCGCATGGCCTCATGTTGCTGCTGGCCGGGGGCGCCAGGTGCGGATTTCGAGGTGGACGATCTGGGCATCGGGGCGGATGCGTCCGGTCTCGACAAGCCACTGGTGGACGGCTGTCGTGACGTCTCCGCCGGCGGCGTCGACGCGGCGGGCGATGTCGGCGGCGTCGAAGCCTCCGGTCTGGGCGGATCCGTAGGAGCGTTCCTCGGTGTGGTCGGCGCGTTGGACGACTTCGCGGCGGATGCCGGGTGAGTCGGTGCGGCTGCCGGAGGGGTGCAGGTAGGCCGTTTTGGCGAGGCGGACGGTGAAGGCCAGGCGCAGCCCGAGGCGGGCGGCTTCGGCGATCAGGGGGCGTAGGCGGGCGGAGCCGGAGGCGATGGCTTGGTGGCCGACGCGGCCGGTGCCGGTGCCGGTGGGGGTGATCAGGACGGCTTTGGTGCGTACGCGGGCGCGGGTGCCGGAGGCGGTGGTGCGGCGGGTGATGTGGCGGGTGGCGATGGCGGCGAGTTCGGGCAGGTCGGTGATGCCTGCGACCTCGACAGCGGCCAGGACCTCGCGGAGGGCGGGGACGAAGGCGGCGCCCTTGTTCTTGGTGTAGAACTGCGAGACCAGGGAGGGGTCGCGGTCGATGATGCGGGCGATGTCGCGCTTGGTGTAGCCGGCCTGTTGGAGCCGGTCGGCGAGGCGGGCGGCTTCGTTCAGCTCGCTTTGCTGTCCTGGTTGGTTGCGGCGGTGGGGCGGCATCAGGCCTCCTGGCCGGCGGTGGTGGTGAGGGCCGTGCGTCCGGTGTCCCGGAGGGTGAGGAGTTCTTCTTCGGTGGTGGGGGCGGGCAGGGGGCCGGTGAGGCGGCCTTTTAGGAGGTAGTCGCCGGGCTGGTGGTGGTGGGGCCAGTTCTGGGGCTGGGTGAGGTAGAGGGCGTCGGTGCGGAAGGCGATGACGGTGCCGGGCGGGGTGTGCAGGGCGCCGGCGTAGGTGTTGTCGTCGCGGTGGCGTTGGGTGAGCAGGGCGGCGCGGGCGGCTGACCAGATGGCGGCGGCCCATTCGGGGTGGGCGTTGGGGTCGCGGGCGAAGCCGGTGGGTTTCTGCCAGGTGATCAACTGGCCGTCGAATCCGATGATTTCGGCGTCCGGCGGTACGTCGCGTTCGGCGGTGCGGGGGGTGGTGCCGGTGACCATGCGGGGGCGCTGGGCGAAGGAGCCGATGCCGTACAGCAGGATCGAGCGCACGGCGCGGGAGGCGAGGTGGGCGGCGCGGGCCTGCTCGGGGTTGCCCTGGAAGTGGGCCTGGGCGGAGAGGTTGGTCCAGGCATCTTTGAGTTTCTTGGCCCAGTCCTCGAGGGGTTTGCCGTCCTCCCACAGGATGCCGTCGAGGATTTCGATCTTCCACGGCGTGAGGGGGTTTGTCAGGGCGGTGTGGATTTCGGGGCCGCCGGCCCAGGTGGTGAAGGTGGTGCCGGGGGTGGCCGGGTAGTGCCAGGCGCGGTCGCCGGGGGCGGGTGCCGGGAGGAGGCCGACGTGGTTCCAGGTGTCGGGGACGGTGACCCGTACGTGCCAGTGCCCGCACCCGTACAGGGCGCGGATCTGTTCCTTCTCCGGCCAGGAAGCGAAGGTGTGGGCGGTGACGCGGCGGGGGGTGCCGACCGGAGACTTCCAGGTGTGTTTGGCGTAGGCGAAGGTGCGGTCGTACTCGACGAGCTGGGGCAGCATGTCCGGGACGCGGGGCGGGGTGATGAGTTCGTTGCGGCCCTGGCCTGCGGTGGCGTGCAGCAGGCCGCGCAGTTCTTCGGACAGGACGGGGAAGCCGTCGGCGTGCTGGCCGCGTTGGGGGATGGTGCGGGTCCACAGGTCGCGTCCGGTCTGGGACGGGGAGCCCATGAGGACCGCGTCGTTCCAGTGGCGGCGCAGGGCCTGCCACAGCAGCACGAAGGCGTCGCGGACGATGTGCGGGTCGTCGCCGGCGATGTCGAACCACTCCCCCACCGAGCGGATCTCCACATGCTGTTCGCTGTTCTCGCGCTGGTAGCGGCCGACGGGGTTGCGGGCGTGGACGAAGTGCCCGGCCATCCGGTCGCGGCCCCGGCCGGTGTCGGTACGCCAGCCCGGGGTGGGGGCGTTCAGCCAGGCGGCGACCGCGTCGCGGAGGTAGGGGTAGCGGTCGGCGCCCTCGTGCCAGGGGTCACCTGCGGTGATGTAGATGCGTTCCACGCCGTCGGGGACGGTGTGGAAGACGGCGGTGAGGATGTCCGCGGCCGACCGGGCCGCGAGGTCGAGGTGGTGGGTCTGGTTGCGGTGGACCAGAACGCCGGTGGTGGTGTCCAGGAAGACGGTGGAGCGGGTCTGCTGGGTGAAGTTAGGCCGGGTGGAGGCCAGGCCGGGGGTAGGGGCGAGCCAGGCATCGCCGCTGGCACCTGCGGGGATGGAGGGCAGATTCCGCGGCGTCTGGGGCGCTGCGGGCGCCTGCGGGGCTGCGGGTTCGGCGGGGGCGGATGGCGGAGCGGGTCGCGCGGCGGCGGTGGTCATCGCGGGGGCGGCCGCTGCCTGCTGCAGCGGAGGCGGTGCGGCTTCCGGGGCGGCCTGAGCCGCGGGCGGCTCAACCGCCAGCGGCTGCGGGGCGTCGTTCACGGCGAGGCTGTCGGGGGCCAGTGCTGGGGCGAGGGCAACGACGTCGGCCACGCCCAGTCCGGCCGCCGGGGCGATCCGCTCTGCCTTCGCCTTCGTGTAAGAGGCCAGCTGGACGATCAGCTTGTCGCGGTCCGCTTCCTGCTTCGCCAGTACGGCCCGGGTCTTTTTGATCTGGTCCCGTACGGTGCGCAGATCGGCGAGCGCGGTGCTGTAGCTCTGTGCGTCCATCGGAGCTTCCTTGTCCGGAGCGGAGGTTCAGCCGGCGGTGTGGGTGGCGACGTAGGCGATCGCTCCGCCCGAGTGGGAGGCGAGCCGGGTGCCCAGGAGCAGTTCGGCGAGTCTGCGGTCGCCGTCCGCGCTGGAGGTGATGGCGGTCTGGGGGGTGGCCAGGTCGGTGACGTAGCCAGCGAGGCGGGCGTCGGGGAAAGCGTGACGGCCTTCGGTGTTCTTCTCCCACGTGTGCAGGCCGGTCAGGACGGCCACGACGTAGCCAGACAGGGTCACCGGCAGCACTCCCCCGGCCGCGACGCTGGCCGCGTCGCATCGCCACCAGCCGCGTAGTGCCTTGAGGAGGTCGTCAGGGGTGAGGGATGTGGCGAAGCCGATCCAGTCCCGGTCCGGCTCGTCGGCCCGCTGAGCCGCATCTACCCGCAGCACGGCGATCTCCTTCGCCTCGACCTGGTCCAGGGCTGCCTGCCTGCGTGTACTGAGGGCCTCTACGACAGCGAGGGGGATCATGACACGTACGCCGCGGTGGGACAGGCCGGGCAGTAGTCCGGCCTGCACGAGACGCCGGAAGGTGGTGACAGCGCACCCCAGCTCCTCGGCCGCTTGTCCGGTCGTCAACAGCACCGAACCACACTCCCGTATGCGGACTCTGATATCTGATTAGGCATTAACATTAGGGCTGAACGGAGAGGCTGTCAAAGGACAGAGCCGGGGTCTCATCCTCCGTACCCCAGGCTTCCTCGGCGGCCGGGCCGTCCGCGTTGGTCTTGATGAAGGCGGGAGGCGATGCCTCCGGCGACGCTGCACCCTTGTTCCGTCTGGTTCTCGTCGACCTCCAGGACGGTGAGCTCGGGCCAGGTTCTCAGCTCCGCGAGGGCGCCTTGTGCCAGGCGCTCGCCCGCGCCGGGACGGGCCGCTTCGAGTTCCTGGATCATGGCGGCGGCCTGGGTCCGGGCGGCGCCGGCGAGCACGTAGTTGACCATGCGGTGTGCCCCCTACTCGCCCAGACGCAGTTCGAAGTAGCGGTCCGTGCGTGCCGTCCAGTTCGGCTGTTTGCGGTCGTCATCGCGTGCGGCGAGCGTGTAGATACCGTAGGCGGCGCGCAGCCGGGCCTCGCGTTCGGTCTCATCGTGCTGAGCGGCGAGTGCCTTGACCTGCTTGCGGCGCAGGGGGCGGTTCAGTTCGTGCACGACGACGGGCGGCAAGGCGGGGTTGGCCGCGAGCAGCTGGCTGGCCGACTGGCCGAGGCGTTCGGCGAGCGTGGCGGCCTGGTCGGCGGTCAAGGCCCGTTGGCCCCTCCAGACGGCGAGCGCCTGGGGCGGCGGCAGTTTCAGTTCGGCCCCGAGCTGCGGGGCAGTGATGCCATGGTCACGAAACAGCTGGTTGAGGCCTCCCGATCCCTGAGGTACCCACCGCGCCGAGGCAAAGAGCGCGAGCTGAGCAGCCAGGACCGCGCGGTACTCGTTGGCCGGCGCGGACGAGACTGTGCCACTCCCCCACTGCGTACCGGGCACGGCGTCGGCGAGCGTGCGGGCGGTGAGGGCGGGAGGACGGTTGGTCAGCTCGCTGACCTGCCGGTCCAGCACACACCACGGAAGGGTGGTCTCCAGGCCCCACCACAGGGCCAGTGACTGTTCCAGAGTGGTTGCCTGGGCGGGCAGGAGCAGGGTGTGGGGGTCTGCGTACCGTTCGAAGGAAGCCGGCACGGCGCGCAGGGTGTCATCGTCGCCGGCCGCTGTGATCAGCAGCAGCTGGATGGTGTCGTCCCATACTGCGCGCCAGATCTGGCCGGGCTGCGGGTCCTGGGGTGGTGCGGTGGCCACCTGGCGGACGGCGTCGGGCACCTTCAGTCCCGCCGCGGCGGCCACCAGCCGTTGGTAGGCAGTGGTGTGGACAGAGCTCATACCGTCTCCCCCGTCTCCTCGGCTGTGGTCCATCAGCGCATTCTCTTCTCACTGGATCCAGACGACGTAACTGGGGCTGTTCACGAAGGAGCCTCCCCGCAGCGCCGCAGCAGGGCGGCCACGACTGCCTGGGGGTCGCTGTCCGCGGACAGGGCGGTGCGGAGCGTTGTCTTGAGGTTCGCCAGGACGGCAGCCGCATGGGCTTGCCGGATCTCCAGCAGCTGCGCCGCGTGATGGGCGTCCTCGTCGAGGTAGGGAAGCAGCAGGCGTTCGTTGGGCGAGAGTCGCTGCCAGATGTCCTCGGCTACTCCGTCAACCCCCGTGGGGTCCGGTGCGGTGGTGGCCGCGTACTGCTCGATGAGTTCGGCGACGGTCCCTTCATCGGCGTACAGCGCGGTGAAACGGGCCGGCGCCAGGAGCTCGAACCGGGCCTCGAGGACCTTGGCGAGGTCTTCCTCCCGCACCGCTCCCTGGGCGTACTGGAGCACGCACCGGAGGATGGTCTTGAGGGCATGGACCGTCTGCTTGGGGGTGGGCCGGAATGGTTCCATCGGGTGATACCGACACCTGTCACCCGTGCCGCCTGGGCGATGAGATCGTCGAGATCTCCCTGCCACACAGCTCCTTCGGCATGGTCGGCCAGCGCCCAGCGCGGCGGTGAGCCGCTACTCTTGCGGTAGGCCGTGTCCTCGTTCATCAAGCGGGCGATGCGGCGCCGGAGCTTGCCCCGCGGCGTCTTCTTCGCCTCATCGATGAGGAAGTTCTTGATCGACGTGAGGAACAGCCGCTCCAGAGAGGCCTCATCTGCGGCCTGAGCGAAACAGACGGTCACGAACCGTTGTCCCGCTCCTTCCTGGGACAACATCGCACGGATCACGTCGTACGCCGCGTCATCGCTCCAGACGGTGTATCCCTCAGGGGGTGGAAAGCCGGAGGCCCGGCGCACCTGGTGGACCAGCCGCCGCAACAGATCAAACGTGGCCGGCTCGAACTCGCCGGTCTGCAGCTCCTCGAAAGCCCCGCTTGCCACGAGCCACCCCCGATCCCCTGCTCCCCGCTCGGCACCTGCAGCCGCGGGGCTTCGGGTCTACATACACCAACATCCCCCCCCCCCCCCCCCCCCCCGGGTGCGCGACGCGCCCAAAGTCCCCTCGTCCGCGAACACTTGGAGCTTGCCGCTACAGCCTGCACTGCAGGCACCATGCGCCTTCAATACCGGCGCTCCCACGACCACCACTACCGGCGGCTCCCCACCCCTGAGCAGTCAACGCTCCTACTGAGCAGGCGACGCAGACCTTCCATAAAGAGCAGGTCAAACCACCTTACCGAGTCCTGTTCCCAACCCAGCACCAAAGCTACCCGTAAGTAACTTCTGCCGAACTCCGCCCCCTGAACCTGAGCAACACCCTGGTCAGCACCCAGGGACTGCTCACTTCCAAGAGAGCCGCAACAGCCGGGACTGAGGTGCGGGCGGCCGCCACACCGGGTGGGGGCGGCGGCCGTGGGCGGAATCGGATCGTGGTTCGAGTCAGTCAGCAGAGCGGCGGATCAGCCCGGCGTCACCGCACCCGCTGGCACTCCGAACCACTCCTCCAGCGCCTCCGCCAGCCCGGCCGTCGATGTCGGCGCCTGCGCCCCCGCGTCGGCCGCCCAGGCCGTGAAGCCGTCCGGACGGACGAGGACCGCCGCCAGTTCCGGGCGGGACGGGCAGCCGGCCGTCAGGGTGTGGACGCGGCTGGCATACCCCGCAGCGAGGGCCCGGAGCTCCGGGTCGTCGGTGAGGTCGAGCAGGAGCGCCCGGCCACCGTGGAGGTGGTCCGCGAGGCGGCTGCCGTCAGTGAGTTCGAGGTCCGGGGTGCTGCGGCCGGTCAGCGGGTGCTCGCCCGGCATCTTGTACCGCACCCCGCCACCGTTGAGCCGTGCGGTGAGGTACGTGGTGCCCGCGACCGTCTCCGCCAGGTCGCTGACGATCTCGCGCAGGGCCCGGGACTGCGGGTCCGGGCGCATGGCCGCGACCTGGGACCGGGTCCAGTTTAAGACCCACGCACCGACCGGATGCCGCTCGGAGGTGTACGTGTCCAGCAGCCTTTCCGGCGCCCGGCCGCCGATCACCGCGGCGAGCTTCCAGCCGAGGTTCATTGCGTCCCCGATACCCAGGCTCAGCCCCTGGCTCCCGAACGCGGAGTGCACGTGCGCTGCGTCGCCCGCCAGCAGCACCCGGCCCTTACGGTACTCGGTGACCTGGCGGGCGTGGTCGGTGAAGCGGGTCGCGGTCCGCACCCCGGTGATCGTGACGTCCACGCCGGATACGTGACGCAGCCGCGCTTGGAGGTCCTCGGGGGTGACCGGCGCGTCCCGGTCGGCCGGCGGGCCGTCGAACTCCACGGTGACGATGCGGCCTGGCATCGGCCCGTGGGCGTATACCCCGGTGTCCGTGGCGGTCCAGCCGACCTTCAGGTCCTCGGCGCCGGTCATCTCCACGACCGCCTGGTGACAGGTGATCTCCGGGTCCGTACCGGGAAATTCGAACCCCGCGAGCTTGCGGACCGTGCTGCGGCCGCCGTCGCAGCCCACGAGCCAGCCGGCGCGTATGGCCCCGTGGCTGGTTCGCACGGTGACGGCCTCGTCGTCCGCGTCGAAGCCGGTCAGCTCCACTCCCTGGCGCACGTCGACGCCGAGTTCGTCCGCCCGCTCGCCGAGCAGCCGCTCGATGTCCTGCTGCGTCACGAAAGCGATCTCGGCGGCGAGTCCGGCGTCGCCGAGGCCCGGCTCCGTACGGTCGACCAGGTCGGCGCGCAGCATGATTCCGGCGAAGTGCCCGACGATCCCGAGCCCTTGGCCCGCGGCCCCGCCTGCGTCCCCGCCGTTCCGCTCGCGTATGAATGCCTGGAAGCGGTCTATTGCCTGCTGGTGCACTTTGGCCAGCGCGGGCAGCAAACCCCGGCGGTACAGCGCCTCGGCGCTGGGCGTGGTGATCGCGCCGCCCTTGATCGTCGGGTTCACTTCGGTGAGGCGCTCCAGGACGGCCACCCGCGCGCCTCCGAGCAGGAGCTCGCAGGCCAGCATCAGTCCGACCGGGCCGCCTCCGGCCACCACTACGTCATAGTCCATGGCGCCCACTAGGAACTTCCTCTCCGGCCGCCGTGCGGGCGACCGCTGTTGACGGTAGATGAAAGGGGGGCGGGTCTGTTCAGGTGGCGCTGCCCACCGGAGCGATGCGGGCGAGCGCGCCGATCTCAAGCGCGGTCCACAGGGCGCCGTCGGGACCGACGGTGATGCCGTGCGGTTCGGAGCGGGGAGTGGGCAGGTCGTGGACGGTGACCGAGCCGTCGGGGGTGATCGTGCCGACGCGGTTGCCTCCCCATTCGGTGAACCAGGCGATGCCCTGTTCGTCGACGGTGACGGCGTGCGGCCGTGCGGCGCGGTCGGGCAGCGGGAACTCGGTGATCTGCCCGTCGGGAGTGATCCGGCCGATCTGGCCGGCGGCGATCTCGGTGAACCACAGAGCACCGTCGCGGCCCGCGGCGATCCCCACCGGCGCCGCTTCCTTCGTCGGCAGGGAGTGGAGGGTGACCGCGCCGTTCATGTCGATCCGGCCGATGGCGGTGGCCTGGTTGAGGGTGAACCACATCCCGCCGTCGCCGCCGGCGGTGATCGCGGACGGGAACGCGCCCGTGACGGGGAGCGGGAACTCGGTGACGTCGCCGTCGACGGTGATGCGGCCGATGCGGTCGGCGGCGGTCTCGGTGAACCACAGCGCACCGTCGGGCCCCGCCGCGATGCCGAACGGCCCGCAGCTGGGTGTGGGCACGTCGAATTCGTCGATGTCGCCGTCGGTGGTGATCCGCCCGATCCGGTCGGCCCGGTACTCGGTGAACCACAGCGCGCCATCCGGGCCGGGCGTGATGACGGTCGGTCCGCAGTCGGGGTCGAGGCGGTGGCTCGCCGGTTCTTCGCCGGGGACGAGCCGGCTGATCCGGCCGCTCTGCACGAGGGTGAACCACAGCGCGCCGTCCGGTCCCGTGGTGAGGGCGTAGGGTCCGGCCGCGCTGTCGGCCACCGTGTGCTCTTCGACGGTCACGTGGGTCACAGGGGCCTCCCCAGGCCGTGCTCGGCGGCGATGCGCTCGATGTCGGCCGGGGTTCCGGCCATGATGGTGCGGGCGTGCTCGGTGACCAGGTCGGCGGGCCAGTCCCACCACGAGGCGCGCAGCAGTCGCTCGATGTCGGCGTCGGTGAAGCGCTGCCGGATCGGTCTGGCCGGGTTGCCGCCGACGATCGTGTAAGGCGGGACGTCGGCGGTGACCATCGCGCCGGCCGCGATGATGGCGCCGTTGCCGATCCGCACGCCGGGCATGACGGTCGCCCGGTAGCCGAACCAGACGTCGTTGCCGACGACCGTGTCACCGCGGCTGGGCATGGCGGTGACGATGTCCAGGGTCTGCTCGGCCCACCGGCCGCCGAACATGGTGAACGGGTACGTGGACACCCCCATCGCCGGATGCCCGGCACCGGCCATCAGGAAGGTGGTTCCCGAGGCGATCGCGCAGTACTTGCCGATGACGAGACGCTCCGGCCCGTAGGCGTAGAGGACGTTGCGGCGCTCGAAGTCCGTGGCGCCGTCCGGATCGTCGTAATACGTGTAATCGCCCACGTCGATGTTCGGCGAAATGACCAGTGGTTTGAGGAACACCACGCGCTCGTGTGCGGGCAGCGGGTGGACGGTGGTCGGATCAGGCGACAAGGTGCGTTCCTTTGCTGGGGCAGGACCCGGATGTGCCTTCATGCGTTGGGCTGTCAGGCGCTCTCGGGGCCGGACAGGGTGACCCATTCGGGCAGCGCCGCTCCGCTGCCTACGACCGCATGCGATGCAGCCATGCGGATCCCCCTCAATCGGTAGTTGCGCCCGGCCACGGTCGACGCGAGTGGCGATACACCCGAGCGCTCTAAAGCAGCCATTGGCTGCGTTAGATGACTATAAGGAGGATCGCTCCACAAACGCAAGCCCTGGCTGCGTTAAGGTGGGAGCATGAACGAACGACAGCGAGCCCGGCGGCCCGGCGGGCGCAGCGCCCGCGTCGGCGCGCAGGTGCACCAGGCCGTCACCGACCTGATCAGCGAGCGCGGCTACGGCAACTTCACCGTCGGCGACGTCGCAGCCCGCGCGGGCGTAGCCGACAGCAGCATCTACCGTCGGTGGGGCAGCCTGGAAACCCTGCTCACCGACGTGGCGCTCGCCCGCCTCAACGCGCAGTCGCCGATGCCCGACACCGGGAGCCTGGCCGGCGACCTGCGCACTTACGCGGCCCAAGTGGCCCGCGAGATCACCGGACCCGACGGCCCGGCGGTGCTGCACCTAGCCGTCACCCTGTCGAGCAGCGGTCAGCTGCAGGCTGGTGACGACCTCCGCGCCGAACGCATGCGGCAATTGCAGTCCATGCTCGATCGCGCCCGCGAACGCGGCGAGCACGCACCCGACGCGTTCGACGTGCTGGACCACATCCTGGCTCCGATGTATATCCGCGTCTTGTTCGGCATGGTCCCGCTCACCCCGGACTACGTCGACGGGCTGGTCGACCGATTGCTGTGACCTCGACCCGGTTCCCGCGATCACGGGTGTGATACTGGTGGGCTCGCCTATTCAACTGTCGCCAGTTCCCCGGGGAGTCCAGCCGCCGAGGCCCGGCTCCGTACGGTCGACCAGGTCGGCGCGCAGCCGAAGTGCCCGACGATCCCGAGCCCTTGGCCCGCAACCCCGCCTGCGTCCCCGCAGCGGCGAGTACCACGCTCGGCTTCCTCGCGGCCATCTCACTGGGACACGGCTGGAGTGCCCCGGCCGTCGCCACGGTGTCCGTGGTCTGTACCATCGGCGAGATTATCTATGCTGGCAGCGCTACCGCGTTCGTCACCGCCCTCGCCCCGGCCCATGTCCTGGGACGCGCCCTCGCCTCCTTCCAGATCTCCACGGGCTTCGGCCTTGCCGTCTCTCCGGCGGTCATCACCGCTTTCGCCTCCCGCGACTCGGCTGCCCTCTGGGGCAGCCTCGCCGCTGCGACGCTTCTGTCCGCCTCCGCCGTTGCCACCGAGAAGGATCAAGGAACGCGGCTCAGCGGTTGCTGACGCCGGGCGCGAGCAGGCTCGTGAGCTCGGCGATCGCCTCGGGGGAGGGCTTGAAGTAGCGGCGGACGTTCTCCGGTTTCTTGTGGCGGGACTTCGCCATCAGCATCAACAGCGAGGCGCCTTGCTCGCCGAGGTGGGTGAGGGCGGAGTGGCGGTACTCGTGCAGGTCCCAGCCGGTTCCCGGACCGCGCACGGCGGTGTGCTCGTCGAGCAGGGCGCGGGCCTGGCCGTAGGAGAGGCGGGCCAGGCCGGTGTCCGGGCACACGTCGCGGGGGCTGACGACCTTTCCCGGGCCGGGGCGGCGGTGGGTGACGAAGACCGGGCCGCGGGCGCGGCCGCGCAGCAGGCGGGGCAGGAGCCGGGCGGTGCCGGCGTCCCAGTAGACGGTCTCCAGCACGAAGTCCTCGCGCGTCTGCCCGCGGCGGCGGGCCTTGCTGCGGGCGCCCTTGGCCTTGACCGGGCAGCGGCGCGCGGCGAGGTCCAGGTCCTCGATGTTCACGCCGAGGATCTCCTCGGACCGCCCGGCGGTCTCGTAGAGCATCCGCCACAGCGACTTCTCCCGCAGATGGACCTCGCGCCGGGCGATGAGCCGGTCCACGGCCACCTTCGAGCGGGCCGGGGTCTCGGAGTCCGGCACCGCCAGCCGCTTCGTCCAGGCCGGGACCGCCGGGCCGTCGTAGCCGTACGACTCGCACCAGCCCAGCCACGACAGCACCGCCGCCCGGCGGGCGTTCCAGGTGTTGACCGCCGCGGTGCCCCACAGCCGTTCCAGGGCCTCGCCGATCTCGTCGTCCGCGACCGACCCCAGCGGGCGGGCCTCCCCGATCCGCTCGGCGGTCTTGCCGACGCCGGTCGCGTAGCTGCGGACCGTGTTCGAGTTGCGGAGCGAGTCGAGGAAGGCGTCGGCCGCCGCTCGGACGGTCAATGCCTTCCCGGCCGGCAGTTGCACGACGGTGGGCACGGCTTCCCCCTTGCCACGGATAACAGAGCCGCTTCACGTACGGCCCGGAGAACGTCACCGCAGGTGACGAACCAAGCTCCCGTAGATAATAGGGCGCTATCTGCGGGACGACTTCAGGCGGATCGCGGAGCCGACACCCCGTCAGCCACCCACCAGGGCCGACGAAGGCTTAGCGCACGATCTGACACGGATGTTCCTCAACCCCCCAGCTCCTGGTCGACCATGCCGGGCAGTTCCCAGCCGTGCAGCGGCGCGGAAGCCATCACCATCTGGAGCGCGACCAGGTGGTGGCACTGCTGTCCCCCGGCGACTTCACTGGCCAGGTCGAGCAGTTCCTCCACCGTGAACGCCTCCTCCTCCAGACCTGCCCACGTGGCGAAGGCGTACCCGGCCACGTGCCCCGGCCGCCACGGCTTCCTCCAGGACGACGAACGCGTCCCGCGTCGCGCGGTGCAGGGTCAGGCGGTCGCCGGGGCGGGCGCGCTCTGGGTTGTGCAGCAGGACCAGGTCCAGCCGCTCGCGCCCGAGCTCTCGCGGTTGCGGCGGCACGTACGCGGCAGCAAGGCTGTGCCCGGCCGACACCTGGGGAGGCGCGAGCTGGACTGGTGTGAGGCGAGCTGTCGGGGTGTGGCGGTCATCGCGCGCGTCCCTACCTGGTCCTGTGGTATCGGTTCCACCGCCCTGGCGCGGTGGGCGGCGTGCGTCTGTGAACGTGCTTCCGTGGCGGGGCCTATGGGCAGCCTCAGTTCGATTGCCTGTCGTTCGCAGCCTCAGGAGAGAAATGGCAGATCCGAACGGGACACGACCCGCGACCACCGAGCCCGGCTCTTCGATTGCCGCCAGTGGTAGTGCCGAAGAACTGACGCCGCGGGAGGAACGGCTCCACAAGGCTGCCCAGGACTTCTCCCTGGAACGCTACAAGTACATCCTCCAGCAGATCCACACCGTCAATGAGAACGTCTACAAGTTCCTCGCCATCTACCAGGCGCTCGCCACCACCGCGGTCGGTGCGGCAGTGGCCCTGTTCGTCAGCTACCGGCAGTGGGGCATGGCGCCGGCAGTGGCACGTACGGGGGTGATCGGCCTTCTGTTACTCGAAACGGTCGTAGCGGTCTTCACCGAAATCCTGATCTTCATCGGCATACTGAACTGGCTTGACTACCGCAGCGAGGAATGCGAGCTGACCGATCGCGCCGTCCGCCCGGGATTCCGGAAGCGGCCACGCCCGGGTAACTTCTTTCGCTGGTACGAGACCTACATCATGGCGTTCATCGTGGTGTCGACCCTCTTCATGTGGACGTACGCCATGGTGTTTATGCTTCCGATGATCAGGTGATCCCAGTGATCCGGCTGTTCACGCTGAGAGGAGCGCAACCGATGGATGAGACGGTCGCCGTCGCCGGGCGCGACTTCATCGGCGTCGGAGTCGGTGCCCTGGTCTTCGACGACGCAGGACGTGTCTTCATGGCACAGCGCGGTCACCGAGCCAAAAACGAGGCCGGATCGTGGGAGTTCCCTGGCGGGTCCCTCACGTTCGGCGAGCGGCTTCAGGACGCGGTGTGCCGCGAGTTCTTCGAGGAGTACGGGATCCGCATCGAAGTAACAGGCTTCCTGGGCATGTTCGACCACATCCTTCCCAAGGAGAGCCAGCACTGGGTATCGGGCACGTATCTCGCCCACCACCTGTCCGGCCTTCCCATCATCCGCGAGCCCGACAAATGCGACGCCATCGGATGGTTCGACCTGGACGGGCTCCCCGAACCGCTCTCTGAGATCACCCGCCTCAACCTGGAAGCCTACGAACGCATGTGGCCTGACGGCCCACGATGACGCGCATCGGTGCCTTCCCAGATGACGCAGCCATCCGCACCGCCGACAAACTCCCCACGCTCGCCGACTTCGGGTTGGACTGGGCGGCGTAGAGAGGAGCGGGGCGACGGCCGGGCCGGGCGATGGCGAGTGTTCGACCACATCCTTCCCAAAGAGAGCCAGCACTGGGTATCGGGCACGTATCTCGCCCACCACCTGTCCGGCCTTCCCACCATCCGCGAGGGTGAAGCTTCCCCTTGAGCGTGGACACCTGGAGACTGGGACCTGAGGTTCCAGAGGAAGTAGCACCAGGTGGGAAGCAAGTACACGAAGCGGTACACAGAGGAGCCGAGCGGCGCCGGGTTCGCCGGCGGCGCCTCGCGCGGCTGAAGGCCGCCGCTCTGGGGCGTTCGCGGGGCGGGCTGACCAGCAAGGTGCACCTCTCATCCGAACGGCGCTGCCGTCCGCTGTCCTTCGTGCTCATCCCCGGGCAGGCCGCCGACAGTCCGCAGTTCATCCCCGTCCTGCGGGGCATCATGGTCCGCGGCCCGGTGGGCCGGCCGCGCACCCGGCCCGACGCGGTCGCCGGCGACAAGGCGACTCCTCCCGCCGTAACCGCAGCCACCTGCGCATACGTGGGATCAAGGCGGTCATCCCGGAGAAGGCCGACCAGGCCGCCAACCGTAAGAAGAAGGGCCGCCGCGGCGGACGGCCCGTGACCCACGACGCCGAGCTCTACCGAGACCGCAACACCGTCGAGCGCCTGATCAACAAACTGAAGGCGTGGCGCGGTATCGCCACCCGCTACGACAAGACCCTCGCCAGCTACCTCGCGGCACTCCACCTCCGCGGCGCGATCATCTGGCTCCGCAGCCTCCGCCCACCGGCACCAGTGACTGGCGCCGGACGCTAAAGAGCGAGCTTGAACCCATCGTGACTGCGCGCGAAGCCCAGCCCGCCATAGAAGCGGTGCGCGTCCTCGCGCCGCTTGTTGCTGGTCAGCTGGACGAGCGCGCAGCCACGCGTGCGGGCCCGCTCGATCGTGCGCTCCATCAAGATCCGTCCGAGCCCGCCGCCCCGACGGTCCGCGCGGATGCGCACCGCCTCGATCAGGGCCCGCTCGGCCCCGCCCTTGCCCAGCCCCGGGATGTACGTCACCTGCAGACAGCCAACCACCCTGCCGCCATCACCCTGGTCGTCGACGCCTTCGACCAGGACCAAAATTTCGTTACGCGGGTCCGCGTCGATCGCCGCGAAAGCCTGCTCGTACGCCTCATCAACTACGAGCGTCGCCGCGTCCACCACCCTCTCCTCGTCAGCGAGCAGAGCGAGCACCCCGGGCAGGTCGGCGCGTGTCGCGGGGCGCAGCGTGAGAGCGGCCACGTGGACGGATTCAGAGACAGCTGGCATGGCACCGACCATAACCGGCCCCTCATCGGAACCTTCCACCCTGCTCCTGATCACGACTCCGCACAGGCCCTAGTTGCCGCACAGTGCGCTTGTTGGGCGGGTGTGCGTTGGGGTGTGTTGTGGCGGTGTTTCTTCGCCCTGATTGCCAGCGTGCGCGCCCCTCGTAGTGCCCGCAAGTTCGGAATTGCCCCCCCGTGCCGCGTAGAGACTGGCCTCGCGCGGTCACCAGTCGGACAGCCCCCCTCGTGAAAGCGCGAGGCTAGTCCAGGTCGGCCCAACGGCCTTGGTTCTGCGGCCCATCACGGTATTGCGGGCAATGCCGATTTGACTCGGTCCTGGGGAGGGCGTGCACTGGAAGTGATGTCAACGTCCTCAGTTCGCCGAGCGGAGCCTGGGACCTGACTGTCCGGTGTGGTCCGACGCGGTGCGGGAAACACCCAGAGAAGGCGCTCCTGCTCACAGAGGAAAAGGGGCCCTTATGTCAGCGAGTCCTGCGGGTAATGCCGGGCCCGGGAGTGCACCGGATCTTCTCGAATTCCCCACAGAAGCACGGCGATTTCCCACAGAAGCACGGCGACACCGCCGGCGCGGTCCATTCCGGCAACCGGGCTTCCTGAGCCTGCACAGTGACCCGAGCGGGCAGCCACGGTTCGACCTGTGGCAGGCGGGGGTGGCCGACATGCGCCGCATGCCCGTCTACACCGGAGCTCCTCCGCCTCCCGCGCCCGGTCCTGGCGGTGACGGCGGCGCCCCGACGGTGACGGCGGGTATCCGGGGGACTCAGTGGAGTCAGATCGGACCGAGTCCGATCCGCGTCGACCACGAGCAGATCTACCAAGGGCAGGGACCGGATTCGGGCGAGGTCGTGGACATCGCCATCGACCCCCAGGGGACCACCGACCAGGTGATCTACATCGCCTGCAACGACGGAGGCATCTGGAAGACCACCGACGGTGGCACGACCTGGCAACCGAAAACCGACCTCATGCCTTCCCTGTCCATGGGTGCTGTGGCGCTCGAACCGGGAAATCCCTCCACC
Organism: Streptomyces sp. CG4; assembly: GCF_041080655.1. Lineage (NCBI taxonomy): Bacteria > Bacillati > Actinomycetota > Actinomycetes > Kitasatosporales > Streptomycetaceae > Streptomyces > Streptomyces sp. CG4. The sequence goes on from NZ_CP163526.1 coordinate 56,320, forward strand.
GTGTACGCGGGCACCGGAAACATCTTTGACGGTGGTGGTCAGTTCACAAAGGGTGTGGGGATCTACAAGTCGCTCGACGGCGGCGAGACATGGAGTGTCCAGGGTGCCGCGGCATTCACCAACGGCTACATCAACCGTATGGTGCTGCCGCAGCCCGGCGTCCTGCTCGTGGGCACGCTCAACGGCCTCTACCGGTCGGTGGACGGCGGCCTGAACTTCGGGGCGAATGCTCCTGCGTTCAACGACGGGCGCCCGGTGATAACGGGATACGTCACAGATCTCAAACTCGATACGCACTCACCGACGACCACGGTCTACGCCTCGATCTGGGGCCAGGGTGTATTCATCTCGACAGACGCCGGCGCGACGTTCCCCACCAACCTGTTCGCCAACCCCGGTGCGCCGCCCGCGGGGTTTCGCTTTGTCAGCTTCGCCCAGTCGACCCGGCCCGACGGCGCGACGCTGTACGCCGGCGTGGAGGGAGCGGCGGCATCCGCGTACGACCTATACAAGTCGAGCGACTCCGGTGCCCACTGGACCGTGATGCCCGCGGGAGCCACCGCCGCGGGCCCAAGTCCTCAGTTGGCCTACGACCAGACGGTCGGCGTCGATCCGTTGGATCGCAACCGGGTCTACCTCGGCTTCCAGGAGCTGCACCTGTCCATCGACGGTGCCAACTCCTTCAACGCGGTCCCGATCTCCCAGAACAGGATTCACTGGGATCATCACGCCCTCGTCTTCAGCCCCGCCTCCCATGCGCCGGCGACCGCGCCGACGCCGTTCTACGTCGGCACCGACGGGGGGATCTCCAGCACGCGCGACGGCGGTACCACGTGGGCGAATCTGAATGAGGGGATCGCCACCAACCTCTTCCTGGGGATCGGCATCGGAACCGGCAACAGCGGCAACAATGCCTACACATACGGCGGCACCCAGGACACCGGCACCCTCGGGCACCGTCCCGAGTTTCCCGGTGCGGACTGGCACCTCGGCGTCGACGGTGACGGCGGCCCGGTCGCGGTCGACCCGGTGAACCCCTTGCGCGTGTACGGGTCCGACGACGGATACTTCATCTCCACCATGGACGGTGGGAGCAACTGGGTCTTCGGCGCCACTGGAATCCCACCGGACGTCTCCCGAATCGCCATCGACCCGAACAACAGCTCCAACGTGTACGCCGCCGTCGGCCCGGCCCTCTACCAGAGCACCAACACGGCAAGCACGTTCACCTCGATCGCGAACTTCTCGTCCGACATCCTTTCCATCGCGACGACGCGGCTCGACTCCAACACACTCTGGCTCGGGCTCCAGGACGGCAGCGTCCGGCACACCGAAAACGCCCTCTCCGGAACGAGCTCGGTGTGGCAGTCGTCCACTCCCGGAGCACCCTCCGGCATGCGGGCCGAATCCGTCGCCATCAGCCCGGCCAATCCGTATCGCGTGGTCGTCGCCTTCACCGGATTCTCCTCGATCAGTCCCACCAACCGCACCAAGCACGTGTTCCAGACGGTGAACGGCGGCGCCACGTGGACGGACATCAGCGGAACCGACGGCGGTGACCCTACCCGGAACCTGCCGGACCTTCCGCTGCACTCGGTGGTCCTCGACCCCGGTAACCCCAACGGCAGCCCCGGCGTGGGCCGCCAGCATGTCAGGTCCAACGGCACCGAGCTCCTCAGCCCCGGCCTGGACGGCGTCGTCCTCACGTCGCCCACCGGTACCTACTGGGCAAGGCAGTCCATCGGCACCACGGCCACGTACGCGGACGCCGCCTGGGACGGCCGGCAATGGGTCCTGGTGGGGTTGAGCAACAGCATCCTCACCTCGCCCGACGGCGTCACATGGACCGCGCGGAACGCGGGAGTTCCCCCGGACAACGCCCTGCAGGGAATAGCGTGGTCGGGGCAGCTGCTCGTGGTGTCCAACGCATCGACCGGCAATGTCGTCACCTCCCCGGACGGGCAGAACTGGACGATCAGATCCCTCGGCACCGCCAACGCTCTGCTGGGTATCGCCTGGGACGGAACACAGTTCATCGGCGTGGGCTACGCGGGCACCGTCGTCACCTCCCCCGACGGTACGACCTGGACGGCCCGGAGCTCGGGTACGTCCGAGAACCTGGTGGCGATCGCCGCCGGTTCCGTCCGCGTGGCAGCCGGGGACAACGGCACGATCCTGACGTCCCCTGACGGCGTGTCATGGACCTCCCAGGCCTCGGGCGTCAACGACCAGATCACCGACATCGCCTGGTCGGGCAGTGGCTTCGTGGCGGTGACCAACAGCGGTGCGGTGCTCACGTCGCCCGACGGCACGGCCTGGACACGGCAGTCCTCGGGGACCAACTCGCGGCTGCTCGGTGTCACCTGGCACCGAGGTGGGTTCGTGGCCGTGGGCGACTGGGACATCCTGACGTCCGTCGACGGCATTCACTGGACGTCGCAGCTGGCCGGGCTGGGCATTCCCACGATCGTGGTGGCGAGCGACGCGGGGGTCATGCAGTCGGTCGACGAGGGGGCGAGCTGGTCCGTCCTCGGCGTGGGCCTGCCCACCGTCGACTGCAAGAGCCTTGGCCTCGACTCCAGCGTGAGCCCGTCGCTGCTCCGGGTCGGCACCTATGGACGCAGCGTCTTCGAGCTCAAGTCTCCCAGCGGCCCCGTTCTGGCCACCGACGCGAACCTCGCGTTCGGCGCGGTACCGGTCGGCAGCAGCGCGACTCTGCCACTGCGCTGCTTCAACGTGGGTTCGAGCACCCTCTCCGTGAACACGAGCGGCGGTACCGGAAATCCGCACTTCGCCATCACGCCCGCGGCCAACGTCGCCCTGAGCCCCGGAGACGAGTACGGCTTCACGGTCACGTTCAAGCCACCCGGCACCGGCCACATGACCGCCAGACTGCACTTCCGCACCACGGACCCGAGCCGCCCCATGCACTTCGTCTTCGCGAGCGGGACCGGGGTCTGACGGGCCGCGCGGCACAGGGACACCTCCCTGGTCCGCCGCGTACGGCAGGTGGCGGGCCGGGGAGGGGTGCCGGGCGAGGGTGTCGGCGAACGGCTGGCGGGCGGTGTTCTTCATCGTCTTCAGCACGGAGTCTCCCTGGGGGTGTGCCTGTCTTCGGTGGTGGGCTCTGCCACGAAACCACAAGAGAAATATGCCGCACTATAATCACCAACGGGAGGGGGTGCGCCTGCTTTTCACGCGAATTGGCACGTCAGCGGGACGCCTGCCACCGTACGGTGGTTTGACAGGACTCCGAGAGAGGGGTCCGAGGGTGTGACTGCAGCCGAGTGCAATCCGCCGCGCCTGGTTGTCGGCGCGGGGGCGGTGCGACTGGTTCGTGCACACCGAGCGAGACGGACTGCTCCGCAGGGAACGCACTCGCCGAGTGGCGATGAGGTGGGCGCGAGGCTACGGCGAGCCGTGCGCGGTCTCGCCGCAGGATCTCGTTCCCGAACTCGCTGGCCGGGTCGCGCTGTACCCCGGCGAGGGGCCTGACACGTACGTTCCGCGTCGCTGATCGCATGCGGGCTCAAACGGTGAAGGGCCGGGGCCACCAGAACTTCCGTTCTGATGGCCCGGGCCCTGAATGGATCAGCCTTCGGCCGGATTCGTATGGAGGCCTTCTGCCGGTTCAGCCGTGCACGGCGGTACCGGCCGGGTAGATCGTCTTGGGGCGTCGGGAGCCGTGCCGGTGGTCGGTGAGCGCGGCGAGCAGCTCGGCGGGTTCGGGCTGCTTCTCCTCGCTCAGGTAGCGGATGTCGTTGCCCTCCGGCGGGGTCCCGGTCTCCTTTCCGATGGGGTGGCGCCGGCTGACGGCGGTGCGCCAGCCGTAGCGCTCGTCCCACACCAGGGCGGGTGCACCGGAGCCACTCAGCAACACGGCCGCGGCGAGAACATCGCCCTCCATGCGATGCACCACGACGTCCTGCTGCTCCGCCAGACCGGCGCCGACCAGGACGTCGGCGACGCGCTGCAGGTACGGCTGGACCTGCCGGGCGCGCAGCTCGGTGGCGGCGCTGGCAAGGGCGGTGCGCTGTACCGCGGTCGGGTAGCCGAGACGGGTGGCGACTGCCTCGGGGGTCAGGTGCGGTTCGGCCTGCAGCAGGTCGGCGATCCGCTCCCCGCGCAGCCGGGGCAGGGCTCGCGCGGCCGCGGCGTAGGACAGGCCGAGGCGCTCCTGGACGGTTGCGAGGGTCACCGCCGGGTCCTCGTCGAGCAGGTCGCCGACCCGGGCGAAGATCTCGTCGCGTGGCACCATGTCCCCGCTGCCCTTCGGTCGGCCCTTGGGCCCGGTGCCTGCGCCGGCGTCCTTGCCCGTGCGGAAGGCCTGCACGATGCCGCGCGGGCAGTGCTCAACACCCTTGACCGTGATCAGGTGGGGGGCAATCTGGGGGTGTGTCTTGTAGTTCTTGTCCCAGGTCTTGGGGCTGACGCCCAGCTCGGCGGAGGCTTCGTTGCGGTCGAGGAGGTCCTGCTCGTCGTCCTCCTGCTGCGGTTCGGGGACGGGTCGGCCGGCCAGGTGGGCAGCGGTCTGCTCGCTGTCCCACAGCTTCACCCGCGCCCCGTCGGAGCTGATCAGGGGCGGGAAGTCCTCGGCGGCATAGGGCTTCTTGTTGCGGAAGGTGCCGATCGTCACGCCCATGGCGGCGGCGAGCTCTTCGCTGTTCTGGGCGTACTTCTGGCGTCCGGCGCGGATCATCACTTGCTCCTCGTCGGTTGTGCAGGGCGCCGGCGGCGGCGTTGCGGGCGGGGGTTATGCCGTGAGGGTGGGCGTTCCGGCGGCGGTGGCAGGCCGCTGGGTTTCGAGAGTGCGAACGGCGACGCGGTATCGGTCCTGAGCAGTGCCGGTTCACGCGCCCTGAGCCGTCCTACAGGGCCTCGAACAGCAACAGCTCATCCAGGAATCGGCAGGCCGGGGCGTCGACGAGGCGAGCACCGAGGTCCTCCAGGACCCGATCGTGGCGCGCCTCGAGTGCAGTGCAGCATGACGGAACTCCTTGACGACGCTGATGACTTCGGTACCCGGTGTGCCTGCCACAACACACCCAACGAAAGAAAGTTACCGGACTTACATCATCGCGGGTAAGGAGGCGTTCCTCGAGCCTGTCGCACCGCTACACTCACAGGTCGACGCAACCCGTGCGGGTCACTTCCTGTCCTCAAGCGGTGTGTGTCTTCGGTTGGCCGGTGCCCTTGCCACCCGCCTCGGCGGATTGGGCGCCAGCCGCTTGCTTTGTCCGCGGCCAGCCGAGCGTCCCTGCAGCGTAGGTGCCCCGCCGACGGGGGACGACGGGGCAGGATCAGTCTCGCAGCCCAAGCCCCGCCCCGGGCGGTATTCGCCGCACCCGCGCTTCCCAATGGCTGAGTCCGTGCGCTCGTTCAGCCGTCCTGCTGCCGGCCGAGGATGGCGGCGAGCTGGGCACGCTGCTGCTCTTCATCGGCCATGACCTCGGCGAGGACTTCCCGGTCGATGCAGCCCTCGACGGCCTCCATCACCAGGCGCTTGAGTTCGGCCGGTTCCATATTCGACCTCCTACTGCATGGGGCGGTCGAGGTCGAAGCCGTAGCGGCGGGCGAAGCCGGGCCAGCGCGGATCGTCCCTCTTTCCTTCGGCCGGCGGCAGCTGGTACTCGCGAACCTGCCCGTCTGTCAGCAGGACTGGTGAAGAGGCAGTGTTCCAACGCCTGGCAAGCGGCGAGGTAGTCCGCCCAGCTGTCCTGCGCGAACCGGGCCCACTTGTGCGCGTGCCTGGGTGCTCGTTCTGCACCCTCCGCCGACGGCGTTCTCGAATCCCACCGGTCTGCCGCCCCGGTCCGGCCGTACCGGGGCTCATTGCCCGGGAGTCGGCCGCCGAGCAGCTGGCCCCCGCTCGGGGCGGGGACCAGCTGCACCAGACTGTCAGCCCGCAAGCGGTACATACGATTCGAGGCGGTCGAGACGGGCAAGGAGCAACTGGTACACGCCCCGCAACAGACACTCAGCGTCTTCGCCGCTGCCTCGCGCCAGGCGGCGGCCTGATCCGGCCCGGTTCCAGGCGAACTCTCCGATCCTTGCTGCCGCCGCCACTGGACCGCCGCCCCGGGGGAGCCGTGGACGGCGGCCCAAAACGGCGCGGCGGGCAGCGAGTTGGTGCGAACGCGTTCCTTCCGCGTCCCGGCCAAGGAGGGTTTGCCGGGGCCTCGCCCCGCGCACCTGCGCAGGGGAAGCGTCCCGCTGTCCCGGGCCGTCCGCGATCGCCAACACAGGGGGCGCTCGAAGCGTGTCCCGCAGCGTCCCGCTGAAGGGAACCTGTGACCGCCGGACCCCACGAAGCCCCGGGCCCGTCGTCCCAGGGCTTCTCCGTGGCAGGTGACCACCACCCGGCTCAACGACCCGGGCCCGGCCCAGTCACCCCTGCGCTGATTCGGGCCCCGGGGTCGCAGAGGCCGTCCTCAACGAGCAACTGGTACACGCCCCGCCGGGAGCCGCCCCGCTTCCGGGGCGGGCACAACCATTCGCGCCCGTCACCGGCCCCGCCTCCGCTCGCGGAGCACCGCCAGGCGCCACCATGAGCAGAGGTGCCCACCGCGCCCCCGCCAGGCGGGGCCTGGTCACCGATCCCGTGATCCTCGGCCTCGTCAGCCTCGTCATCGCCGAGTTCCTCGTGGTGACACTGGTCCTCGCAGCCAACTGAAACGCGGAGGTTAGCTGGTCGGTCCAGTGGGCATCAAGTTGGATCACGTTGATCGTGGTCGCGGAAAAGGCGTGCTGGAGGCGGCCTTTCGGCAGGAGGCAACCGCAACGACGTCACCCAGCTCATGCCGCTCATCCAGGCCGTCCCGCCGGTGCGCGGCCGACGCGGACGGCCCCGCCGACGGCCCGACAGTCTCTACGCCGACCGCGGCTACGGCCACGGCAAGCACCGCAAACAGGTCCGGGCCGTCGGGATCACCCGTTATCGCCTGCCGCGGCACCGAACACGGCTCAGGACTCGGTGTCCACCACCTGAAGGGCTTTCACTCCATGAGGTGAAAGCCCTTCAGTGTTGTCCGGGTGTCCTTTCGGGTGGTCGTGTCGTGTTACGGGGCGGACCGCCAGGGTTCCCGGTGATCCGCTGTGTCAGGTTGAGAGCCCGAGCCCCTGAAGCGGAGGTGTCGACGCCATGGCGTCTGTGTTGGACCGCGGCATGACCGCGGTCCTGGTACTGGCCGCGTTGGTGGTGACGGCGAGCTGCCAGGGCGGGGGCGCGCCCACGAACCACACGACGACGCAGCCGACGTCAGCAGCGTCGACCACCACGAACGAAACGACGACGCCCTCTCCGGGCGGAAACCACCAGCACGGCACCATCGACGTCTTCCCGGGCCGCGGCTCGGAGCACGAAAGCGCACCGGCGATCAGCCTGTCGGCCTCGCAGGTGGGCGAGCCGGTCACGGCAACGCTGACCGTCCACAACGGGACGGGAGTGCCCCAGCCCCTTCAGAACTTCGCTGCTCCCGGCACCGAGGACACCGGGACGACCACGATCACCGACGACCCCTGTTCCGGGACGACGCTGCGGCCCGGTGACAACTGTGACGTGGTGGTCGAACACACCGCCTCGCAGCCGGGGCCTTACACCGCAAACCTGGTCATGACGACCCCGGAGGGCACCGTCACGATCCCTGTCACCGGGGAAGCGGTCGAGCCCACCACCATCAGCTCGGGCACCGCGACGCCCACGCCCAGCGCCAACGAGACCACGACACCCGCACCCATCACCACATCACCCAGCGCTGGCTTCACGTGAGGAGGAGATCTCCATCCAGAGACTGTCGTTGTCGGGCAGCGCCACCACGTCGCGGTCTGTCCAGTGCGAGGCGTTGGAGACCAGGTAGAACCTGGCCGGCGCTTTAGCGAGGATACGGAAGTTGAGGTACTCGTAGCGGTACGGCCCGCTCCCGCTTCCATGGTCGATCAGGGTGATGTGCGGGGCACTGGTCATCAGGGGCACCCGTGAATGGACCGCCACGTAGGGCATGCCCTTGTAACCCTGCTTCGCCAGGGAAATGGCGTTGCCCCGGCCGAGTGCTGCCACATACCGCACCATGTCAAACAACAGGCAGAGCGTCAGCAGCCCGAGGAGCAGGGCGCCGCCCGCCAGCCACAGTCGGTCGCCGGTGCGTGCCGGCCGGCTCTGTGCCTCTGAGGTCTGTCCCACACGCAGCAGGACCGCGAAGAAGGCCAGTGTGGCGCCCAGGGCCATCACCAGGGCCGGTGCTAGCTCGCGCAGGAGTTGGCCGTGCGGGAGCGGGACCAACAGCTTGTTCTCGAAGAAGATCGGGACGCCCACCACCATCATGACCAGACCGGCGGCGAGCAGTCCACGGATCACCGCACGGCGCCAGGCCACATGCGCGGGCATGGCCAGCCAATGGCCCACCCAGCCGAGCAGCAGCAGCACGGTCAGGCCACCGACCAGCAACAACCACAGCGGCAGAAAGAGCGCGCTCGGGCTGTTGGCCAGGGTGCCCTGGAAGGAGAAACCCAGGTCCTCGGGGAGCACGCCCAGAGTCGTGTAGTACGCCTTGGTGTAGACGCTGCCGAAGTAGTAGAGCAGCCCCACGACGATGGTTCCCGGTGCGGCGATGTAGGCCGCCTTTTCCAGGTACCCCGACTTAGGAAGGCGTGACGGCGGCGGCACTTCTGACGGCAGCTGAGGCTCGGGCACGGCCCCAGTCTGTCGACCGCTCTGCCCACCCGCACCCGGGACCGCGCCGCCCGGCTGATCCACAGCCCTCAGCGGCCCAGCGCGCAGGGCGCCGTCCGTCCCTTGCCGGTACCCTGCGCACTGGGGGCCCGCATGCCGGATCGTGTGGGCCGTGGCAGCTGTCCACCTTCGCCACCGTCCGGCTGCGGACCAAAGGCACCCGCGGCGCCACGACGGCGAGTGCGTGGACGCGGTGAGCGGCCGACGCAACGAAACCTATCTGGCGGTGGACGTACCAGCGCAGCTGGTGGCCCACTACCAGGTCTCCAACGCGCCCCGGAGCTGGGCGGCCATGGGGTACTCCACCGGCGGGTTCTGTGCCGCCAACGTCGCCTTCCACCACCCGGCACGGTACGCTGCCGCCGCTGCTCTGTCCGGATCTTCAGCCCAGTCACCGACGCCTCCACCGGGGACCTGTACCGGGGCAGGCGCGGCGTGCGGCAGTGGAACAACCCGCAGTGGCAGGCCGCACACCGGCACATCGACGTGTCCCTGTACGTCGTGGCGGGACGGGCCGACCCCGAGGCACAGCGTGCCATCTGGCATCTGAAGGCCGCTGCCCGGGGCCGCGTTCCCATCACCACAGGTGAGTCCCCGGCGGGCGGACACAACTTCACCGTGTGGTCCAAGACATGCCCAGCCGCGTTCGACTGGCTCGCCGGCCACCTCCCGGTGTCCGTGCCCTTGCCCGCACCCCAACCCCAGGACTTGGGGCGGATGAGCCACGGGCAGGACTTCACCTCCCCCTCCGGACCATGGCTTCAGGCGCGCGCCGTCCTCGGGATGAGCGGCGCGCCCGCCCACAGCTCGTTCTTGCTGTCAGTCCCACCGCGGGCCGGGGGCCCGGCGGGCGGGATGAGGCCCGGCATCGCCAGATCCGACAGGGCGGTGCCGGCGGCCTGGGCGAGCTCGGCCTCGGCCTGCGCGGTGGTCAGCGCGCCAAGCCACCGGGGCGCCTCCGGCTGGTTCACAGCGGCGTAGCGCTCGCGCTGGGAAGCCTCCAGGTCCTTCTTCAGACGGCGGGCGCGAGCGGCCCGCGCCCTTCGAACGGCGCTGATCTGTTCGTCGGTGGCCTGGTCGGCAAGGTCCGCAGAGCCCAGGTAGCGGCCGGTGGCCGCGTGATAGACCTCGATCCGGTGATCGTGGTGGGGCATGAAACGGAGTCGGACCTGAATACCTGCCTGGCCGGTCATCCACGGCCCCACATAGTCGCGTCGCCTGAAGCGGATGCCGCGAGTGGTCAGCGTGCGGGTGCCAGCGTCTTCCAGGGTGAAGGTCCACAGATCCGCGGCCGGCACGTCCCGCAGCGGGGTGGGATCGTCCTGCCACGCCTCAAGCGGAGTCTTGCCCCGCAAGGGCGCGGGGCGATGCTCGGTGTTCCACCACGAAGTCCAGGCCAGCAGGCGGGTGGTGAAGTCCTCGAAGCCGAGCAGCCCTTCGTCCTTCGGGCGGGAAGCCCGTTTGCCGGGGCACGGCTGGCGGGCATAGCCGGGCGTCGAAGCCAGGAACATGCTCTCCACCGCCCGGTTCAACCCCTCCACGGTGCCCTTGAGGTGAGGGGCGTAGGCGGGCAGGTCCTCCACCGTCACGTCCAGCAGATCGAACGCCGCGGTCACCGTCCGGGACAAGAAGTCCTTGCCGCGGTAGACACGCACCTTCTCCGGCAGGCCGCCGAACGGACCGTAGGGCTCCTCATGCAGGACCGCGGAGCGCAAAGCGGCCAGCACCGATTCCCGCGACGGATCCCCCGGCGTGACTGCCGCGCCCGTGATCGCGTTCGTCGCGCAGTCGATGAACCACGTGATCCACGGCCTGCGGGCCCTGCCGTCGACGTCGACCAGCAGCGGGGACTGGACGTGGTCGGTCTCCCACACCTGGTTACGCCAGCCCCGCGGCCGGGCCAGGAACGCATCATGCTTGCGCGCCGCCCGCTCACCACTCGCAAGCCCGGCCCGCTCCCCCGGCATCAGATCCCGCTGGATCGCCCGGTGCAAGGTGGGCAGCGACGGCGGCGGAGCCGCAGGCGGGGACTGCCGGGCCGCGCGGGCAGTCAGCTCGCGGTGGACCGCGGCCACGTTGCCCTTCCACAACGCCAGCAGACGGCGCACCTCCGGAGTAACCGTGAAGCGGTCTTTGCTCTGGGCCCGCGCCCCAGGCTCCGCGGCCGCAGACACGCTCGGCAGCGGCCAGCCACCGCCACACCGTGCGCTCGGTCACTTCCAACGACTCGGCTATCAGCCGTACATGACGAGTGGTCAATCTCCCTTCCTGCCGCAGGGCGAGCAGACGGCGCACGGCAGGGCCGCGCAGCGCCGACAGGGAGGAAGAAGGCAGGCCTCCCCGCGCGTCCGCACCGTCCTCGTGCACGCCGGAGCGGGAAGCGCCCTCTCCCGGCCCGGCCGCGCCGGTCACTGCGGCCCCATGAGCCGTGCGCAGGCCCGCTCCAGCATCCGGCGGTCCACCACCGCACGGCTCTTGCCGTAGGTCTCGGCGGTCAGGTGCGAGGTGAGCTTCGCCCAGGTCCGGAAATTGCCGTGGCCCACGTGCTCGTCCACCCACGCGACATCGACCTCGCTCACGTCCTCCCACAGCAGGTGGAAGGCTGTCATCGCCGCTGCCACCTCGCCCGGGCGAAGACGCGGCACCAACTCCCAGGTCAGCACCCGAGAGGCCAGCGCGGGCACCCGGCGCCGCGCCCGTTCGCTGCCTGCCCCCGCGAGCACGAGTGCCGTGTCCGGGTGGTCCCACAGCCCGCGCAGAAACTCCAGCGCCGGCCCCGAAGGCGCTGTGCCTCGTCCAGTACCAGCACGCGGGGCTGTCTCAACGCGTTCACCAGCATCAGGTCGGCCTCTCCCGCCCCGCGCGGCAGACGCCTGCCCAACTCGAGGGCGTCCGCGAGCACCCGGCGCAGTTCGGGAACCGTCGGGTGCACACCGACGTGGACCCAGCGGACCCGCAGCGGCCAGCCGGCGCCTCAGCTCAGCGACATTCCCTCCCACCTCGCCAAGCAGCGCCCACACCTCGTCCGACACCGCGTACCCCGGCCTCCATCCGCCCGGTCGACTTCGCCTGCTCCAGCCAGCGCCACACCGTGCGCTCCGAAACACCCACCGTCTCAGCAACCGCACGCACATGCCGGGTCGACAACTCCCCCGCCTGCTGCCGCTCCAGCAAACGACGCACCACCAACGCCCTGGGCAGCACAGCCCCACGGCCGACTCCTACCGCTCGATCCACCCCGCGATCACACCGGCCGAGCCCACCTCAGCGCATAAGAAATCTTGAACCTGAGACAGCATCAGCTGCCATGCGATAAAGCCCCACGACAGTGGTCCCGCCCATCAATCTCTCACCTCATGACAGCGACCCACCCACCCACAAACAGCCACTGACCAGCCCCACAACACCTCACCCCAGAACACCACCACCGACTCTCACCACCACCGACACGAAGCCGAGAGATCGCAGATGCCGAGTTCGGGCAGGAGATGTTGATCAAGCGAGTCCAGGATGTTGTTGAGTTCCGGGAACGCCTCGTCGGTGTGTCGGTCAGTCGAAACGGATCCTAGATCCCCAGCTCAACGCTTCGCTCATCCAGTGATCGACAGCGGATTTGTCAAATAGGGCTAAACGCAGGTCAACGTCTTGCCGTGGCCATGACCCGTTGAGCACGCTTGCGTGCACCGTCTGAGGAGAGCGGGCCCGCTCGTGGCGGCGTCACCCGGTGCCGGGCGGCCCTGTGCCGTCGGACCGGCAACCCCACGATCAAGGGAGTCCCCCTACCATGCCCCAACGAGCTTCCGCCTGCCTGCTCACTGTCGCCACGACCATAGCCGTCACGGCCCTCACAGCCCCCGCCGCCCGGGCCGCCGCCCCCACCACCCACAGCGTGCTGGAGGCCCGGATCAACGGCACCGCCGCGAGCCGGCAGACCCACGACTTGCAAGGGCTCAGCGACGCCACGAAGACCAACGCCACCTCGGGTAACTGGTCCGGTTATGTAGCCTCCGGCTCCTCCGGCACCTACAAGTCCGTGGCCTCTTCATGGATTCAGCCCGCGGTCAAGTGCGACTCCCACGACTCCTACTCGTCCTACTGGGTCGGCCTGGACGGATACCGGAACAAAGCACTGGAACAAACCGGAACCGAAGCCGACTGCATCGGTGGAAAGGCGCACTACGGCGCCTGGTGGGAGGTAATTCCTGCCGCCGAGAGCCCGTACTCGGTCACCGTCGCCCCCGGCGACCACCTCACCGCCTCCGTCAAGGACAACGGCGACGGCACCTTCACCATGATGCTCTCGGACAGCACCCAGGGCTGGACGAGGGCCACCACCCACGCCGGGTCCGCCGGCTACCAGGACAGCTCCGCCGAGGTCATCGCAGAAGCCACCACCGCGAACGGCAGCATAGCCAGCCTGCCCGACTTCGGCTCGGTGGACTTCTCCGACTCCCAGGCCAACGGCACCACGTTCGGCAGCCTGTCGCCGACCCCACTCACCATGCAGAACCACGACAGCGGTGATGTGATGGCGAAGCCAGGCGCCATCTCCGGCGGGGACTTCGCCGTCACCTGGGAGAGCCCCAACTGACATCGGCTCCTATCCGCTCATCGGCCGCTGGTTCACCCTTACCCACTCGTCGCAACAGGGAGCGAACCAGCGGCCGCTCATGGTGAGTTGCTGGAACCTAGCGGCCGCGTCGGGCCCTAGGCTGCTTGGGCACGGTGGACGGCATGGGAAGCGTTGACGAACGGCAAGAGGCCCTGGCGCTGGCCGCGCAGGCCCGCGACGCGGCACGGGCGGCAGACCGCACGCCCTGGCAGCGGGCCCTACGTGCGATCAGCGGCGGCAGATGGAGCCGACAGCCCACCGGCTAGACCGTGATCACGCTGGATGCACCCTGGCAGGACACTCCCCCTTCGGAACGGCCCGGCTGGAGGGAGCGCGCCGAACGACTCGGGGTCCCTCGAGGACCAGGCGGACATCAAAAGACTGAAGCCCTGGCTTAACTGCCGTACGCAGGATGATCGGGCCCGTAGCCGGACGTCTTCTCAGTGAACCAGGACGGGACCTGCCCCTTGGGCTCGGCACCCTCGCTCCGCAACGATGCCCCGAACCGGCTCGCCGCCTTGTGGGTGACGGGGCCGGCAAGGGGCGCCGGCCACAGCTGGAACAGATAGGTCTCCACCGGGTCACCCTCGTCGCGTACGTCACCGTCGTCGCGGTGGCGGCCGTGGACCAGGAGACGGTAGGTGCCGGGGCCGGGCAGAGCCAGCTGAGGAGCGTCCTCGGGGTTTTCTTCGCCAGGGCCGATGCAGATGCGAGTGGTGGTCCAGGTGATGGAGAGTGCGGTCCTCCCTGCCCTGGCCGACCGTACACGACACCGAATCGACGCGGCGCGTCGACAGCGTGGTGAGGTGCGCGACAGCGCTGTGACGCGGCTCCGGTGTGGGGGCTGCTTGCGCATCCGCAGCGAACATGACACCGACCGCCACAAAAGCGGTCAGGAGAGCCGCCCCCCGTTTGAGCATTCTCACGAGCTGATCCTTTCGCTGTTTTTGGCGGGACCATGCTTCGCATGCGCTTGACGGGGCGTCAACGCCCTATACATGTCCAGTAGTTCTTTTCGGACGCCGGTGACACCTGGGGAGGGGCGCCTGTGCGGTGGCTAGGCGCTGGCTGTGAGGTACCGGGCACCGGGGCAGGACAGGGCTTCCTGTCCGAAATTCTCTTTCCGCGTAACGGAAGCCCCGCAGCTTCGGACGCAGAGAGTGTGGAGAGTTCGGGAAAAGAGTGAAGCCCCGCCGGTGCAAGGAACGTACTGACTGAAGGTGCTGGCCAGAGTGGCCTCGTCAGCAAGGTGGGCAGCGTCTATCCCGGCGGCGAAGTAGCAGAACTAGGACCGGCTGCCGCGTCCCGCTGCGCGTGAGCGCGCGAAGCGCGCGGCCCGGGGGGACGCGCAGCGAGCCCCGGGCACGCGGCAGGGCGGAACGGCAAGCGCAGCGCGGTGCTGCGGGAAACGGGCACGGCCAGCAGGCCGGCCAGGTGTGCGGCCGCCCGGCCGCATAACTCCCGCGCCACCTGGGATATCTGCCCGACAAGACGCACCGTGCGGCGCTGACGGCGCTCCAGCAGTCCGGGAACCTGCTCGCGGAAGGTCTGCCGCCGGCAGCCCAGGGCCAAGCCAGCCGCCGTACGCGCAGATGGACGACGACCTGGCGGCCGTCGACCGGCACGTCCCTCACCGTCCGGCGGTGATTGTCGGTGTCCCGCACACCGGACACCGCACCGCCGCCTCCCGGGTCCGAGCCGTGACCGCCACCGCGTCACCGCCGTCCGCCACGTCCTCGACGACCAATGCCGGCAGCCCCGAAAACACCGTCCCCACAAGGGAGTTGATATCCACAAGATCGTGATCAAGGACAGCTACTCGGCGTCACCACCGACTACAGGCGAGAGCCGAACGATTTACAGTCCCTGATGGGCCGACCTGCGCAATTCCCGTAGATCATGTGCTGATCACATCGCGAGGTTGTGCCCCCTGGGAGCGCTCGGTCACTCACACGCGTCTGAGTAGCCGGACTCGTGCACGTGTCATGCCGGGGGCTTCTGCAGCCAGTCCGCTTCGGTGGTCCAGAACATGTGGCGCGCACCGAGGTAGTCGCGGGCGAAGTCCGTGAACCGTTCGCGGGTGTACGGCTTACCGGTCTTGGGATCCTTGGCGTTGATGTCGGGCTCCTGGACGGCCATCGCGACGAGGGGAAGGGCATCCTTGTATTCGTGGAGGAACTTGTAGGAGTTCTCCATCTGGTACTTCCGGTCCGGCAGGGTGTCCGGTCCTCCGATGCCGATCTTCTTATCCCTGGCGAGGTCGAACATCTCCTTCATGCGCTTGTGGTCGTCGTCATCCGGCAGGAAGTTGATGTACTGGATGAACTGCGTCCTTGTGAAGACCTTCCTGCCGTAGCGCATGTTGTCGATCTCGGCATCGATGTAGGACTTCGAGGTGTACTTGGTCTGATCCTTCTTGGTGTCCACCTCGACCGCGGTCTCCGGAAGGTTCACCCCGGCGAGCTTGCCGTCGAACTTCTCCGCCATCGCCTTCAGCATGGCCTGGAAGTCTGCTCGCACCTCTTTGTTCCACTGCGCGACCATGGCCCCATGGGTCGTGGGGTTGTCAGGGTTCTCATCGACCGTCGGCGCGACCCCGCCCTCGTCCTTCACATATTGGGGAACGTTGGCGTCCTTCATGGCTACATCGAAGAACCGATCCTGAACCTGGACGAACAGCTTCTTATGGCGTTCCTGGAGATACTTCAGGGCATTGTCCAGCCGCGACCACTTGTACTCCCCCTTCTTCCCCTCAAGGGCCTTCCAGGGCGCCACCACCTGTACGCCACCGATGTCCGTACGGTCAATCATGGCCTTGACCTTCGGGTCCTCGCCAGACGTGGCATCCTCGAATGCACCGAGCGACATGTACAGATTGTCCGTCACCTTGCCGTGGGACACCGAGGCGGCGGCCTTGTCGGGGGCGGGAGCCGCGGCGGCCACCCCAACGGTAGCCGTCAACGCCACGGCCGTGAGGACAACAGATCCGACTGCACCACGTTGCATCATCATGAACGAGACGCTAGGGAAACGCTCTAAGTGAAATATAAGAGCGTCCGTCGTCACTCCCGGTGTCGGCACTCCCCGCCACCGATTCCTCCCGGCACTGCACATAGGCGTGTGCCGCTGCAGTGTCGGCGTCGGCGTACGCGATGACGACGGCGCGCCGTTCGTCCATGGCGCGGCCGAGGTCGGTGAGGGTGTTGGCGAACGGCTGGCGGGTGGTGTTCTTCATCGACTTCAGCACGGAGTCCCCTGGGGTGTGCCTGTCTTCGGTGGTGGGCTCCGCCACGAAACCCAGAGGAGAAATATACCGAACTATCATCACCGGTGGGAGGGGAACGCGCCTGCTCTTCACACGAATTGGCAGGTCAGCGGATCGCCCGCCACCGTGCCGGGTTTGACAGCACGCCGAGCGGCGCACCCCGCATCTCGTTCGGGGACACTGCTGCGCGGGGCAGTACGGTCCTCAGGGGGCCGGTTCTGCCATCCGCTGACCACCGGCTGCTTCAGGTCGCTTCTCCGACTTTTGCAGGGTGCGGCGCCGTATCGTGACCAGGGTCGCTCCGGCCAGCAGAAGGACACTCAGCACCAGTGTCACGAGCATCGGGAATGTCACGGTCGGCGGATGCTTCACCCAGTCCGTCGTCAGCACGCGGGTCGGATCGTGTGGATCGTAGGTCACGGACACAGGGCTTCCGGGAACGAGACCGTCAGGACGCCTGCCTCCCCAGTCGCTGAGCACCGTGTTGACCTCTCCCTTGGGGGCGTCGAACCGGATCTTGATATTGCCCGGGCTGCCGAACTTGTCCCGCGGAGATGACGTGACCGTCGCCCGCGTGGCGACTCCACGCGAACGCAGGTCACTGACAAGTGACTGAGAGGGAAGCAAGAAGACGAAGAAGCCGCCGAACATCACAAGGAACAAGACGAACATCGTCGCGATCAATCGCCGCTGCGGCAGCTTGGGCTGCCGCAAGCTGGAGCGCAGTCTGCGCGACTCCGCTTCCCACGCCTGCCGTTCGGCTGACTTCGCCGGCTGTTTCCACTCGCCTTGCGGACGCTTCTTCTTCTTTTTTCCCATGGTGTCCGATTCCTCTGAGTCATAGCCCGAGCCAGCCGCCCACCGTCTCGGCCGTATCGCCTCTTCCCTCGCCGACGTCCCTGACCGTGTTCGTGACAGCGAGAATGGCCTGCTTGCAGGTGTTCCGTGTCGAGGACACAGCAGGCAGCGTAGCCAAGCCCCTGCACTCACCACGAAACCCGCCCCCCAGCGCCATCACACCACGACAGGCCCTCGGAACGGGTCGAGCAATCCTCCGCCATCTGCATGCACTGAGGCGTTGCAGGACTGAGCCGTGTCATCGGCCAGGCTGCACTGCCGGCCGGCCACACCGCGTTCAGGGATGTCAGACCTTCGGGTCGGAGGACGTGAAAACACAGCCCGAGTCGATACTGATGAACATGAACGACTTGTCCTGTACGCCCACCCCGACCCACCAATGGGACTTGGGCAGCGCGCCCCCGACCCTGGCCATTCTCGGGTCCGGGATGTCGAGCCTGTATCCGGCCTTGGCGAAGTACGCCTTAGCCGCGTCCATCACGGGCTGAGAGGCATCCTTGCGAACATTGACCTTCAGAACGTAGGCGTAAGAGAACCTGTGCACACCAGGTGTCTCAGTCGAGCACTTCGACCAACGGCTGCTGTCAACCGACGCGGTGGCCGATCCGATGGTCGGGCGAACCGCTTCAAGCGTCTCCTGCGCAAGCGACTGCGCCCTCTCCACCACCGACTTGGGATCGGTACCGCCGAATCCTGGCCCTCCGCAGCCCGCTGTCGCCGCCAGCGCTGCCACGGCAGCGGCCGCAACGACGGCAATCCTCCGGTGCGGTCCGGGACGGCGATCTTTCTGTGTCATGCACAGCATCGTGCCGACAAGCCCCGAAGCCCGCATGAGTAGACCTACTCGTACGCCATGAGGCGTTGTTCGATTGTGTGGAGGTGAAAGACCTGCACCCCGGCCCTGTCGCAGCAGGGTCGTGAAGCTGAGGACAGCCTGACCCGGGAGGTGCCGGGGAGGGTGGGAGTAGTCCTGACAAAGCCGGGACGTGCCAGTACTGCCAGATAGTGCGGGTCCGGCGAGCGAGATGGAGAGGTGTACGAGAGGAACCGGCGTTTTAAGTCCCTCAACGGCTCACCGGCTCGAACCTGGTGGATATGGGCCGGAGGCGATGCGCACCCAAACCCCCCTTGAGTTGCGGGGTACTTGGGGAACTCCTTGGGCGGGTCTGAGTAGGCCTGCCGGGAGGCCGTACTGAAGGTCTGCGGCGTAGGTACGGCGATATCGCAGGGACATAGTCGGGCGCCTACTCCGTCGAACGATCGGCAATGAACATGGGAACCGCCTGGTGACAGCTCCAGGTCCCGCGTGGCCAGCGCGGAGGCCGGGATGGGTCCACCGTCGGCCGACAGCGCCGGGCGGGGCGGAGCCGCCGTAGTACTCCGAGCCGGGGAGAGCCCGCGCACATGGGGAAGGGCGGCAGCGGAATCGAGAAGGGAAGGAGGCTGCAATGCCGAAAGACGCACCGCTGAACAGCGGTGCTCCGGAGGCCCCGATGGGGTCTCACCAGCGGGTATCGGGGATGCAGGCCAAACTTCACTGTTGGGCGGCGGCCGATCCCGGCCGCAGGTTCGACGATCTGTACAACCTCGTGCACGACCCGGCGACGCTGCTCGTGGCGTTCGAACGGGTCGCGGGGAACAAAGGCGCCAAAACCCCCGGAGTTGACGGCCTGACGGCCGTCAACGTGGAAGAGGAGATTGGCACTTACGGGTTCCTTGAGGACCTTCGCCGCGTACTGAAAACGGGTGAATTTCGCCCGCTGCCGGTGCGTGAGCGGAAGATCCCCAAGCCGGGCGGCTCGGGCAAGGTCAGAAGCCTAGGCATTCCGACGGTCACGGCATAGTGCCCGATCGTCCAGGCCGTCTTTGGGTTTTGTGACGGTGACGCATCCGTTCCACGCGATGGCGGGTGAGCGTCTGGAGATTCTTTACGCCAAGCGCCGGGGTGGTGCGCTGGTGTTCGTGTGTGCGTACGGGGTGGCCCGGACCGTGACGCTGCCGCAGGCGTGGACGGATCGTGGGGAGGTGCCGTTGGACCACCGGCTCTCGGTTGAACAGCTGTGTGCTGCACGGGAGCTGGCGGATGCGCTCCTCCGCCGGGGTGAGCGAGTGGTGGGCGGGGCATCGTGAAGGCGGCGGGGATGGGCCGGTCGCGGGCCTCGGTGAGGCCAGGGGCGAGGGCTGATGCCGCAGGTGGGTGCGTTGTGCGAGCAGGTGATGGTGCTGGCCAACATGGCCGAGTCGGCGCTGGGTGGCGGCCGTGAACGGGCTGTCGAAGATCACGGCGTCGCACCGGTCGAGGACGGCGGCGGTCTACCTTCGGCAGTCGACGTATGTGCAGGTCCGCGACAACACCGAGTCCACGCTGCGTCAGTACGACCTGGTGGAGAGGGCCGTGGAGCTGGGGTGGGCCCGTGAGGACGTGCTCGTCATCGACGCGGACCTGGGCCGCTCGGCGAAGTTCGGGACGGAACGCCTGGGGTTTCGGGACCTGGTCGCGCAGGTCTGCCTGGGCGAGGTGGGGGCGGTCTTCGGGCTGGAGGTGAGTCGGCTGGCCCGGTCCTCGGCGGACTTCGCCCGCCTGCTGGAGCTGGCCCGCCTCACCAACGCGCTGCTGGTCGACGCCGACGGCGTCTACGATCTCGCGGACATCAACGACCGCCTCCTGCTCGGGCTGAAGGGCAGCATGTCAGAGGCGGAGCTGCACATCCTCGCCGGCCGGCTGCACGGAGCGAAGCGGGCCGCGGCCGAGCGGGGCTGAGCTGCGGTTCCCGTTGCCGGTCGGCTATGTCTACGACGACGAGGGCATGTGTGTGCTCGACCCGGACCAGGAGGTGCAGGCCGCGATCGCGGACGTGTTCGCCGTGTTCCAGGAGCAGGGCTCGGCGTTCAAGGTGGTCGGCGAGTTCGTCGGGCGGCGTTTTCCGTTGCGCGCCTACGGTGGCATCTGGGCCGGTCAGCTGCGCTGGGGCAAGCTCACGCACTCTCGGGTGCTGGGGGTGCTGCGCAATCCGAGCTATGCGGGCACCTATGTTTATGGCCGGTACGTCACCCGGCGCACCGTCCGCCCGGACGGCAGCGTGAACACCGGGATCGTGCTGCGGCCCCGTGAGGAGTGGCCGATCGTGCTGCACGATCACCACGAGGGCTACATCGGCTGGGCCGACTACCTGGCCATCGAGGCGAAGCTCAAGGCGAACTGCACGCACGACGGGGCCCGCCCGCCGCGCGAGGGGCTGGCCTTGTGTCAGGGGATCATGTTCTGCGGCTCGTGCGGACGGCCCATGACCACGCGCTATTACGAGCATCAGCAGGCGGCTTATGGATGTTCGTCGTCCCGCGCCGACCACGAGGCCACCGCGACCTGCCGTTCGATCCGGGCCGACGCGGTCGACGAGCCGGTGGCCCGGCTGCTGCTGAGTGCCCTGTCCCCGGGGCAGATCGAGCGGGCCCTGGCCGCCGCCGACGAGGTCACCGTCCGCCACGGCCGCTCTCATCGGGCAGCCGAACTGGCGGTGGAGCGGGCCCGGTTCGATGCCCAGCGCGCCGAGCGCGCCTTCAACGCGGTCGAGCCGGAGAACCGGCTGGTCGCCCGCACACTGGAGTCCCGTTGGGAGGCCCGGCTGGCCGCTCTAACCGAGGCAGAGGCCGCGCTTGCCCAGGTCCGCGAGGCCCGGCCGGCACTGCCGGACCGCGACGGGCTGCGGGCGCTCGCTGCTGATCTGCCCGGGCTGTGGTGGGCTGCCACGACCAAGGACGGGACCGCAAGCGGCTGCTGCGGACCATGATCTCGGACATCACGCTGCTGCCTGAGACGGACCGCACCCGGGCCCGGATCGGGGTGCGCTGGCACACCGGCGCCACCGACATCCTCGACATCCGCCGCCCACACACGTCCGCCCAGAACCGCAAGACCCCAGCTGCGGCACGGGAGTTGATCGCCCGGCTCAGCCCCAGCCACAGCAACACCGAGATCACCGCCGAGCTCGCCCGGGCCGGGCTGACCACCGGCACCGGCCAGCCCTACACCGTCACGGCCGTCAAGTGGATCCGCTACACCTACAAGATCCCCTCCTCGTCGCCGTTCGGCGACGGGGAGATCGGCGTCGACGAGGCCGCGAAAATCCTCGGGATCACCGCGAATGCCGTCTACTACTGGCTCACCCATGACCGCCTGACGGGCCGCAAAGATGCCTCCGGACGATGGTGCATCCCATGGAACCAGCAGGTCGAGGCCGACTGCCGCCGCCAGATCGATGCCTCCGGCCACCTCGTCCCACGAGAGAGCCTCCCGCACGGGATGCAACCCGATGAACTCACCATCCAACGGACTGCCGACCGCCTGGGCGTGAACTGCCATGTCCTCTACTACTGGATCCGCATCGGCCGGCTCACCGCGCGCAAGGGTCCGGACGGCCGCTGGTGCATCCCCTGGGACGCACACGTCGAGACCTGCTGCCGAATCTGGCTCGCACACCCGGAACAGTTCGCTGCCCGCGGGGTCGGCAGCCGTCCGCTGCCGGCCAGCGACACGGCCGACGCCGAGTTAAGCATCCAGCAGGTGGCAGCCCGCCTGGGAGTACTCCCCGCTGCGATCGCCTACCAGGTCAAGGCCGGACGACTTGCGGCCAGGCACCGCGGCAACGGACGCGTCGCGATCCCCTGGAACACCACAGTCGAAGCCGATCTCCGCACACAGCTGACCCGGCTCAAACATCCCGGCCCTACCGGTCCCGGCAGTCACCCGCTGCCCGCCGACGTCGCCGCCCGCGGCGAGATCAGCGTCCAGGACGCCGCCGCGCGGCTCGGCATCCGGCCCGGCACCATCTATCACTGGATCTACTGCGGCGACCTCACCGCCCATCGAACCGCCAACGGCCGGGTCGGCATCCCCTGGACCGCCGGCGTCGAGGCGGCCTGCCGCCAACGCGCCCTGAAATGCACGAAATTCACCCCCCAATCCCGAACGAGTACAGCAGGAGGGGCAGTATGAAGCCACCATGCCGACCGTCACCGACCGCGTGGTCCAGGCCGCACTGAAACTGGTGCTGGAACCGATCTTCGAGGCTGGGTTCCTGCCGGTCTCCTACGGTTTCAGGCCGAAACGGAGAGCACACGACGCGATCGCCGAGATCCAGATGTTCGGCACCAAGGGCTACAGATGGGTGCTGGACGCCGATATCGAGGCGTGCTTCGACTCGTTCGACCACACGGCCCTGATAGACCGGGTGCGCAAACGGATCAAAGACAAGCGCGTGTTGGCACTGGTCAAGGCGTTCCTCAAGGCCGGCGTCCTCACCGAGGGCGGCGGACGCGAGGAGACCTACACCGGTACTCCGCAAGGCGGCATCCTTTCACCCCTGCTGGCCAACATCGCCCTGACCGCGCTCGATGAGCACGTACACGGGCCGTGGCTCCAAGGAGGAGAACTGTCCACCCAGGGCAGGCGGGCCAGCCGTCGCAGAAGGGGACTGCCGTGCTGGCGGATCGTCCGTTTCGCGGACGATTTCGTCGTCATGGCCAACGGTCACCAGAGCGACGTGGAGAACCTGCGCGAGGACATCGCCGATGTGATCAGGCCCCTCGGGCTGCGGCTGTCACCGGCCAAAACCCGGGTGGTCCACATGGCGGACGGCTTCGACTTCCTGGGGTTCCACATCCAGTGGCGCCGCAAGAAGGGAACGAGCACATGGCACGTCTACACCTTCATCGCGGACCGACCCGTCCGACAACTGAAGGAGCGTATCCGGGCCCTGACACACAGATCGTCGCAGCAGAGACCAGCCCACGTCATGACCAGGCTCAACCAGATCATGCGCGGGTGGGCGAACTACTTCAAGCACGCGGTATGCAAACACACCATGTCGGCCTTGGCGCATTTCGTATGGCGCAGGGTCGTCACGTGGTGGCGCACGCTGCACCGCTGGAACGGGACGGATGTCTACCGCTGGCTCCACGACCCGGCAACGGGCCGCTGGAAGAGCCCAGTCGTGGAGGGGACCGAGCTGTTCAATCTCGCAGCAGTCCCCATTACTCGGTATCGCTACCGAGGAGTCGTCAAGATCCCAAGCCCATGGCCCCTGCACAACCACGCCTGACAGCAGAAACCGTGGAGAGCCCGGTGCGGTGAGAGTCGCACGCCGGGTTCGGTGAGCGGCCTGGGGAAACGGGTCGGCGGCAACGCCGAAACCGCGCCCCAGGCCGACTCTACATCCGCTGATCCACGGCAGGGAGCCGACAGCCGTCGGGCGAGCTCCGGCATCCTCGCCTCATCCGATACCGGATGACCGGTGGTGCACGACGTATAGCCCAGTGGGAGCCGAGGCCATACTCGACCACCGGGACTGAGAGATGGCGACACAAGGGACAGGGCCCGGTAACGAGCGTGTCATCCGAGGCCCGACCCCCGCGCGTGGCGCTGGTCGTCATGGGACACAACGACGAGGTCGCCGCCGGGGGGGGGACCAACACAGCGACGGCCCCGACGCCGGGCGGGAGTCGAGGCCGTCACTACACGAAACCGGTGGGGACCGATTCACATCACTGACACGCGTACAACGCGTTGCGCGGACGAAGGTCACTGCCAAAACTCTGCGCCGCACTGACATCTACTCTGCGCCCAACAGGTGATGTCGCCGCGCGTGACCATTTCAGTGACGGCGTCCGCCTAGTCGGGCCGGAGGATCTCGCGCCTCGGGGTGACGGTGCCGGCCGCCCATAGGATCGGCAGATGATCAGACGACCTCCTTCGCCTCCCCCCTCCGTGTGCTTCGATGTGCCCGACGGGCACGGTGTCATCGAAGTGACCGGCGACGAGAGTGGCAGCCTGCTCCTGCTCGCCGGCGACCCGGTGTTCCTGGAAGCCAGCGACGGCCGCGGCAGCGTGGGCTGGCTGGCCGCCCGCGCAGGCACGGGCAGCCCCAGTCTCTCCGAGGTCAAGTACCTCACCGACTGGCTCAGCGCCCCCGGCCTCGTACCCGATCCGCGCACCGGCCAGGCTGAGCCACCGGATCCGGAACGCCTGCGCCCGCTGCTGTCACTGCTCGCACCCGGACGGTACGTGATGACGGCCGCGCTCGCTCCGCACCAGCTGCGAGTTATCCACCCGCGCGCCCTCCAGGTCCACCACTGGTACGCCGACGAGGAACTCGCGCTGGTGACCACCGACGCGTGGCCACCCCACGACCACAGAGCGGTGCGCGGCTATCGCGACCGTATCCGCGCCGGGCACGACCTGCCCGCGCTGGTCGCACTGTTCCCCACCCCCGACAGCTGCGTGGGCTACCTCCTCGACGGACACCACAAACTCGCCGCGTACCAGCACGCGGGGACCCCTCCACTGATCATCAGGCTGACCCCCCAAGTACCCCGCCCCCTCCGGCACGACGACCTCAACCGAGCCCGAGCCGCATTCTCCGACATCGCGCCCCCGCATCAGGACGACGCACTGGACAGCGTCCTCGCCGACATGCAGACGGAATCCGCCTGACTCACATGAGCGCTGCGGCCCTCCTCACGGCCACTGCCCGTTCGCTCGGTCCCCGCCGATGCATGGCGTCAGGCCGCCAGCCCGAGCTTGCTCAATGCGGTGGTCCAGTCGGTGACAATGGCGTTCTGCGCTGCCTTGAGCGTGACCTTGCCGGAACAGACAGCCGTGTGCAGCTTCGTCTCGACCACCGGGTCCTTCAAGTTGTTCACCCCCGAACCCGGCTTATGACCCGGGTCGGCCGGCTCCACCCACAGGTTACGGGAGTCGTTCGGGTCACCGCCCAGCTGGAGGCTGAGGAGATGGTCGTACTCGGCGTCCTTGAAACTGCCCTTGTAGCCGTACGAGGCAGCGTTCAGCTGCTTCTCCTTGCCTGTAACCGCCTCCGGCGGCCGGATCCCCTTGGTGTAGCCGCCCTTGCGGCAGATGGTCGTGGCCAGATTCGCCTGCGTCACCGCCGGCGAGGTGGCCCCCGGCGTGCACTTGGGATCCGGAAGCGGCTCACCCTTCTCATACCGGTAGTGACAGCTACCCGCAGGCGGCTGCTGCTGAACCGTGTACGTCGTCTGCGGCCCCGCACCCTGAGGGATCTCCCCCACCGGCCCCGCGGCCGCCGCCGAACCCGACGGCCCAGCCGACGCCCCGTTCTTCCCCGCCGTGCCCCCACCCGAACCCGAACCGGACGACGCCACGGTCGGTCGCCACGGCGCCAGGTGGGGCGAGTGCGAGGGACTCCAGCTCTGTCTTCGCACAGCGGTGTTGCGCTCCCTCGCCCCGTGCGTACAGCCGATCCCTTGGACCACCGCCAGATCAGTCGAACAGGAACCCTGTTCGACTGATCAAGCCTGCTATGTGGCAAGCGGACGCCCTCTTACCGTTCACCGTCCGAGGGCTGGAACGCACCGTCGGGGTGGTTCTGGCTGTCGAAGGGGCTGCCAGAGCTGCCGTCGAAAGCCGGGAGGTCGTTGACGAAGCTCGGGAGGTTGGTGCCGACGGCGACACCTCCGCTGAGCGGTTCGCCCTGCACAGGGCTGGTCTTGCCCTCGTTCTCGAGTGTGGTTAGGTCCGCGTCGAACTGCCGGTTGGCATCACTCATGCTGTCTTCGTTCCACCGGCCGTTCGTTTGGAGGGTGCGATAGGCGACGTCGTGCCGCTTGCAGGCGATTTCCGCAGCACCGCCTCTCAGGACATCGCTTGTGGAGCAGCCGTCAGCGTCCCACCGGATGCCGTTGTCGTCGATGACCTCCGGCCCAGCCGGTGGCTTTATGGGGTTGGGCCCCTGGCTTCTAGTGGGGTTGTTCTCCTGCTCTTCCTGCGCGAACTGGTCCAGTGGTTCGTGCATGATGCGGTTGAAGTTGTCCACGCTGAACTGACTGTTGGGGAAGCTGACGCCGGAAGGAGAAGGAGCGTCGTCCGCGTAGGCGGCGGACGTGGCCCCGAGGAGCCCGGTGAGGCTGAGGGTAGCGACGGCAGCGCCGGCGGAAAACCGCTGGCCCATACGTCGGGTTGGCGCACGGTGCTTTGGCATGATCTGTCTCCTTTGCTGGATCACTTGCCAGCGGGAGTGCCGGCCGGCTCGTCCAGTCGGTGTAGAAGCATGAGAAAGCACAGGTCAGAGGTGTAACAAGCGCTGGCGGTATGTCCTGGGGCCAGGCCTGTGGGGGCACGTCTTCACGCCCCGGGGGGCCAGTCCCGATACCTGCGGAGCGCCTCGCGTACAGCTACGGCCACGGTTCTGCGCTTGGGGGCACGGCATCCGCTCGGCGTGGAGAACCGAGCAATAACTGCGAGTACCAATCACATCGAGGTCGCTCTCGCCCCGATGTATGTCCCTCGGTATCGTCGTGGTCGTGTCCCAGAAAGTGCCTCTGACCAGCGAGAATGAGGATTGCTGAGGTCCTTGTTCCCGTCACCGCCGGAGGCACTTTCCAAGTGAAGAAGCGTATCGGGTCCTACCCGCGTGTCCGCGTCGAGGGCGGCGGTCGTGGGGTCGTCTCGCAGGCCGGGGCCATGCTGCTGGTCGAGACGATCCGCAAGTCCGGTCTCGACACGGCGATATCGGCGGCGCTTGAGCCGTGGCGGAAGGCCCGGGCGGTGCACGATCCGGGCAAGGTCCTGCTGGATGTCGCGCTCGCGGTGGCACTCGGCGGGGACTGCCTGGCCGACGTGGGCTTGCTGCGGGCTGAGCCGGCCGTGTTCGGGCCGGTAGCCTCCGACCTCACGGTCTCCCGGCTGATCAACACGCTGGCGTCGGGCGGACGGCGGGTCCTGGCAGCACTGCGCACCGCCCGTGCTGAAGTACGCGAACACGTATGGCGGTTGGCCGGTGAAGCAGAGCCGGACGCGGGCGGGCAGGTGATCGTGGACATCGACGGCGTCCTCGTCCTGGCCCACTCCGAGAAGCAGGACGCAGCCGTGACCTGGAAGAAGACGTTCGGCCACCACCCGCTGATGGGATTCGTCGACTACCGCCGCAGCGGTCCGGCGAGCCGGTCGTGGGCCTGCTGCGGCCCGGCAACGCGGGCTCCAACACCGCCGCCGACCACATCGAGGCCACCAGACTGGCCCTGGCCCAGCTGCCGAAACGGTTCCGGCGCGGCCGGCAGACGCTGATCCGTACCGACTCCGGTGGCGGCACCCACGAGTTCGTCGCCTGGCTCGCCCAGCGCGGAAGGTGGCTGTCGTACTCGGTCGGCATGACCATCACCGACGCCATCCACCAGGCCGTCCTGAAGGTCCCGCCCGCGGCCTGGACACCGGCCGTCGAACCCGACGGCGACATACGCGACGGCGCCTGGGTTGCCGAACTCGGCGGCGACTGCCTGACCGGCTGGCCCAACGGGCTGCGGCTGATCGTGCGGAAGGAACGGCCGCACCCCGGTGCCCAGTTGCGCTTCACCGACGCCGACGGCATGCGGTTGACCTGCTTTGCCAGCAACACAGCGGGCGAGGCGATCGCCGCCCTTGAACTGCGCCACCGCCAGCGTGCCCGTGCTGAGGACCGCATCCGCGCCGCCCGCGCCACCGGCCTGCGCAACCTTCCCCTCCACGGCGCCGCACAGAACCAGATCTGGCTGGAGATCATCCAGATCGCCTTGGACCTGCTGGCCTGGATGCCCCTGCTCGCTCTCACCGGCAAGGCCCGCCTACGGGAGCCCCGCCGCCTTCGGCTTCGGCTGTTCTCCACCGCCGCGCAGCTCATCACCACCGGCCGGCGCCGCTACCTCCGCCTGGCCAGGCACTGGCCCTGGGCCGACGTAATCAGCGATGCCCTGGACCGGCTCCACGTCCTCCCGAACCCCGGCTGACCGGCACGTTCCCGTCCCTGCGAGCGGCACCACTCCGACCGGAGCCGTGGAACCCGGCGCACACCCGACGCGACAACCGGGCCGTCGGGGCCTTCCCCGTGACCGTGGACACCGGTTGTCATGCGGCGATAGCCAGCGTAGTTGATCGCTGCTCGTAGGCGATCGGGCTGATCTGGCCGAGGCGGGAGTGCCGTCGGCGGGTGTGTTGTAGCGGGTCGCCCATCGGAAGACCGCGAGACGGGCCTCACGGGCCCCGTTCCACCGTTTCCGTCCCTGCAGCGTCTCGCGTTTCATGGTCGCGTTCAGGCTCTCCACGGTGGCGTTGTCCGCGCTCGTGCCCACCGCGCCGCGTGATCTGGTCACGCCGAGGTCCGAGCAGACCTGGGCGAACTCCTTCGACACGTATTGAGCTCCGTTGTCGCTATGAAAGATCACCCCGCGCTGGCCCTCGGCGCCGCGGGCCGCCGCGGCGGCCCTGAGCGCGTCGGTGACCAGCTCCGTGCGCATGTGATCGGCGATCGACCAGCCCGCCAGCCACTTCGAGCAGAGGTCCAACACCGTTGCCAGATATAGGAATTGGCCGCCTCCGATCGGCAGGTAGGTTATGTCGCCCACATACTTGGTGTTCGGCGCCTGGGCGGTGAAGTCGCGCCGCAGCAGGTCCGGCACCGGTGTCGCCGACGGCTCGGGAATGGTAGTGCGGACCTTCTTGCGCAGGTGCAGCCCGACGATGTTGAACTTGCGCATGACGCGCTCGACGCGCTTGTGATTGACCCGCTCGCCGCCGTCCCGGAGCTCGGCGGTGACGCGCGGTACCGCGTAGGTGCCGTCCGATTCCCGGTGGATTTCACCGATGCATTCTGCGAGCTCGGCGTCCGCCTGGGCCCGGGCGGCCCGTGCGTCCGCGCCAGCCAGCCACCGGTAGAAGCCGGACCGCGAGACCTGCAGGATCCGGCACAGCCACTTGACGTCGAAGACGCCACGGTGATCGTCGACGAACTGGAAGCGGCTGCTCACCAGCTGATCTCAGGCGTAAAATACTTCGCGGCCCTCCGCAGGATCTCCCGCTCGAGCTCGAGTTCCTTCACCCGCGCCCGCAGCTGCCGGTTCTCCTTCTCCATCGCCGTGGCCTCCACCGCCCCGGGCCGGGCGGCCTGCTCGGCGTCCCGCACCCACGCGCAGCGTCTCGTGGTTGATGCCCACGTCCTTGGCCACCGAGGCGTACGTCCCACCCGGGCTGGCGCGGTACAGCGCGACGGCATCGGCCTTGAACTCAGGCGAGTACTTCGACGTCCCCAACGGGAACTCCTGTCCTATGGATCTTCACGATCCAATGATCAGGGTGTCCACGATCAAGGGGCAACGCCCTTGAGGCTCAAAGCAACGGAAGGAAGCTGCCGTCGAACGCGTGGATGGCGATGTGCCGCCTGGGCTGGACTACCTCCGTGGCGGATGGTGTGAAGGCCAACGACCGGATCGTGCGCATGGCCCAGGAGCAGGCCGGGCGCGCTCTGCGGTCAGCGAAATGGCGTGCCGACGTGGCTGGCTGGGGCCTGGCCGCCTGGCCTGCCGATCCGAAGAAGCGGATCTACGGAGAGTGGGATGCGGTACGCGAGGCGATACCGGGCGGCGAGTACATGCCGTCCGGCATCATTCGCTCCCGCACCCGGCAGATCACTGCCTTTGAACCCTTCTCATCCTGTGGTTCGCAGCTGATGACGAGGCGCTGGTGGGGGTTCGTTTGACGCGGCAGGGCTCCTGGTCGTTCGGTTGGTGATCTCACTCCTCAACGCCCGGACAGGAGTTTCAATGACCGAGTCAAGCCGCCTGGGCGACCGGCTGGCGGGGGTGAAGGTTCGCCCGTCGTTCAGGAGCGCCCGGAGCACGTTGACCCGGCCCCGCCGGCTGGGACTGCCCGAGTCACGCCTTTGCGGCTGGCAAGGGACCCCCGTTTCCAGCCTGGATGGAATTGCAACGCCGGACATTTCCAGCAGAGGGCAGCGGTGGGGCAGGGTGAAAGAGCTGGCTCACCCGGAGCGGCACCCGTCACCGCACGGACCGTTCCCGGTTCTCCCGCGCAGCAACTTGCCGGCAATCCACCCACACGACCTACCAGCGAAAGAGCCATGATGATCTTCATCACCGTGAAGTTTCCCGTCCGTCCCGAGCGGAGTGCGGACTGGATGGACCTTGTCGACGACTTCACCCAGGCCACCCGACGGGAGCCGGGCAACCTGTTCTTCGAGTGGTCCCGCAGTGTGGACAACCCGCACGAGTTTGTCCTCGTTGAGGCATTCCGCGATGCCGATGCGGGTCGTGAACACGTCGAGTCCGCGCACTTCAAGCAGGCCACGGAGGCCATGTCGTACGCCGTCGCCGCAACCCCGAAGATCGTCAGTATCGAGATACCCGACCGCGAGGGCTGGGACCTGATGGGAGAGGTCTCTCCCCGTGAGGCATGACGACACCTACAGCGGCGGAGCGGTGACAGTCGACGGCCCGCCAGCCGTGCGCAAGCTGGCAGCTGTGACCATTACGAAGGTCGCGGTCGGCCCGATGGACAACAACGCCTACTTGCTGCGCAACCGAGCCACCGGCCAGCAACTGCTGATCGATGCCGCGCATGACGCCCCACGCTCCTGCGTCTGGCCGGTGACCGCGCCCTCTGCGCAGTAGTTACTACACACTCGCACGAAGACCACTGGCACGCACTGCGCGCGGGCGTTGACGCGACGGTGGCGAGGACTCACGCTGGTAGACACGATGAGGACGGCATCCCCGTGCCCACCGCGGTCCTCGTCGATGACGGGGACAAGATCTACCTGGGCCGCATCGAACTCGTCGCTTATCACCTTGCGGGGCACACGCCAGGCTCCATCGTCCTGCTCTACGACGATCCGCAAGGGCCCCACCTTTTCACCGGGCACTGCCTATTTCCTGACGACGTAGGCAACACCTTCAACGATTCGGCCGCCTTCGCCCGCCTCCTCCACGGAGTGGAAGCCACGACCTTCAATCGGCTGCCCGACACCACCTGGGTCCATCCTGGCCACGGCCGGGACACCACGGTGGGCACGGAGCGGCCCCCCTTGCAAGAATGGCGGGAACGGGGCTGGTAGCCGACTCGACCGGGCACAGGCGTACAGAACCAAGACGAACGACAAGGAGAAGGCGCCATGCCAGGTCAGACCGGGCCGCGGGCAGCGGAGCGCACCCTTGAGGTGCTGGAACTCGTCGCTGACGCGGCCGGGCCAGTATCGGCCAAGGCCCTGGCCCGCAGTCTCGGCTGCGCGCTG
This sequence comes from Streptomyces sp. CG4, assembly GCF_041080655.1. Lineage (NCBI taxonomy): Bacteria > Bacillati > Actinomycetota > Actinomycetes > Kitasatosporales > Streptomycetaceae > Streptomyces > Streptomyces sp. CG4. The sequence goes on from NZ_CP163526.1 coordinate 87,873, forward strand.
TCCACCCTGTACACCCTGCTCACCCCACTCACCCAACGGGGATACCTGGTACGCACAGACGGCGGCTACGTACTCGGCTACCGGGTCCCCGCCCTGCACCGCTCATTCCAGAACCAGATGGGTGTGGACGACGGCATCGACGGGCTGCTGGCGCGGCTGCAGCACGCCACCCGCGCCTCGGCCAACTACGTGGCCTTCCAGGGAAACGGCCTGGTGATCGCGGATGTCAGGACCGCCACCCCCCGAGGCAAGGAGCAACCTGCTCTGGGCGTCGGTATCGACCCGCGCACCCACGCCTACGCCCACGGCAAGATCGCACTGGCGGCTGCGAGCCCGACAGCCCGCCGCCGATACCTGGAACAACCCGGTCTACGCCGGTTCACTCCGCACACGATCGCGTCCGCCACACGACTCGACGAGGAACTGCGGCGAATCCGGCGCTTCGGAGTCGCTCTGGACGTTGAGGAGGCCCAGCCAGGACTGGCCTGTCTGGCAGCGCCCGTACTCGGTACGGATGGGACCCTGATCGGGTGTGTTGCCCTGTCCGTCCATCCGGATGAACTACGCGTCAATCAATCGGTGTTGATCGCCACCGTGCGAGGAGCCGCCCAGGAGGCCACGCAAGTCAACCACCACTGAGCTTGTTCTTGAGCTTGATGTAGCCGTCGATGCCGACGGCCGCCAACTGCACCTGATGGCCGACTGCGCAGGAACTCGCCGCCCGCGCGTCGATCTGCATCGACAACGCCCGCCGCTACACCCGCGAACACAACACCGCCGTCACCCTCCAGCACAGCCTCCTGCCCGGCAGCATGCCCGAGCAGAACGCCCTCGACGTCGCCCACCGCTATCTGCCCGCCCAGGCCGGCGTCGGGGGCGACTGGTTCGATGTCATCCCTCTGCCCGGCGCACGCGTCGCCCTCGTTGTCGGCGATGTCGTCGGCCACGGCCTGCACGCCGCTGCCACCATGGCCCGCCTGCGCACCGCCGTACAGAATTTCTCGGCCCTCGACGTGTCACCCGACGAGCTCCTCGCCCGCCTCGACGATCTCGTCATGCGCCTCGACCAGGAAAGCACCGCGGCCGGACGCGAACCCGTCATCATGGGTGCCACCTGCCTCTACGCCATCTACGACCCCACCACCGGCATCTGCGACCTCGCACGCGCAGGCCACCCCCTGCCGGCCCTCGGCCACCCCGACGGCACCGCGGACTTCCCCAGCCTCCCCGCCGGCCCCCCGCTCGGCCTCGGCGGCATGCCCTTTCAGGCCGCCCGGCTCCGCCTGCCCGAAGGCAGCAGCCTCATCCTCTACACCGACGGTCTCATCCAGGACCGCCACCGCGACATCACCACCGGCCTGACCGCCCTGCACACCGCGCTCGCCCACCCCGGGCGCACACCACAACACACCTGCCAGGCCATCCTCGACGCCCTGCCGCCCACACACGACAGCGACGACATCACCCTGCTCGTCGCCCGCACCCAGCGCCTGGCCCCGGAACACATCGCCCACTGGGACATCCCCTCCGACCCCGCCGCCGTCTCCCACGCCCGGGCCAACACCACCCGGCAGCTCGCCGAGTGGGGCGTACCGGAAGCCGCGTCGGCCGGCGTCGAGCTCATCATCAGCGAACTGGTCACCAACGCCATCCGCTACGGCACCGCCCCGATCACCCTGCGCCTGCTGTACGACCGGGTACTCACCTGCGAAGTCTCCGACACCAGCAGCACCGCACCCCACCTTCGCTACGCAGCCGAAGACGACGAAGGCGGCCGCGGCCTTTCCCTCGTCGCACGCCTCTGCGAACGGTGGGGCACCCGCTACACCCCCAACGGCAAGGTCATCTGGGCCGAATGCTCCCCGTACACCGCCGAAGAACCGTCACCGGAACCACACCTGCTGATCAATATCGATGACATCCCCGAGATTTGAACCGCCCCGGTTCGAGTGGAGTGACGGGTCCACGACCATGACCGAGCCCGGTCACTGGGCGGTGATGGACGTCAGTATCTTCAGCCGGGAGGCGCGGTGGGCCGGCCAGAGTGCGGCTAGCACTCCGACCACGAGGGCGATCAGGAAGAATAGCCCGAGCCGGTCCCAGGGCAGTGCCATTGCGTAGGTCGGCAGCGCCTGGCCTGCCAGCTTGCCGCCGGCCCAGGCAATGAAGACGCCCACGCCGATGCCGAGGACCGCGCCGAACAGTGAGATCACCACGGACTCCAGCCGGACCATCTGCCGGATGCCGGAGCGGGACAGGCCGATGGCGCGCAGCATTCCGAGCTCGCGGGTGCGCTCGAAGACCGACATGGCCAGGGTATTGATGACAGCGAGGACTGCGATGACCATGGCCATGCCCAGTAGCCCGTACATCATGTTGAGCACGGTGTTGGCTTCGCCGGCCTTCTCGCGGCGCAGGTCGTCTTTGTCCTGGACCTTGAGCAGCGGGCTGTTGCCGAGTGCGTCACGGATTTCCTTCTCGAGCCCGTCCGCCTTGCCGCTCGCGGCCTTCACCAGGATCTTGCTGTCTTTGACGGGCTTGGGGAGGTACTGGTCGACCAGGGCGGTGTCGGCGAGCATGTCGCCGGCGATCTGGTTGTCCTGGTATATGGCAGCGACCTTCAGGTCCCGGATGGAGTTCTTGCCCAAGAAGAAATCGGCCTTGAGGGTGTCACCGATCTTCCAGCCCTTCGCCTTGGCCTTGGACTGCGACACCGCGACGTCTTCGCCGTGCAGCGAGTCGGACGAGCCGCTGACGAAGTGGAGGTCGGTGACCTTCTGGAGCTGGCCGAAGTCCGTGGCGGTCATCTGGCCGTACTTGCCGTCGTTCCCGTAGGCGACGGACCGGATGCCGGCGGCGCCCACCACGCCCGGGAGGTGGGCGACCTGCCGGGACATCTTGGGGTCCAGGCCCTCGTAGTAGTGGGTGGTGATCTGGAAGTCGCCCTTGAAGTCCTTGGCGACGGCCTTGTCCAGGGTCTGCTGTACGGATGCGCCGATCACCGTCATGCCGGTGATCAAGGCGAGACCGATCACGAGTGCTGAGGCGGTGGCGGCCGTGCGGCGGGGGTTGCGCAGCGCGTTCTGCTCGGCCAGCTTGCCCGTGATGCCGAACAGGCGAGTGGTGGCCTTGCCGGCCAGGGCGATCAAGGGGCGGGACAGCAGCGGGGCCAGGATGACGGTGCCGGCCATGATCAGCATCGCGCCGGTCATGGCGGGGGTCAGGCCGGTGAGATCCTGCAGAGTGGACGCGTACAGCATGATCGCTACGCCGAGGGCGGTGACGGCCGCGCCGATGGAGTTGCGCAGCACCAGGCTGCGCGGGGCGGGCGGCGCCTCGGCGGTGCTCAGCGCCTCGACGGGGGCGATCTTGGCGGCCTTGCGAGCCGGCAACCAGGCGGCCAGGACGGTCACCGGCACACCGACGGCGAGCGAGGAGAGCACTGGTGCGGCGCCGATGACCGGCGGGCCGTCGGGGAGGCCGGCACCGGAGGCGTTCAGCAGGGGGCGCAGCCCGAGGGCGATACCGGCGCCTAGGGCGAAGCCGATGGCGGAGGAGACCAGGCCCAGCAGGCCCGCCTCCGCCAGTACCGAGCGCATCACCTGGCGGCGGGAGGCGCCGATGGCGCGCAGCAGCGCGATCTCACGGCTGCGCTGGGCGATGAGCATGGTGAAGGTGTTGACGATGATGAACATACCGATGAACAGTGCGATCCCGGCGAAGGACAGCAGGGTCCTGGACATCGCGTCGCTGTCGGCGGCGATCATCTCGGCCTCGACGGCGGCCAGTTCGGTGCCGCTGGTGGCCTTGGCGCGGTCCTTGGGTAGGGCCTGCTGCACCTTCGCGGTCAGCGCAGGGTCGTCGGTGCCGGGCGTGGCCGCCAGCACCAACTCGTTGTACCGACCGGGGCTTGCGAAGAGTTTCTGGGCGGTGGCGGTGTCGAACAGTACGAGGTCGGCGCCCGCCGTCACCTTCGGATCGTCGGTGCCGACGAGCCCGACCAGCTTCTTGTGCAGGGTCGGGCCGTCGATAGCGAGGCGGACCGTGTCGCCGATCTTGTAGCCGCCGGCCGCCGCGGTCTTGGCGTCCAGCGCGATCTCGTCGTCGTCGGCCGGACCGCGGCCTTCCTTCAGCGGGTACGTGCCGTCCTTGCCATCTTTGCCGGGAACGTAGTTGGTGCCCTTGTTGCCCTGATCGTCGCCCAGCAGTTGGTTGTCCTTGCCCACGAGGTAGACAGTTCCGGTGGCGGTGGAGCGTACAGAGGCCACACCGGGAAGTGCGCGGAGTTTGTCGGCCAGCTGATCGTTGAGCACGGAGGCGGGCTTACCGTCCGCAGGCTCCTTCTCGGAGCGGGCGGCGTCGGACGGCGGCCTGCTGTCGGTTACGGAGACGGCCACGTCCTTCAGGCTCGTGGTCATGGCGTTCTGGTACGCGCTGCTGACGGTGTCGCTGAAGATGAGCGTGCCGGAGACGAACGCGGTGCCGAGGACGACCGCGAGCGCGGTCATCATCAAACGGGCTTTGTGCGCGAAGAGGTTGCGCAGGGCGGTACGGAGCATGGTGGTGTCAGTCCTGGGGTTGCGAGGTCTGGGGCTCGGTCGTCAGCTCGTACGGCCCTTGGAGTCGAATCGGCGCATCCGGCCCAGGACGGCGTCGGCGGTCGGTTCGGGAAGGTCGTCGACGATCCGGCCGTCGGCGAGGAAGATCACACGGTCCGCGTAGGAGGCGGCGACCGGGTCGTGGGTGACCATCACGATCGTCTGCCCCATGGCCTGTACAGACTTGCGCAAGAACCACAGCACCTCGGTGCCGGAGCGGGAGTCGAGGTTCCCGGTCGGCTCGTCGGCGAAGACGATTTCGGGCCGGGAGGCGAGGGCGCGAGCGACCGCCACACGCTGCTGCTGGCCGCCGGAGAGCTGGGCGGGGCGGTGGGACAGGCGGCCGGACAGGCCCACAGTGTCAATGACCCGGGTCAGCCACTGCCGGTCGGGTTTGCGGCCGGCGATGTCCATGGGCAAGGCGATGTTCTCGGCGGCGGTCAGCGTCGGTAGCAGATTGAACGCCTGGAAGATGAATCCGATCTTGTCGCGACGCAGCCGGGTCAGCTCCTTGTCGCCCAGCGAGGACAGCTCCACCTCGCCGATGCGGGCCGAGCCGGAGGAGAAGGAGTCCAGGCCGGCCATGCAGTGCATCAGTGTGGACTTGCCCGAGCCGGAGGGACCCATGATGGCGGTGAAGCGGCCGCGGCCGAACTCCACGGACACCGAGTCCAGGGCGACGACGCGGGTCTCGCCCTGGCCGTAGACCTTGCTCAGATCTGTCGCGCGGGCGGCGACGGCCGCGGTGGCGCGGAGGGGGAAAGAGGAGGCGGCCGCTGTACCGGCAGGGGCAGGGGATGAAGCTTCCTGGTCCGGCATCGCATGCATCGTTGGCTCCTGGAATCGCATTCACGGCGTGCGCCGAGGGGTGAAACCACCAGTGAAGAGCGGGCCACGTTGCATGGGAGTCTCGATTTCTCGATACGTTCCCGATATGCGCGTACACGTTTAATGGAGCCTGGCAGCGGACACCGCCGCAGATGCGGAAGGATCGACGCGGGTCGGATGGCAGCAGATGCAGGAGAGGCCGTATGCGAGTGCTGGTGGTCGAGGATGAGCTCTACCTCGCCGAGGCAGTGCAGGCAGGGCTACGGCTCGAGGCGATCGCCTCCGACATCGTCGGGGACGGCGACTCGGCCCTGGAGCGGCTGAGCGTCAATGAATACGACGTGGTCGTTCTCGACCGGGACATCCCCGGCACACACGGTGACGACGTATGCCGCATCATCGTTGAACGGCAGCTGGGATGCCGGGTTCTCATGCTCACCGCCGCAAGTCATCTTCGGGAGAAAGTCGCCGGATTCGAGGTAGGCGCCGACGACTACCTGACCAAGCCGTTCGACTTGAAGGAACTCGTGGTACGACTGCGCTCACTCGCCCGCCGCCCGCGCCAGAGCACACCTCCCGTTCTCGAATACGCGGGAATCCAGCTCGACCCATTCCGACGGGAAGTCTTCCGTTCAGGACGCTACGTGTCGCTCACCCGGAAACAGTTCGCCGTCCTGGAAATTCTGATGACCGCACGAGGCGGCGTCGTCAGCGCGGAAACACTGCTGGAACGAGCCTGGGACGAAAACGCGGATCCCTTCACCAACGCCGTCCGCATCACAATCTCCACACTGCGCAAACGACTCGGCGAACCGTCGGCCATTCACACGGTGCCCGGCGTCGGCTACCGCCTTGACGAAGCGAGCCAGGACCAGTGAACAGCACGGCGACAGGCCACGAGACCACGTCAGGGCCGACCGCACAGCCCCCGGTCCCGACCTGGCGCCCGCGGCGCCTGACCGCACGCATGAAGCTCACCCTCAGCTATGCGCTGTTCCTCGTCGCCGCCGGCGCCGTCACGCTGGGAATCATTTACCTGGCCATGCGCTACATCCCCACCTATCCGCTGACCGCCGCGAACCCACAGGATTCGACCAGCATCGCCTCCCGCTCGACGATCCTGAATACGCTGGTGGCCGTCTCGTCGTTCGCACTCCTGTTCCTGGCGGCCATCGGCCTGGGAGGCGGCTGGGTGATCGCGGGCCGAGTGCTGCGACCGCTGCACGAGATCACCCAGGCAGCACACCGCGCCGCCAACGGCTCCTTGGACCACCGCATCGGGCTGAGCGGCCGGCGCGACGAATTCACGGACCTGTCCGACGCCTTCGACCACATGCTCGGCCGCCTGCAGCAGTCCTTCGAGTCCCAGCAACGCTTCGCCGCGAACGCCTCGCACGAGCTGCGCACCCCGCTCGCCATCACGCGCACCATGCTCGACGTCGCGACAGCCGATCCCGCCGGCCAGAACTACCCTCGGCTCATCACCCGGCTGCGCGACACCAACCAGCGCGGCATCGAGATCATCGACGCTTTGCTGCAGCTCTCGACCCTCGGGCACACCCCGCTCACCACACACCCGGTCGACCTGGCCGGCCCGGCCGCCGAGGCCATCGCCATCACACGCGAAGAGGCCGAAACCCGCGGCATCACGATCTCCACCGACTGCCGCCCGGCCCTCGTCACCGGAGACAGCGTGCTGCTGCGCCAACTCGCAGTCAACCTTCTGCAGAACGCCCTGCGGCACAACCTCGCCACAGGCGGATCCGTCTCGCTGACCACTGGGCCCGACCCTCTCCGCCGCGGCCGCGCACTGCTGACCGTCACCAATACCGGGCCGCAGCTGCCCGACACGGTCGACACCTTCATCGAGCCCTTCCTGCGTGGCAAAGGGCGCATTTCCGGCGCCCACTCCGGGCACCGCGGACACGGCCTGGGACTCTCCATCGTCGCGAGCATCGTCGACGTCCACGGAGGCGATCTCCACCTGACCCCCAACCCCGACGGCGGGCTCACCGCTCGAATCTCACTGCCCACCCACGGATAGCGCCGCCGCAGGACGATGCCGACCAGCGCGATCCCCCCGGGGGCCGATGGGGGCACTGCACGAGGACCCAGCGCTACTGCCGGACGAGGTGGAGGAGATCCTGCGCTAGGCGTATCCCAACCAGATGGCCATCCGACGCTTCCCGGCCGGGGACGTCGACATCGGCGGCACCAGGATCCCTCTCGGCGACACCGTGATGCTGTGCATCGCCTCCGCCCACGCGACCCGCAGCGCTACCCCGAGCCGGACCGCTTCGACATTCACCGCACGGACAAGGCCCAGCTGACGCTGGGACACGGAGCCCACTACCGCCTGGGAGCTCCCCTCGCCCGGCTGGAAGATCCACACCGCAACTGGGCACCCTGCTGCGACGCTGCCCACAGCTCGCCCTCGACATACCTGCGGGCCAGCTCCGCTGGCGGCCGAACTTCCGCAGCCATGCCCTGAAGAAACTGCCGATCACAGCCGGCTAACTCCCTCAAGCCCCCCGATTCGTGCGAACCGTTCCCTCCGCAACCGCACAAACCGGGTGCCCGAGGTCCTTAGCACGGTCTGTTCTGCGGGCATCCGCTACGTACTTCGATGTATCACGCACGCCTCTCGCTGCCCCTGTGCAAGCAGACGCGCCGATTGCGTCCTCGAGCGACCAATCTCTCTGCGGAGTACCCGTGACAACTGCACCAGTGACCATCCTGGGGATCAGTCCGTTTGGTGAACCCGACCCGAGACTCGTCGCTGCCGTCTGCCGGGCCGGTGGGCTCGGTGTGCTCGACCTCGGGAGGGGCGACCGGCGGGCGCGAGAGGCACTGAGCCTGGTCCGGCAGTGGGTACCGGGGCCGTTCGGTGTGCGTATGGGCGCGGGTTGCCTCCTCTCCCCCGCTGATCTGGGGGAGGCCGGGGGCGTGGACACGGTGCTGCTAGCCGCGGATTCGCCCCTGCGGCCGGGTGACCTCGGGGCCGGCCACCGGGTCCTGGTCGAGGTCACCAGCCGCGAGGAGGCGATCGCGGCCGCGAGCGCCCGGGCGCACGGCCTGGTCGCCCGTGGTCAGGAGAGTGGCGGGCGGGTCGGTGAGCTGAGCACCTTTGTGCTGCTCCAGCAGCTGCTGGCGGACGGGGAGTTGACCCTGCCCGTCTGGGCCTGCGGCGGCATCGGGCCGCACACCGCCGCGGCCGCGGTGGTCGGTGGAGCGGCGGGAGTCGTCCTGGACACCCAGCTGGCGCTGCTCGAAGAGTCCGGGCTCGCGGAGGAGGTGGCCGCGGCGGTACGGACGATGGACGGCTCGGAGACGGTCGTGGTGGGCGGCCACCGGGTGCTGCGCCGCCGCGGGCCGCGCGCGCCGATGCCGGAGGACCCGGCCGAGGTGGCTGGCCTGCTCGGCGGCCGGGACCTGCATACCCAGTTGCTCCCGGTCGGGCAGGACGGCTTCCTGGCCGCCCGCTTCGCCGAGCAGTGGAGGGATGTCGGCGGTGCGGTCCGCGCGGTCGGCGCCGCCGTCGTGGATGCGGTGCGGGACGATGCGGCGTCGAACGCGCTGCGCGGTGACTCGCCGCTGAGCCGGTCGCTGGGCACCCGGCTGCCCATCGCGCAGGGGCCGATGACCAGGGTCAGTGACCAGGCGCGGTTCGCCTCGGCCGTGGCCGAGCACGGTGCGCTGCCTTTTCTGGCGCTGGCGCTGTCCGGTCCGGAGCAGACGCGGACCCTGCTGGAGCAGACCCGTGCCGCGCTGGACGGCCGCCCCTGGGGCGTGGGCGTGCTCGGCTTCGCTCCCGAGCAGATCAAGGCCGCGCAGCTGGAGCTCATCCGGGAATTCCGGCCACGTTGCGCCATCATCGCGGGCGGCCGTCCCGCGCAGGCGTCCGCGCTGGAGGAGGCCGGCGTCGCAACGTTCCTGCATGTCCCCTCGCCGGGGCTGCTCAGACAGTTCCTGGGTGCCGGTGCGCGCAAGTTCGTCTTCGAAGGCTCCGAGTGTGGTGGTCACGTCGGGCCGAGAAGCAGCTTTGCGCTGTGGGAGGCCCAGATCGCGGTGCTCAGTGAGTTCCTGGACGGAGCCGAGGGAGCCGGGGGCATCGATCCCGGCGAGCTGAGGGTGTTGTTCGCTGGTGGCATCCATGACGAACGGTCATCGGCGATGGTGGCCGCGCTCGCCGCTCCGCTGTCCGCCCGTGGGGTGGCCGTGGGGGTGCTCATGGGAACCGCGTATCTGTTCACCGAGGAGGCGGTCGAGCACGCAGCGGTGCGGCCGCTGTTCCAACGGCAGGTGCTGGCAGCGCGGCGGACCGAGCTGCTGGAGACCGCGCCGGGCCACGCGACGCGCTGCGTGCGCAGCCCCTTCACCGCGGGCTTCGCGGGCGTCAAGGACGAGTTGCGGTCCCAGGGTGTCCCGGACCGGCAGGCGTGGGAGCAGCTGGAGCGGCTGAACGTCGGGCGGCTGAGGGTCGCCAGCAAGGGAGTCGAGCGGGTCGGCGGGGACCTGGTCGAGGTGGACGAGGAACGACAGCTCGCCGAGGGCATGTTCATGGCCGGTCAGGTGGCGGTGCTGCGTTCCGAGGTCACTACGGTCCCCGCCCTGCACGAGTCGGTCAGCACAGCGGCCGCCGAGTTCTTCGCCGAGCGCGCGGCACAGCTGCGCGACCGGTTCGGTGTCGCCCCGCCCTGCGACGACGCCGCGGCCGCGGACCCGGCCACGGGACCGGCCGCTGCCCCGGAGCCGCTGGACATCGCCGTGGTCGGGATGTCCTGCATGTTCCCCGGCGCCGCGGACCTGGCCGACTACTGGGCGAACGTGGTGGCGGGAGTCGACGCCGTCACCGAGGTGCCCGCCGAGCGGTGGGATCCGGCGGTCTATTACGCACCCGAGGCGGACAGCGCCCACACGGAGTCCAAGTGGGGCGGCTTCCTGCCGGACATCCCCTTCGATCCCTTGCGCTACGGCATCCCGCCCTCCTCGCTGGGCAGCATCGAGCCGGTGCAGCTGCTGGCGCTGGAGGCGGCGCGGCGGGCCCTGCGGGACGCCGGTTACGAGGGGCGGGACTTCGACCGGTCCCGGGCCTCCGTGGTGTTCGGGGCGGAGGCGGGCAGTGATCTGTCCAGCGCCACCACGCTGCGCAACCTGCTTCCGGCCTATCTGGGGGAACTGCCGGCCGGGCTGGACGCGCAGTTGCCCAGGCTCACCGGGGACTCCTTCCCCGGGATGCTGGCCAATGTCATCTCCGGCCGGATCGCCAACCGGCTCGACCTGGGCGGTGCGAACTATACGGTCGACGCGGCCTGCGCCTCCTCGCTGGCCGCGGTGGACGTGGCCTGCAAGGAGCTGTCCGCTGGCACCAGCGACCTGGTGCTGTGCGGCGGCGCCGATCTACACAACGGAATCAACGACTACCTGCTGTTCTCCTCGGTGCACGCGCTCTCACCGACCGGCCGCTCCCGCACCTTCGACGACGCGGCCGACGGCATAGCCCTCGGCGAGGGCGTCGCCTGCCTGGTGCTCAAGCGACTGGCGGACGCGGAGCGGGACGGGGACCGGGTCTACGCGGTGATCAAGGGCGTCGGCAGCGCCAGTGACGGCAAGTCGCTGGGCCTGACCGCCCCCCGCCCGGAGGGGCAGCGCGCGGCGCTGGAACGCGCGTACCGCAACGCCGGGATATCGCCTGCGCAGGTCGGCCTGATCGAGGCGCACGGCACCGGGACCGTGGTCGGCGACCGCGCCGAGCTGAGCACCCTCACCGAGGTGTTCACCGAAGCCGGGGCGGCACCGGGCAGCTGCGCGCTCGGCTCGGTCAAGTCGCAGATCGGGCACACCAAGTGCGCCGCGGGTCTGGCCGGTCTGATCAAGACCGCCATGGCGCTGCACACCGGGGTCAAGCCGCCCACGGTCAACCTGCGGCAGCCCAACCCGGCCTGGCAGGAGGGGACCAGTCCGTTTGTGTTCCACACCGCGGCGCGGCCGTGGGCGGCGCCCGCGGCCGAGCGGGTCGCCGGGGTCAGCGCCTTCGGATTCGGCGGCACCAACTTCCACGTCGTACTGCGGGCCTACGACGGGACGCCGCCGCCGGTGCATGCGCTCGGGGCGTGGCCGGCCGAGCTGTTCGTCTTCCGGGGCGCCGACCGCGCGGACGCCAACCGTGCCATCGAGCAGCTGCTGAAGCTCGTCGAGGCGAACGACCTGGGCGGTGGTCCTTGGCGGTTGCGCGATTTCGCGGTGACCGCGTCCCGCCGCTGCGACACCTCTGAACAGCCCGTTCAGTCCGCCGTGGTGGCCGGTGACGTGGCTGAGCTGGCCGGGCTGCTGCGACGGGCACTCGCCGGCGAGCACGACCCGTCGGCGGGGGTCTTCGCCGCCGGGCCGGCCGACCGGGGAGACGGGGGCGGCTGGGCCAGGGGGATGGGAGCGGACGACCCGGAAGACCACGGCAATGAGCCCAGGACGGCTGGAGCGGATGGTCCGCAAGACCGAGGCGACCGGGCCAAGGTGACGGGAGCGAACAGCAGAGGCGAGGGACCAGGCGACGGGCCCGGCGTGGCGTTCCTCTTCCCCGGGCAGGGCAGTCAGCGGCCGGGAATGCTCGCCGAGTTGTTCGTCGCGTTCCCGGAGGTCCAGCGGTACCTCCAGCTCGGCCGCGAGTGGACCGGCCTCCTCCACCCGCCGGCCGCCTTCTCCCCCACCGTCGCCGCCGAGCAGCGGACCCGGATCACCGACACCAGGGTCGCGCAGCCGGTGCTGGGCATCGCTGGGCTGGCCGTGCACGAGCTGTTCGGCCGCGCCGGTGTACGCCCGGACATGGTGGCCGGGCACAGCTACGGCGAACTGGTCGCGCTGTGCGCCGCTGGGGCCTTCGCCCCCGCGACCCTGCTGGAGCTGAGTGCGGAGCGGGCCGAGGCGATCCTGTCCGCCGCCGGTACGAACCCGGGCACCATGGCCGCGGTCGCGGCCGGAGCCGCGGAGGTATCCGGGCAGTTGACCGCGGACGGCCTGGCGGACCAGATCGTCGTCGCCAACCACAACGCCCCCGGGCAGACGGTCATCTCCGGGCCCGTCGAGGCGGTCGACGCCGCAGTACGGGGGCTGCGCGCGAACGGCTACGGCGCCAAGCGCATCCCCGTGGCCTGCGCGTTCCACAGCCCGCTCGTCGCCGGCGCCAGCGAGCGGTTCGCCCAGGCGCTGCTGGAGCGGCCGGTACGCGAACCCGAGGTGCCGGTGTGGTCCAACCGCACGGCGGCGGTCTATCCGGGACGGCCCGAGGACGTACGGGCCGAGCTGGCCGCCCAGATCGGCGCACCCGTGCGCTTCGTGGAGCAGATCGAGCAGATGTACGCGGCCGGTGCCCGCGTCTTCGTCGAAGCGGGCCCCGGCTCGGTGCTCACCGGTCTGGTGTCCGCGATCCTCCGCGACCGCCCGCACACCACGGTGGCCTGCGACACGCCGGGCAGGCGCGGCCTGCACGGTTTCCTGGGCGCGCTCGCCCAAGCCGCGGTCGCCGGTGTGAGGGTGCGCACCGGCTGGATGTTCCACGGCCGCGACGCCACCGAACTGAGCCGCGCCGCCGCACTCGAACTACCCGGCTGGACCGTCAACGGACAGCTGGTACGCACCCGTGACGGCAGCCCTTGGCCCGGCTCGCTCATGCCGGCCCGACGTATCCAGGAGATAACCGTGACCAAGGCCGAGGGCGGCAGCGCCGTCGCCGACCGTGACCAGATGATCCACGACTTCCTGCGCGCCAGCCGGGAGATCGTCGCCGCGCAGCGCGATGTGCTGCTCACCTACTTCGGCGGCGCGCCGGGCGGTCCGGTCACCGCGCCGCCGGCCCCGAACGCACCAGTCGCCGCACCGGTCGCTGCGCCGCTCCTCCCGGCCGCGCCGGCGGTGCCGGTCTTGTCCACGACGCCGGTGCCCGAGGCCGCCCACCCGGCCGCCCCGCCGACGCCGGAGCCGTCTTCGGCCGCCGCATCGGGACCACAAGGACTGCCGACCGAGGCGGATCTACTGCGGACCGTCCTGGATATCATCAGCGAACGCACCGGCTATCCGGTGGACATGATCGAGCCTCAGCTCGATCTCGAGGCGGAGCTGAGCATCGACTCGATCAAGCGGATCGAGATCGCCGGTGAACTGGCCGCTCGTCTCTTCGCCGGTGCCCAGGGCGGGCCGGGGACCTCCCAGCTCGACGATACGGAGCTGGAGGTGCTCTCCAAGGCCCGTACGGTCGCTCGCATAGCCGAGTTGCTGTCCCAGCGGCTGAACGGCGCCGAGCAGCAGGGCCGGGGCGGCCAGGACGCCCCGGCCCAGGCGAGCCCGAAGCTGCCAGCCCCCGGCCAGCCGGGCCCGGATCAGACAAGCCCGGCCCAGGAACACCCGGCGCACGAGGACCCGGAGCACCACCGTGCGCAGGACCCGGTCGGCCGTCCCGCTCCCGCATCCGTGGTCGCCGAGGCGCCGGTCCGTATGGTGCTGCGGCCCGTCGCTCTCCCCGAGCCGACCGCGGAGGCCACCGCCCTCGCTGGCAGGCGGTTCGCGCTGCTGGGTGAGCGCGGTGCCGTGACCGAGAGCCTGTCCGACCGGCTCGCCGCCCACGGCGCGGAGCCGGTCGTCCTCGACCCGGGGCATCTGCTCACCGATCAGGACGGGCCCTGGGACGGCGTGCTGCATCTGGCGGCGCTCAGGGATGGCGAGGGCCCGCTGCTGCCGGATTCCTTCCCGGTGTTCCAGGCCGCGCTGGGTCGCGGCCCCCGATGGCTGATCGCCGCCGCCCGAAGCACGGCGCCGGGTGGGGCAAGCGCGGCACCGGATGCGGCCGCGGGCGGCACGCCGGGCAACGCCGCCTCGCTCGACGGGCCGGCGGACGGGCTGCGGGGCATGTTCCGGACCATCGTCCAGGAGTATCCGGACACGGTCGCCAGGGTGGTCGAGGTCGCCCCGGAGGACTCGGCGACCGACGTGGCGACGGCGCTGGTCGGCGAACTGCTGTCCACCGAGCGCGCCCCGGTCGTACTCCGGTCCTCCGGCGGGCGGTACGGGCTCGAACTGGTCGAGGCCAGCCTCGGTCCACTGGGCGACAGGGGGGCCGGTCCGGCCGGAGACGGCGCGGCTGAGGCCGCCGCCATCGGTCTGGACCGCGACTCGGTGATTTTGCTGGTGGGTGGTGCGCGCGGCATCACGGCACGGTTCGCCGCGACGTTGGCGTCGGCCGCCCGCTGCCGGATCGAGCTGGCCGGCAGGACCGCCGCACCGGTCGGCCCGGAGGACCCGGCCACCCGGTCGGCGTCCGACAGCACCGCGTTGCGGGCCGCCCTCGCGGCTCAGGAACGCCGTTCGCCGGCCGAGATCGAGCGGGCCGTCGCACAGATCCTGGCGCAGCGGGAGATCCGCGCCACCCTCGAGCAACTGGGCAGCCTGGGCAGTGCGGTGCGGTACCACTCGGTGGACGTCCGGGACGCCGAAGCGGTGCACCGGCTGGTCAAGGAGATCCACGCCGAGCACGGCCGGCTGGACGGCGTGGTCCACGCCGCCGGGGTCATCGAGGACCGGCTGCTGGCGCAGAAGGAGTTCGAGTCCTTCCGCAGGGTGTTCGACACCAAGGTGGACGGCGCGCGCACCCTGCTGGAGGCCATGGCGGACCTGCCGGACCGGCCCAGGTTCGCGGTGCTGTTCGGCAGCGTCTCAGCCGTCGTGGGCAACCGCGGCCAGGTGGACTACGCGGCGGCCAACGACGCCCTGCAGAGCCTGGGCAGCCGATGGGCCGCGCAAAGAGACCACCGGGCACTGACGGTCCACTGGGGGCCGTGGGCGCCCACCGGCGAGCACGACGGCATGGTGACCCCGCAGCTCGCCCGGGAGTACGCCCGCCGCGGGCTGAAGCTGATCGACCCCGAGGAGGGGACGCTCTGCCTGCTGCGCGAGCTCGCCTGGGGCGAGGAGTCGGCGGACGCCGTGGTCTATACGGGATCGGGTTGGTGACATGTCCGGCGACGAGCAAAGGTCCGGGCTGAGCGGCGGGCGCGGGGAGCGCCCTGCGGTCGCCATCGTCGGCATGGCGGTACTGATGCCGAAAGCGGCGGACCTGCAGGCGTACTGGCGGAATCTGGTCGACGGGGTGGACGCGATCACCGACGTCCCGTCCGGACGGTGGGACGCCCGCTTCTACGACCCGCAGGCCGTGGACCGCTCGGACCGGGTGTACTGCCGCCGCGGCGGGTTCGTCGACGAGCTGGCCCAGGTCGAGGTGACGCGGTTCGGCATCATGCCCAACTCGGTGGCGGGTACGGAGCCGGAGCAGCTCATCGCGCTGCAGGTGGCCGCGGAGGCTATCGCGGACGCGGGCGGTGAACAGCGGCTGCCGGACCGGGACCGGATCGGCGTGATCCTCGGCCGCGGTGGCTACCTGTCCCCCGGGCTGTCCCGTGGCGCCCAGTGCGTACTGACGTCCAATCAGCTCGTGCGCACGCTCGGGGAGCTGCTGCCCGAGCTCGGTGCCGACCAGCTGGAACGGGTGCGGCAGGCGTACACCCGGCAGTTGGGGCCGGATGAGCCGGAGCAGGCGATCGGCCTGGTGCCCAACCTCACCGCCTCTCGGATCGCCAACCGGCTCGATCTGCGCGGTCCCGCGTACACGGTGGACGCCGCCTGCGCGTCCTCGCTGGTCGCGGTCGACCAGGCGGTCGGTGAACTGGCCGGCGGCCGCTGCGACCTGGTGCTCGCCGGAGGCGTGCACCACTGTCACGACATCACGCTGTGGTCGGTGTTCGCCCGGCTGCGCGCGCTGTCTGCGAGCCAGCGGATCCGCCCCTTCGACCAGGCGGCGGACGGCCTGCTAATCGGTGAGGGCACCGGTGTGGTGGCGCTCAAGCGGCTCTCCGACGCGCTCCGTGACGGCGACCGGATCTACGCCGTCGTACGCGGCACCGGGGTGGCCAGCGACGGTCGCAGCGGCAGCCTGGTCAATCCGGACCCCTCGGGTCAGGTCACGGCGGTGCGGAAGGCATGGCGGGCGGCCGGTCTGGATCCCGCCGAGCCGGGCTCGATCGGGCTGCTGGAGGCGCACGGGACCGCGACTCCTTCGGGGGACGCCGCCGAGCTCGCCACCCTGGCCGAGGTGTTCGGTCCGCCCGGCGGCGAGGACCGCCCGGTGATCGGGTCGGTGAAGTCGATGATCGGCCACACCATGCCGGCCGCGGGAGTGGCCGGTCTGGTCAAGGCGGCGCTCGCGGTGTACCACGGGGTGCTGCCGCCCACGCTGCACTGCCAGGACCCGCACCCCGCGCTGGCGCATACCCGTTTCCGCCCGATCGCCGTCGCGCGGGCCTGGGAAACCGGTGGTGGGCAGCGGATTCGGCGGGCCGGTGTGAACGCCTTCGGCTTCGGTGGCATCAACGCCCATGTGGTGCTTGAAGAAGCGCCCGACGCCGCGCCCCGTCCCTCGATCCGGCCCACGGCGACGGTACGGGAGCCGGAACGGGTGCTGTGGCTGGCCGCCGACGGCCCGCAAGCGCTTACCGCCCTGCTGGACGCCGATGACCCGGCCGTGCTCGCGGCCGGGCTCGACCGCCCCGTCCCGGACGCGGGCCGGACCCGTCTCGGCGTCGTGGATCCGACCGGCAAGCGCCTGGCGCTGGCCAGGAGGGCGGTAGCCAAGGGCCGCCCCTGGCGCGGCCGCGGCGATGTGTGGTTCACGCCCGAGCCCCTGCTCGGCGGGGCCACCGGCGGCCGGCTGGCGTTCGTCTTCCCCGGCCTCGAAGCCGAGTTCGAGCCCCATGTCCGCGATGTCGCCCAGCACTTCGGGCTGTCCGCGCTGCTGCCCTCGCTCCGCGGCGGGGGGTCCGCCGATGTGGCGGACGTCGGCCGGCACGCGGCCGAGGTGATCGGCGTGGGCCGGGTGCTGGACGCCGCCCTGCGCCGGCTACGGATCGTGCCGGACGCGGTCGCGGGCCACAGCGTGGGTGAGTGGACCGCGATGGCGGCCGCCGGGCTGTACGCCGGCGGTGCGGTGGACGAGTTCACGCAGTCCTTCGACCCGGACCAGGTCCGGGTGCCCGGTCTGGCCTTCGCCGCGCTGGGCGCCCCGGCCGACCAGGTTGCCGCCGCCATCGAGGACCGTCCCGAGGTCGTGCTGTCCCACGACAACGCGCCGAACCAGTCGATGGTGTGCGGTCCCCCCGGCCCGGTGGAGGAGCTCGTACGGTGGTTCCGGGCGCGGCGTGTCTTCGGCCAGGTGCTGCCGTTCCAGTCCGGCTTCCACACTCCGATGCTGGCCCCCTACCTCGACCAGATCCGGCACTACGCGGGCCTGTTCGAGCTGCATCCGCCGACCGTGCCCGTGTGGTCGGCGACCACCGCGTCGGTGTATCCGAGCACCGAGCAGCAGGTGCGCGAGCTGTTCTTGCGGCATCTGCTGGAGCCGGTGCGCTTTCGCCCGCTGATCGAGGCGATGTACGCCGACGGCTTCCGGGTGTTCGTCCAGGCCGGAACGGGGCAGGTCAACTCGCTGATCGACAACACGCTGCACGGCCGGCCGCATCTGGCGATCTCTGCCAACTCCCCGCACCGCGGCGGGCTGGCCCAGCTGCTACGGGTCGCCACGGCGCTGTGGGTGGACGGCGGTGAACCGGATGTCGAGCCGCTGGCGGCCAAGGACGACGCCCCGGCGCGGCGCGCCCCGATGCAGCTGGACCTCAACGGGAGGCTGGTCTCCCTGGACCGGGACACCATCGCCGGCGTCCGCTCGGCCCTGGCCGTCCGGCGCCCGGCGAGGGGCGCCATGGGCAGCGAACTGACCGCGCTGGAACGGCTGTCCGACCGTTTCCCCATGGCGGCCGAACTGCGCGCGCTGCTGCAGGACACCGCGGACACGGCCGCCGCGCTGACCGCCGCCGACGCGGGGCGGCCGCACTCCGCCACGCCGGCGGTGTCCGGTGGCCGGTCCACCGCGGCAGGCCCGCAGATGCCCGAGGGGCGTGAACTGCGCACCGTAGTACGGGTGTCCACGGACGCCATGCCGTATCTGCGAGACCACTGCTTCTTTGTGCAGCGGCCCGGCTGGCCCGACGAAGCGGACCGCTGGCCGGTGGTTCCGGCCACCACGCTGATCCACCACATGATGAAGTTGGCCGAGCGGGACCGGCCGGGTTCGCAGGCGGTGGCGGTGCACCAGGTGCAGCTGAACCGATGGGTGAGCGCCGCACCCGCCATTGACGTGCCCGTCACCGTGACACCGCGGGGAGACACACGCGTCGGCGTGACCTTCGACCAGTTCGCAAGCGCCCAGGTCGAACTGGCCGCGCACCACTTCGACGATCTGCCCCGTCCCTGGCAGTGGGACCCAGGGTCCGAACGGCTGCCGGAGATCACGGCCGGGGATCTCTACAGCGACCGCTGGATGTTCCACGGTCCCCTCTTCCAGGGCGTCACCGAGCTCACCGCGATCGGTGAGGCACATGTGCGCGGGGTGCTCACCACCCCGCCCGCGCCCGGAGCGCTGCTGGACAATGTGGGGCAGCTGCTCGGCTACTGGATCATCACGACGCTGAGCGAGCGGACCATGGTGTTCCCCGTACGGATGGGCCGTATCCGCTTCTTCGGCCCGCACCCGGTGCCCGGCACCCAGGTGGACTGTCTTATCAGGATCACATCGGTCACCGACTCCGCCGTGGAAGCCGATATGCAGCTCCTCGTCGAGGGCCGGATGTGGGCGCAGATTACCGGCTGGCGGGATCACCGGTTCGACAACCACCCGCAGACCAGGGCGCAGGAGCGGTTCCCCGAGCGCAACACCCTCTCCCGCGTACAGCAGGGCGGCTGGTCGCTCGTCTTCGACCGCTGCCGGGACCTCGCCTCCCGCGACCTCGTCATGCGCAGGCATCTGAGCGGCGCCGAACTCGTCGACTACGAGAAGTGTCCGCCCCGGGGCCGCCGCCAGTGGCTGCTGGGCCGGATCGCGGTCAAGGACGCCGTCCGGCAGTGGCTGTGGGACCACGGCGAAGGGCCGGTCTTTCCCGCCGAGATACGGGTGAGCAACGACGAGGACGGGCGCCCGCGCGTGACCGGTCTGCACGGGCGCACCCTGCCCGAGCTGGACGTCACGCTGGCCCACCGCGCGGAGACCGGGGTGGCGCTGGTGCGACCGCGCACCCGGCACGGGCGGTGGGGGGTCGGCATCGACGTGGAGGAGGTCGCCGAACGGCCGGAACAGACCCGGAGCGTGGCGCTCGACGGGGCCGAGCGCGAGCTGCTCGCCACGCTGTGCGCGGCGTCGGGCGAGCCGGAAGCTCTGTGGTTCACCAGGTTCTGGGCTGCGAAGGAGGCGGTGTCCAAGGCGGAGGGGACCGGCCTGCGGGGGCGGCCGAGAGATTTCGTGGTGGTCGCCGCGCAGCCGGACGGGCTGCTGGTGGACGTGGGCGGGCGCCGCCACCGGGTGCACTGCCGGCGGATCAGCAACCCGGCCGATCTGCCCAGCAGGGACTACGTCGTCGCATGGACGACGGGACCGACCGACGGACAGGAGACGGAACAGTGAACAGCGGTCAGCCGGTGACATCAGTCCGCGGGGACGTGGCGGTGGTGTTCGACGAGATCGTCGGGATGCTCCACGCGGTCCTCGACGAGTACGGGCTGGACGAGGCCGAGATCACCATGGACACCCGGTTCCACGATGACCTGGACCTGGAGAGCATCGACCTGGTGACCCTCGGGGGTCATCTGGCGGCGCGGTACGGCGACAAGGTGAACTTCCCCGAATACCTCACCGGCTTGGGCCTCGAAGAGATCATCAACCTGACGATCGGCCGACTGGCCACCCATGTCGCCGGGTGCCTGCGGGAAGCCGGCGAGGACTGAGCCATGGCAATGATCAGCGCCAACGGCGTCGAGTTGCACGTGGAGCGGATGCCGGCTCGGAACAGCCCCGGCACCGCGGCTCCGCCCACCGTGGTATTCGTCCACGGCATGCTCATCGACAGCCTCATCAGCTACTACTTCACCCTGGCAGCGGTGTTCGCCGCCGCGGGGCTCGACGTGATCATGTACGACCAGCGCGGGCACGGCCGCAGCGAGCGGCCGCCGAGCGGCTATCTGCTGGAGGATTCCCTCGGGGATCTCGACGCGCTGCTCGACGGCCTTCAGGTGACCGGGCCCGTGCACCTGGTCGGCTACTCCTACGGCGGCACCATCGCGTTCGGCTATGCGGCGCTTCGGCCGGACCGCGTGGCCAGCGTCTCGATGATCGAGTCGGAGCCGGCGACCGAGGCCTGGTCCCGCAAGATGGCGGTCAACCTCGAACGGGCGGCGGCGGGGTTCGCCGAAGCAGCAGGCGACGAGGGACTGGCCGAGGAACACGGCCCGTTCGTGACCCGGCGGGTGCAGTCGGCCTCGCGGCTGTTGCACACCACGACCCTGGCCCGGGACATCCCTGCCAGCCGGGTGCTGGACGAGGACGAGATACGGTCGGTGCGCTGCCCGGTTCTGGCCGTCTACGGCAGCGAATCGGAACTCGCGGCCCAAGAGCCGTGGCTGAAGTCGCTGCTCACCGACTGCCGGACGGTCGTGGTGCCGAATCAGGAGCACTGGATCCTGTTGGGCGCCACGCAGGTCGTGAGCGACCTGATCATGGCGTGGATCCTCAACCACGAAGCGGCGCACCGGCCCGACCGGAGCCCGCCTGCTCAGAGCTCACCTGCCCGGCCCCGGGAGGCCGCGACTCGGGACCCGGGGACTCAGGACACCAGGGCCCGGGAGGCCCGGACGGCGGAGGTGGAGCACCGATGAGCCGATTCCTGTTCGTGGTGCCGCCCCTGGTAGGACACATCAACCCCACGGTCGGGGTCGCTGGGCAGCTGGTCCGGCGCGGTCACCAGGTGGCCTGGGCGGGACTGCCGGAAATCGTGGGCCCGCTCGTAGGCGAGCGAGCAGCGGTGTTCCGCTGCGCCTCGCCGCCCCTGGACGACCCTGCTCTCCTGCGGCCGCACTCGCTCCGCGGACCGGCAGCGCTGAAGTTTCTGTGGGAGCGCTTTCTCGAGCCGCTGGCGAACGCCATGGCACCCGGTGTCCGGGCCGCCGTCGAGGAGTTCCGGCCCGATGTGCTGGTCGCCGACCAACAAGCCGTCGCCGGCGGGCTGGTGGCCGATCGGCTCGGTGTCGCCTGGGCCACCTCGGCGACCACGTCGGCGGGGTTCACCGCACTGGCCGGAATACCGAAGGTGGACACCTGGATCACCGAGCTGATCCAGGGTCTGCAGCAGCGGATCGGCGATCCGGACAGTACGGTGGACCCACGCCTGTCCGACCGGCTGGTGGTGACCTTCAGCACCGAGGCGCTGGCGGGCCCGGCCGGTTCCTTCGGCGAACAAGTGCAGTTCGTCGGCCCGTCGATCGCCGCCCGGCCGTACACGTGCGACTTTCCCTGGCAGTGGCTGGACCCCGGGCGGGCCACCGTGCTGATCACACTCGGCACCGCCAACTCCGAGGTCGCCGCGCGCTTTCTGACCCAGTGCGCGGAGGCGGTGCGAGCCCGCGCGGACGGGCTGCGGGCCGTGGTCGTCGACCCGTCGGGAACCCTGCAGGAGAGCGACGACCGGGTGCTGGTACGGCCGCGCGTCCCCCAACTGAAGCTGCTGGAACGGTGCGACGCCGTCATCTGCCACGGCGGGCACAACACCGTCTGCGAGGCGCTGTGGCACGGGCTGCCACTGGTGGTCGCGCCCATCCGGGACGATCAGCCCACCGTCGCCGCCCAGGTGGTCAACGCCGGTGCGGGCGTACGGGTCCGGTTCAACCGGGCGACCGCGGCCCACCTCGGGGCCGCCCTGGACGCCGTCCTCCACGAGCCGGGCTACCGGACCGCCGCCGCACGCGTGGGCCAGTCCTTCCGCGATGCCGGCGGCGCAACCGCCGCGGCAACCCACCTGGAAGACCTCGCCGCCCGCGCCGGCCAACCAGAGCAGGACCAGCCTTCGCCGAAGGAGCCGTCGTGAACGGGCGGCGGGCGGTGCGCCCGGCAGGCAGTGAGAGACACACCAGCCATTACTAAGACGGTGTCCTATGTGGTGAGGCGGACGAGGCGCTTGTAGCAGCACATGGCTTCGGGGTGCGGGCGGTGGCGATTGCCGGGTGGTCGTTCGGTGCGGGGTCTCCAAGGTCTTCCCGGTCGTGGGTAAGGCCTTCCGGGTCGTGGGTGGTCGGGGCGGTCGCGTGGGTCAGATGACCATGCGCCGTCCGGTCGCCGCCCATAGGCCGGCGAAGTCGCCCTGCCAGCGACGGTGTTGGGGCGGGTGGGGGATGAGGAGGCGAGCGCCGGTGGCGATACGGGGCGGGCCACCATGCCGGAACACGTCCAGGTCATCGATGCTGTCCCGGCGGTCATGCCGCCCGATGAAACAGGCCCTCGGCTTGAACCGTCCTATGCTCCGCGCCCCCGAGTCAGCAGCCGACCGCCGGACATGGTTGATCAAGTCGAAGCGCAGCCACCGGCTACGGCGTGGGCACCATGCTCAGACAACCCGAGACGATCCTCGACCACGACCGGCTCAGAGATTAAAAACAGGCTTGTCCACGCAAGGCGCTGCTTCCTCTTGCGTATCAGAAGTCACACGGATGTGTTTGCATCACAGGCCCCACGTCAGGGGCTGACGTTTTGCCGTACGACCGGTTTGCGAAGCGACCCCTCGCATATCGGCAAGCTGGCGGATATTCACGGGCCCGGCCGAGCCACAAGCTGGTCTCAGTTCGCAGGAACGCACCCAAAGCGCACCAAGCGCTCGGCACCTGTGAGCCCACTAATGGCCCTGTTTCGCATGGGCCGACCCCCACGACGTCCCCCGCCGGAGATCCCCTTTCCCATGACCATGACCACCCGCACCCGCATCGCCCGCCTGCGCACCCTCGCCCTCACCGGCATCGCTACCACCGGCACCGCAGCCGCCGCCCTCACCCTGATGCCGACGACCGCACAGGCCGCTGAAGCAACGCAGGTGCACGCCTCCCCCGCAGTCACATCCTCCGGCAACGACAGCCACACCACCTCCCAGCAGAAGACCGGCTACGCCGACAACCTCGACGGCTGGATCAAGCACGCTCTGCAGATCATGAAGGCCAAGGGCATCCCCGGCAGCTACGAAAGCCTCAAGCGCAACATCATGCGCGAGTCCGGCGGCGACCCCAACGCCCAGAACAACGGGGACGTCAATGCCCACAACGGGACCCCGTCCAAGGGCCTCCTCCAGGTCATCGACCCCACCTTCCACGCCTACCACGTCACCGGCACTGCCGACAGCATCACCGACCCGATAGCCAACATCACCGCAGCGGCCAACTACGCCGCCCACCGCTACGGTTCCATCGACAAGGTGGACTCCGCCTACTGACCCCAGGCGGAGGCCGATAGCCGTAGGCGGGCACGTCCCCCGGCATTTCGAAATGTCCGTTGGCATCGAGGTCCGCGAGGCAAAGTGCGGGGTATCCGATGGCGACCAAAAGCTGCCCCAGCAGTGCGCACCCCCTGACGCCGCGAACATTGCGACGGCGCAGGCGGAATCCGGCCACAGCCTCGCCTTGGTCCAGGCCCTGAGCCACACCTGTCGGATCGGAATGGTGTGTGCCCCCGGCGGTAAGCGGTGCCGCATGTCGAGATCACCGCTGACGTCCAGGCGCCCCACCTCGGCCGAGAGGTCGGCGTACCACGACAGTAAATTACCCCCAGAGAAACCGAGCGCACAGCCATGCAAGCTGCCCGTTATGCCGAGTACGCCCAGCAGGGCAACCCTTTCTATGACCAGCCGGTCAGCCACCACGCCACGCGTTCCTACGAGCACCTGGTGACCGTTCCCGAAGGCTGGGAGAAGCGCGCGCTGGACCAGTGGACGGTTTTCCGGCCTCCCGGTGCGACTCTGCCTCCACAGGGCTGGAAGATCCATGTATCCGCGACCCATGCGAACGCGGAACGAGTCCTGAAGGCGACCACAGAATACTGCACTGCCGAGCAGATCGCCTTCAAATTCCTTTCCGGGCCCGCTAGCCTCCACCAGCAGAATCATAAATACGCCAACCGCGGCTCCAGCGGAAAATTCATTGCCATCTACCCTGCAGGCGAGGACCAGCTCCGCAGAACACTGGAGAAACTGGGAGATATTCTCGACGGCGAAAATGGGCCGTATATTCTCAGTGATCTGCGCTGGCGGAATGGTCCGCTGTTTGTGCGGTACGGAGGATTCGCGGAGCGCTACGTCGCCGACGCCGCCGGAAAGCCGGTGCTGGCGGTCGAGAATCCCGAGGGTGAACTGGTCCCGGACGAGCGCGAGCCCGTCTTCGCGCCCCCGCCCTGGGTAGACGTGCCGGATTTCCTCCTGGACCAGCTGCCGAACGCCGGGGCGGTGGCGGAGTTCCCCTATCGGCCGGAGGCCGCGCTGCACTTCTCCAACGGCGGCGGTGTCTATCGCGCAACGGAGACCGGCACCGGCCGTACGGTCGCGCTGAAGGAGGCCCGCCCCCACGCGGGGCTCGACATGCTGGGAGTCGAGGCGATCACCCGCCTCCGGCACGAGGCCGATGTCCTGCAGTGCCTGTCCGGACTGCCCTGCGTGCCCCAATACCACGACTACCTGGCTTGGTGGGAGCACCACTTCATGGTCAGCGAGTTCATCGAGGGCTCCACGCTGTGGAAGGAAATGATCACCCGTACTCCGCTGCTTGGTCTGGACGGTGCGTCCGGGCGCGGAAAGGAGTACACCACCTGGGCCCTGTCCGTGTACGAGCAGCTCGAACGCGGTCTGGATGACATTCACTCCCGTGGGGTGGTGCTGGGGGACGTCCATCCGCACAACATCATGGTGCGGCCCGACGGCCGCGTGGTCTTCATCGACTTCGAGTTCGCCGGCATCGACGACCCGCACCACCGCCCGGCCCAAGGCGCGCCGGGCTTCTACCCTCCCCCGCACCTGACCGGCGTCGCCGTCGACGACTGGCTGCTGGCTTGCCTCGGGCTGCACCTGTTCTACCCCCTGACGTCCCTGCTGGACCTCTCCCGTGCCAAGGCGCTGCAGCTGGCTCGGGCCATCCAGGACCGCTTCCCGGTGCCCGACGACTACGTCGAACGGCTGACGCGGAAGCTCGGCCAGGGCATCACGGAAGGCGGCACCGACACGTACGCTGCCTGGGGCAGGGACTTCTCCAGGGCGACACCGTCGATAGCCGACGGCATCCTCGCCAGCGCCACTCCGGGGCGCGCCGACCGGCTCTTCCCCGGTGACATCGAGCAGTTCACCACTGGAGGGCTCAACGTGGCCCACGGCGCGGCCGGTGTGCTCTACGCACTGGCGCAGACCGGCCACGGCCGTCATGAGGAACACGAGCGGTGGCTGATCAGCCACGCGCGTGACGCCGTGGAGCCGCAACTTGGCTTCTACGACGGGCTGCACGGCATCGCATACGTACTCGACCGCCTCGGTCACGAGGACGAGGCGCTGTCCGTGCTGGACAAAACCCTGCACACGCCGGTCCGCCGCCCCAGTATCGACCTGCGCGGCGGCCTGTCCGGCATCGGCCTGAACCTGCTGCACTTCGCGCAGCGCACCACTGACAGGGTGCTGCACCAGCATGCGGTCCGCGTGGCGGAGCATCTGGCATCCGTGCTGCCCGACACCCCTCCGGACGCGACGCGGCTGCTCGGTCAGGCAGGGCTGATGCGCGGCTGGAGCGGCCCCGCGCTGCTGTTCCTGCGCTTGTACGAGGCGACGGATGACCGCGGTTACGTCGACCTCGCGGCCCGCGCCCTGCGTATGGACCTCGCCGGGTGTGCCCGTACGCCTCACGGAACCCTCGAAGTGGACGAAGGCTTCAGGACCTTGCCGTATCTGGCTGGTGGCAGTGCCGGCATCGGTCTGGTCCTCCAGGACTACCTGACCCACGAGGACGACGAAGAATTCCGTGTTGCGCTGGGGCAGATCCTCAAGGCCGCGCACTACGACTTCTACATCCAGCCGAACTTGTTCAACGGAGCTGCCGGAATCCTCTTCCTGCTGGCACGCGAACGCGCCAGGAAGGCGACCACCGCGCACGACGGCGCCATCGACCGCTTGCTGCGGCTGCTCGTCCTCCAGGCCATCCCCTACGAGAGCCACATCGCCTTCCCAGGCGAGCAGTTGCTGCGGCTCTCCACCGATCTCGCTACTGGATCCGCCGGCGTACTGCTGGGCATCGACGCCGCCCGCACGGGCCGTCCCGCCCTGCCGTTCCTGCCGCCCCCGGTCAGCGCTCAGACCTCCGGCTGAGAAGCCGGAGTACCACCCACCCAACACCCAACAAAGGAGAAGAAACATGACCATCCTGAACCTGCAGGCCCTGCCGGCTGCCAACACCGAGGACACCCCCGCCGGCGCCGGCAGCAACATCAGCGCCGCCTGCGGCAGCTTCTTCAGCACCAACTGCTTCTAGTCGCCAACACACACCCACCACGGGCGGGCGGCCCCACACCGCCGCCCGCCCCCCCCATGAAAGGAACCCACCATGACCATCCTGAACCTGCAGACCCTGCCGGCCGCCAACACCGAGGACACCCCCGCCGGCGCCGGCAGCAACATCAGCGCCGCCTGCGGCAGCTTCTTCAGCACCAACTGCTTCTAGTCGCCAACACACACCCACCACGGGCGGGCGGCCCCACACCGCCGCCCGCCCCCCCCATGAAAGGAACCCACCATGACCATCCTGAACCTGCAGACCCTGCCGGCTCCCGAGACCGACGCACTGCCGGGGGGCGGCAGCACCCAGAGCTGGATCTGCGGCAGTTCGATCAGCACCAACTGCTGACTGGCCGAACCAGCCCCCTATCCCAGAAAGACAGAGAGACATGACCGTACTTCAGCTGCAGAACCTGACCGTTTCACAAGAGGAGCAGGCACCGGCGACCAGCAGCAACAGCTACATCTGCTTCACCAGCTACTGGAGCAACAACTGCTGATCGCCCCTGCAAGGTCGGGGCGCCGCGCTCGCGGTGCCCCGACGAACAGCCCCGACGCCGCATGAGGAGCCTTTCCATGCCCGTTCCCGAACTGCCCAGCCATCCCGCCTGTCACGAAGTCCCCGAGGATTCCACCGAAGGCACCCGGCCCCGTCCGGGCTGCTTGCCCGCGCCCCCTCAGCCTGACAAGCCGCTCCTGCCGCGCTGACCCCTGACACTCCGCCCTCGGGCGCCGTCCCTAACGGGGCGCCGCCCGCCCACAGCACCCGAGAAAGTGCCCCTCATGGCCAGCACCCCCCCTACAACAGCACCCGAACGCACCCGGCGCCACGGCGACCGGCTGCTGTGGCAGTCGATCCGCCACCGCCGTGCCGCCCTGGTCCTGCTGGCCGCGGGCCTGCTGCTGGAATTGGTGTCCGACCTGGCACTGCCGCTGGCACTGGCACACGCCCTGGACGCGGTGATCCACGGCAGCCCGACGACCACCGCCCTGATCCTGCTGGCCAGCGCTCTGGCCCTGGCTGCCGTCTCCGAGATCATGATCCAGCTCGCTGACCCCTACGCCTCTGCCACCGCAGTCGCCGGACTGCGAGGACGTGCCATACGCCACTGGCTGTGTGCCGGAGCGGGTCTCGCCCACCGGGGACCCTCGGGTGACGTGGTGACGCGCATGGTGGCCAACACCGCCGACACGGCGGGCAGCGCGATGGCGCTGGCTCGGATGGCAGCCTCGCTCATCGGTGCGCTGGGCGGGCTGATCGCCCTCGGCCTGGTCGACTTCTGGCTGCCGCTGACGGTGCTGGTCGCCCTGCCCGTGGCTGTCGCCCTCGTGCGTGCCTTCGCTCGACGCTCAGCGGAACTCGCCGACGACTACCAGCGGTTGCAGGGCGACGTCGTGGGCCGGTTCTTGGAGGCCTTGCGCGGTGTGCGCACCATCCGGGCATGCGAGAGCGTCGAGCAGGAGGTGGAGCGCTCCCTCGCCCCCCTGCCTGCCTTGCGCCGTGCAGGGGTCGCGGGCTGGAGGATGCTGGCCCGGATCTCCTGGCAGGCCATGCTGCTGGGCCCGTTCGTGTCCCTCTCGGTGCTCGCCGTCGCCGGATTCGGCGTCAGCGCCGGCCGGGTCACGCCCGGACAGCTGGCTGCCGTCAGCTCGTACGCGGGGCTGGTCCTCGGCGCGCTGGAGCACACACGGCTGCTGGCCCGGCTGGCCCGGGCACGAGCCGCCGCCGGCCGCGTTGCCGAGCTGCTCGCGCTGCCGGGCCAGGCGTACGGCGACCTGGATCTGCCACGTGGAGACGGCACCCTCCAACTCCGCGGAGTAACCGTGGAGATGGACGGCCGCCGCATCCTGTCCGACGTCGACCTGGACGTGCCCACGGGGGCATCGCTGGCCCTGGTCGGACGCACCGGCTCCGGAAAGTCCGCGCTGGCAGCCGTCGCCGGGCGCCTTCTGGAGCCCTCCTGCGGCACCGTCCTGCTCGACGGTGTACCGGTGGAGAGGCTGTCCCGGCGGGCACTGCGGTCGGCCGTCGGCTACGCCTTCGACCGCCCCGTGCTGCTGGGCGGTACGGTCGCCGGTGCGATAGGCCTGGCCGCCGAGCCCCTGCCAGCCGAGCAGGTGACGGCCGGGGCGCGGGCCGCCCACGCCGACGGCTTCATCAGGCGGCTGCCTGCCGGGTACAACAACGCCGTCGACGACACGCCCCTGTCCGGCGGCGAGGCCCAGCGCCTCGGGCTCGCCCGTGCTTTCGCCCGCGACGCCCGGCTCCTCATCCTGGACGACGCCACCTCCAGCCTGGACACCGCCACCGAGCGCGAGGTGCAGCGAGCCCTCGACGATCCTGCCCTGTGCCGTACACGGCTGCTGATCGCCCGGCGCCCCGCCACCGCGGCCCGTGCCGACCTCGTGGCCTGGCTTGAGGACGGCCGCGTCCGGGCGGTGGCACCCCACGACGACCTGTGGGCGGACTCCGCGTACCGGGCCGTCTTTAATCCCGCCGAGGCACACCCTGCCCAGGAGCATCACCCCGCTCAAGAGCACCTGGCATGCACCGGACCCGCCGCCGCGACGACCGGTCAGCGCCCCGCTCACCACGAGGAGTTCACCGATGTCGCTTAAACCCACCCCTGCCTGGAAGTTGGTCCGCGAAGAACTGACACACAACCGTCCGGCGCTGCGTCGCCTCGCCGCGTGGTCGGCGCTGTCCGTGCTGCCCGTCCTGGCGGAAGGGCGTGTGGTCCAGCTCGCCGGTGACCGCGGCTTTCTTGCCGGAGCCCCGTGGACGGGCATGGCCTACCTCACCCTGGCCGTCGCCGCCTTCGCCATCGGGGCGCTGGCCACCCGCTGCACGCTCGCCTCCCTGGCGGACGTCGTCGAGCCGTTGCGGGACCGGCTCATGCGCAGGGTGGTCACCGGTGAACTGCACCGTGCAGTGACCGGTCGCGGCCGGCTGGACCCCGCCGCGGCGGCACGGCTTACCGCGCAGATCGAGGTCGTACGCGACCTGCTGGGCGGATTGCTGGCCACCGTGCTGTCACTGGTGTTCAGCTTGGCCGCCGTCGCCCTCGGGCTGTTCGCGCTGCACCCACTGCTCGCCGCCCTGATCACCGTCCCAGTCCTCGTGTCACTGGTGCTGTTCGGCTCGCTCTTGCCCCTCCTGCACACCCGGCAGTGGCACGTGCTGCGGGCAGAGGAACATGTCAGCGCGGTCATTACTCAGGCGGTGGAGGGCACCCGAGACGCCATCGCCTGCGGGGCCGAGGAGCGGCTCGCCGCTGAGGTAGAGGCAGCCGTGGACCAGCAGGCGGCCAGCGAGCGGGGGCTGGCCCGGGTCCAAGCCCTGCGCACCGCCGCGCTGGCGATCGGGCTTTACATGCCGCCGCTGCTGCTCGTCGCCGTCGCCGAGGGGCTGCGCGCGCGTGGCGTCACCACCGGCGCGCTGCTCGGTGCCGGAACGTACATCCTCGGCGGCGTCACGCCCGCGCTGCGCCGCTTCACGGGCGCTGTCGGCTCCTCCGGCCTGAAACTGACCGTCGTCCTGAAGAACGTGACCACCGCCGGTCACCGGCCGGTCTCCACCCGCGCCGCACAAGACGCCCGCACGGCGCCCGTCCCTCGGGGGAGCGAGCTGGAACTGCGGGAGGTGTCCTTCGCCTACGGGCCGCACGCGCGCGTGGTCGACGGGCTGAGCCTGCGACTCGAACCCGGCAGTCGCCTCGCCGTCGTGGGTCCGAGCGGTGCAGGCAAGTCGACTCTGGCCGATCTCATGACCGGCGTCCTCGCCCCTGACACCGGACGGGTTCTCCTGGGAGGTGTTCCCACGTGCGTCCTGTCTGGACAGGTCCGGCGCGATCACATCGCGGTGGTGCCCCAGGAGGCGTACGTCTTCGCCGGAACGCTGCGCGACAACCTCACCTATCTGGTCCAGGACGCGACCGACCGCGACATCGACGCCGCTGTCTCCCGCTTCGAGCTGACGTCAGTGGCGGCCCGGATCGGCGGATACGACACGCCGTTCGACCCGCACAGCCTGTCCGCCGGCGAACGGCAGCTGGTGTCGCTGGCCCGCGCCGACCTCCAGGGTGCTCCCCTCACTGTCCTCGACGAGGCGACCAGCGCGCTCGACGCCGCCACCGAGGCCCGCGTGGAGGAGGCCTTGCGCGCACGGGGAGGCACGGTTGTGGTGATCGCCCATCGCATCAGCTCCGCCCTACGCGCCGACACTGTCCTCGTCCTGGACGCCGATCGGTCCGACATCGGCACCCACGGCGAACTGCTGACCCGTTGCCCTTTGTACGCCGATCTCGTCGGCCACTGGTACGGCAGCCGCCCGGAACCGGCCGAGGCCGCCGCCCTGCCCGTGGCCTCTTGACCACCCGTTCGCCCATCGCACGGCGCCCGTCACGCCGTACCTCACCACCCCACACCGCAGAGGATTCCATGACCACGGCCTCCCCCGACCGACCGGCGCCGACCTATCCAAAGGCCCTTCGCCTGGACCTGGTCGACATCGTCCACCAGCGTCAGGTCCCCGACCCCTACCGCTGGTTGGAGGATCCCGTGTCCTCGGCTACCGGGCAGTGGTTGGATGCGCAGGACGAACTCTTCGCCACAACCCGCGGTACCTGGCCGCACCTTGGGTACT
This sequence comes from Streptomyces sp. CG4, assembly GCF_041080655.1. Lineage (NCBI taxonomy): Bacteria > Bacillati > Actinomycetota > Actinomycetes > Kitasatosporales > Streptomycetaceae > Streptomyces > Streptomyces sp. CG4. The sequence goes on from NZ_CP163526.1 coordinate 119,423, forward strand.
TCACCGAACGGCTCACTGCCCTCTCCGCCGTCCCCATGTCCGGGCCGCCCACCTGGCGCGGCGGACGACGCTTCATCAAGCGCTATGTTCCCGGCCAGCAGCAACCCGCGATCCACGTCACCGATCCGGGCGGCGACGAACGCGTCCTGCTGGACCCGCTCGTCCTCGACCCCTCGGGGCGCACCACGCTCGCCCGCTGGCACCCCTCCCCCGACGGCAGCCTCGTCGCCTACCAGACCGAGCGCAACGGGACCGAGAACTGTGTGCTGCACGTCGTCGAGACGGATACCGGCCGGCTCGTCGACGGGCCCATCGACCGCTGCCGCTACTCGCCCGTCGTCTGGCTGCCGGACGGGAAATCCTTCTATTACGTGCGCAGCACGGCCGACGCGCCGGCCGGCGCGGGTTCCTCCCACCGCCGCGTCCGGCTGCACCACGTCGGACGGGACCCCGAGGACGACATCCTCGTCTTCGGCGCGGGCCACGACCCGCGCAGCTCCTTCGCTGTGTCGCTCACCAGCGACGGCCGCTGGCTGATCATCTCCTCCACCATCGGGACCGCGCCGTACAACCAGACGTGGCTGGCCGACCTGCACTCCTCGTCTCCCGAAACGCCGGACTTCCGGCCTGTACAGCCCTCTGCGCATGCCCAGACGATGCCGCAGATCGGGCCGGACGGGCGGCTCTACCTGCTGACAGACCTCGATGCACCTCGGGGCAGGTTGTGTGTCGCCGATCCCGCGGCCCCCCAGGCGTGGACAGAACTGCTGCCCGAGGACCCTGAGGCCGTGCTCGGCGGCGTCCTGTTCCTGGACTCCCCGGCTCTGGCCGCCCCGCAGCTGGTCGCGGTCCGACAGCGCCACACCACCGCCGAGTTGACCCTCCACGCGCTGGACACCGGCACACCGACCGGCACCGTGCCGCTTCCCAGTCCGGGCACACTGGCCGGTGTCTCACAGCGCGAGGACAACGGACACGAACTGTGGATCGGCTACACCAACCACACGACCCCGGCCCGCATCCTCCACTACGACGCACACACCGGTCGCACCCTGCCCTTTACCGACCCGTCCCGCCGGGAGCAGGTCGCCCGTGTGCACAGCCGGCAGGTGACCTATCTGTCCCACGACGGCACCGAAGTCGACATGCTGATCATCGCCCCGGTCTCCACCACGGCACCCGCCGGCACCGCCCCGGTACCGGATGCCGGATGCCGGCCCGACCGGCCCCGCCCGACCATCCTGTATGGCTACGGGGGCTTCGGCCTGCCGATGGCACCCCAGTACTCCCCTGACATCCTCGCCTGGGTCGAGGCGGGCGGCGTCTACGCCATCGCCTCGGTCCGAGGCGGCGGCGAGCGCGGCGAGCAGTGGCACCGCGCGGGCATGGGCGCGGACAAGCAGAACACCTTCGACGACTTCCACGCCGCCGCCGAATACCTCATTGCCCATGGCTGGACCACTGCGAGCCAGCTCGGCATCCACGGCACGTCCAACGGAGGACTGCTCGTCGGGGCGGCCCTCACCCAGCGCCCCGACCTCTATCGCGCCGTCGTCTGCTCCGATGCCCTGCTGGACATGGCGCGCTACGAGAAAACCGGTCTGGGCCCCACCTGGACCCAGGAATACGGCACCGCCGACGACCCGGAGCAGCTCGACTGGCTCCTGTCCTATTCCCCCTACCACCATGTGACCCAAGAAACGCGCTATCCCTCCGTCCTGTTCACGGTGTCCGACGAGGACACCCGGGTCGATCCGTCACACACCCGCAAAATGTGCGCAGCACTGCAGCACGCCACCACCTCCCCTTCCCACGACCGCCCTGTCCTGCTACGTCGCGAAGCCGGCGCCGGTCACGGAGCACGCTCCGTCGGCCGGAGCATCGGCCAGAGCGCCGACACGCTAGCCTTCCTCGCCGCCCAACTGGGTCTTCCGCACGGCTAATCCCTCCAGCCATAAGAGACCAGACATCGAAACAGCCGATGCCGCTGAAGCGGCTTCGAGGCCTGCGGCGCGGCGTCCGCCGTCCTTGAAACACACACTGCTGCAGTGAACCGCCGACTTGTATGGGGGCAGCGGGACGCGGTCGGGTTGGCCGCTCGTAGCGTGCCGTAGGACGCCGGGCCGGGTGACTCGTGAACCGTCTGCCGCTCTTCGGGGCTGGCTCTCCCGGGGCATGTCGCCGGTCCGGTGTCCGCCCGCGGTCCGACTCAACAGAGGCGTGTCCCAGCCGGTTGGTTCCGGAAGTCGGCGTGTCGGCCGTGGATGCCCTGTCGTCCGACCGTGAGGAACGCTGTCCCGTGATACTGCTCGGTGTCGACCCACACAAGTCCACCCACACCGCCACCGCCGTCGAGCCGGAATCAAACCAGCAGGTCGGGGCGATGCGGATCGAGGCAAGCCTGACGCACTACCGGCGGCTCCTGTCCTGGGCCAAGCGGTGGCCGCAGCGGAAGTGGGCTGTGGAGAACGCCAACGGATTGGGTCGGCATCTCGCTCAGTGGCTCATCGCCCGCGGCGAGAGCGTCGTCGACGTGCCTGCCGCGGCGACCAGCCGGGTGCGCGAACTCTCCCGCGGCGGACGGCGCAAGAACGACCAGATCGACGCCGCGGCCGCGGCCACCGTCGCCTATCTGCAGGGAGACGGACGGAATGTCGAACCCGAGGACCACACCACGGCACTGGCGCTCCTGGACGAACGGCGTGTGAACCTGGCCCAGGGTCGGGTCCGCACGGTCAACCAACTCCACGCGCTGCTGCGAACTGCTGCGGTCCGTCCATCCCGTCGGCGACGTCGAGACCGTCCGCAAGGACATCGCCTGGGATCTGGTCGCCGAGATCCGGAAGCTGGATAAGCAGCTGACGGACAACGCTGCCCGGATGCAGAGCCTTGTGGAGGCATCGGGCAGCGCGTTGATGGACACCCCGGGCATCGGGCCAGTCATGGCCGCCCGGCTGATCGGCCGCACCCGATGGGCTCACCGATTCCCCACCTCTGCCGCGTTCGCGAACTACGCCGGTGCCGCCCCGGTGGAGATCGCCAGCGCGGACAAGGCCCGCCACCGGCTCTCCCGCTCCGGCGACCGCCAGCTCAACTCTGTCCTCCACACCATCGCAGTCGTGCAGATACGGATGCCGAAATCACCCGGACACGCCTACTACCAGCGCAAACTCTCCGAGGGCAAGACGCCGAAGGAAGCAAAGCGGTGCTTGAAACGCCGCTTGGCCGACCACGTGTGGCGCGTCATGATCGCCGACGCACGAAGAGCCAACTGCCTCCCTGACCGGGCGACTTGACAAGACACAGAGGCACCCCGGGTTCGGTAGAGATCTCAGTTGGTGGCTGTGAGCTGGGGTTTCGTGGTTGCTCTCCAGCAGGTCGTCCAGCTGGGGGGTGCCCGGCCCGGAACGGATCGCCACCAGCACCAGCAGCGGCAGCTGCCGGGCCAGCCGCCCGATACGCTGCAGACACATCACGCTGTGCGGATCCGCCCACTGCGCATCATCGAGCACCAACGCGAGCGGGGACTGTTCACAGTCGTCCTCCACCAGCGCGATCACCTGCTGGACCAGCCCGATGTCATCGCCGGCTGCCGGCTGCGCCGTGCCGTCTATCTCGGGGTGGATCTGAACGGCAAGACGTGCACGCTCGGGGTCTGGGCTGCGGCGGTACACCTGAAGACAGTCCGTGATCGCACTGAACGGCCAGCGGGCCTCCAGCATGTCCGCCGTGCCGCTGTACACCTGCATCTGAAGGCCCCGCAGACGGGCCAGCACGGCGTTAACCAGCGTGGTCTTGCCGATACCGGCCTCGCCCGTGACGAAGACGACGCCACCCTGCCCGGCCACAGCCCGGCGAGCAGCCTCCACGACCGTGCACACCTCATCCTCACGGCCCACCGGCGCCGACGCACCAAGACCGCCTGCGACGCTCGTCGCCATGCTGCGAAGTATCCCATCGGGGGCAGTGAATGCGCGCCGCACGGACCCCCGCGGGCTCGCAGACGGGCCAGGCAGATGGGCACCCGGCCCTACTGGCGGGTTTTTCTGTCAGGTGGCGGATGTTCTGCCCGGCGCATCCGGCGAGGGTGGATGTCAGATCAGACGGCCGTGCACCCGCCGGCCGGACCAGACCCGGGACCATCGGCCCGCCGATGCCCGCTTCCCCTCGTTGTCACAGCAAGGCACCGCTCTCATGTACCACTGGACCGTCACCATCCCCACCATCCGCAGCACCGGCACCGAACCGGTGCACGGCAGCCAGACCTGGGTCATCCACGCCAACCACCAGCAGCAGGCTCGCGAACTCGCCCTGGCCAATGCCTCCACCCCTGACGCAGTACGCCACCGGCGCCAAGCGGCGATAGACGCCACCCGCGTCGAGGTCACCCCCTGGCGCAGCATCGGCTCTTCCCGCTGGTCCGCTGACCTCCCCGCCATCTGTGTCGCTATGTCCTCGCCCTCTCACCCCCGCATGGTTGCACGTTGAACCAGTATCACGGCAGCACGTACCCCTTCATGGGACGAAGTGTTGAGCTGCGCATGTTCGAATCCAGCGAATCCGCTGACTACGGGTCCGGCCCTTACTGCGCCGCGTATCCAGGACGTCCCCGCACCACCGGCGCTCTCCTCTCCGCCGCGCCGGTACCCGCTCGCGTTGCCTCGCCGCGGCGGTGACGCATGTCGATACGACGCCTGGCCTACTTCCTCGCGGTGATCGATCACGGGTCTTTCACCCGCGCGGCCGCAGAACTGTTCGTCTCCCAGTCCGCGCTCTCGCACCAGATGCAGGCACTCGAACGCGAGGTGGGAACACCACTGCTGAACCGGCTGCCGCACGGCGTGGAACCCACCACCGCCGGAGAAGTTTTCGCTACCCACGCCAGGAAGGCTGTGGCCAGCATCGAACGCGGACACGCCACCGCGAGGGCCGCCGGCCGGCAGCGGCCGGCCGACATCCGACTGGGCATGCTGCCCTGGCTCGGCACCCCCCTGCTACGGCCCTGCGCCCAACGCTGGCTGGCCGAACACCCCGACGCACCACTGACCATCAGACACTTTCCCAACCCGCAACGGCTCTATTCGGCCCTGAACGCGGGCGAAATCGACGTAGCAGTCGGCCCTCCGCCACAAAGCCAGAGCGGCGACCACGCGTGGATCGGACACGAGGACATCCTGCTCATCACCCCCGCCGACAGCCCCCTCAGCCACGGCACCCCCCTGGCACACCTGCACAAACGAAGCTGGATCCATTACCCCGACGGCAGCAGCATGGCCGCCCTGCTCGATGAGGCCTGCCACCAGGCGGGGTTCGCCCCACGTGTCGCCGTCACCGTGCCCGAGGCCAACGCCGCACCGCCCCTCGTAGCAGCCGGTCTGGGAATCGCCCTGGTCCCCGGACCACTGGCCCGCAAAGCCCCCCATGTACACGCCGTGAAACTGCATCCCCCGCTGCGCCAGCCCCTCGTCGTCACCACCCCCGCACACCCCTCCGCCCTCGCACAGACGCTGGCCGCGCAGTTGCGCAACACCGCCGCACAAACAGATGAGCATGAGGAATAGGGTCGCCCGCGAAGACAGAGCAACGGCGCCGGTCCATGGTCCGCCGGCGGCGGGCCACGGACCGCAAGAAAGGCGTTCTGGGACAAGTACGGGCACAAGCTGTACCGTCCTGGCCGCCGTCATCGACTGCAGCACACGCTGACGCCACTGGTATGACGCCGACTACGGCCCCACAGCCCCCGGGAGTTCCGCAGGAGGTGAGACGTGCTGCGCCGGCGGGCGATCCTGGTTCTGGGGCGGCTCGGACGCAGGTCCCGAGGGCGACTGCTGTCCGGCATTGCCCTCACATCCGGTCAGCAAAAGCAGGCCCAAGCCCATGTCGGCAAGAAAGCCACCGAGCGCGGCCGCGGCTGCGGAGCGGCGCGGCACGAGCGCACACTTCTTGCGACCGTGTCGCCCCGGGGCCCTCGTCCCCTTGGCCGACGGTCCGTCCGAGGACTCCGCGGGCACCTGCTCCCGAAGACGACGCTGGACGAGCGATATCCGGCTCGCCCATCCGTGATGCTGTGGGACGCCGGCCACGGGTGTGGTCGAAGGTTTCGCAGGGGCGTGGGCCCGAGCGCAGCGCGTCTCGGGCTTGCTCGCATGCGGCCGGAATCTCGTGGCGCGCCAGCCCCGTGATACGAGCCGTCAAGGACGGCGGATCCCGATCTACCAGCCAGTGCCACAGCAAGAGCTGGGTATTCGCCGGCAGACGCCCGAACGCGAGACCCAGCTGTACGTCATCGCCCCAGGGCCACCGGGATCCCGCTGCGACCCAGTCCCGCAAGTCCGGCGCCAGGGTTTCGGGTTCTTGGTGCCAGCTCGCGACAGCGGTCGTACGGACGTTCGCCAGCAAGTGGGGGCGCAGGCAGCCGGGATAACGGCGCCCGACGAAGGACTCACCGGCCAGTACCTGCTGCAACAGGCCAGTGAAGACACGCGAGGTCACCTCCTGCGCGTGCAGCGGGCCTGCCATGCACTGGGAGGCATACGCCTGCACGCAAGCATAGTGCCGGCGATACAGGTGCCGAAAATTCTCAACCTCCCCTTTGCGTATCGCGAGCATCAACGCCGCATCGGACAGGGGCTGCTGCGGCGGCCGGAAGCCCAGGAGCAGTTGCATCATCGAGCCTTTGCACTTTCCGGAACGAGTGGTGGACGGTATGGGCTGTCCGTCACCTCCTCGGCGCAGTACCGCAACGGTGAGCCGGGGAAGTAGTCGTATGCGAGGGCGGCTGCCGCGGCCTGCCCGTTTGCCTTCTGCAGCTCCGGCACCCCGAGTTCCAGCGAGCGATGTCAACCACGTCGCGGCACACTGGAAGAAGGCGTTGAACCAGTTCTCACTGTTCTTCGAGGACCGGCTCAACACCATGTGACCCCCAAGGACTTACACAAAGTCACTAACACGCCCCGGGCTGCAGGTGTGAGGTCTCAGGACGGCCTTGGCGGTCTGCCGCCAAAAGCAGATTCTGACGGCCTGTTCGGTTTCCATGCCTTGTCATGGAGCGCATCTCTCAGGATCGGAAAGACGGCTACTTATGTCAGCGGCTTGGCCCGTGTTTCCGGGCTGGTGAGTACGACGAGTGCGCACAGGAGCAGCAGGGCGATGGCGTAGCCGGTGAAGTAGGACTGTGCATGGATGCTGGCGAGCCAGGTCTGCAGGTAGGGCGTGGTGCCGCCGAAGAGCGCGACCGCGATCGCATAGGGGACTCCGGTGCCGGTGGTGCGCACTTCGGTGGGGAAGAGTTCGGCGAAGACCGCCGGTGCGACGGACGCGATCAGGGCGATGAAGAGCAGGGCGATCACCATGGCGAGGCCGAGCTGCCAGGCAGCGCCCGCGCGGGACAGGCGTGTCAGAGGGTAGAACAAGGCGGCGGTGCCCAGGGCGAAGGTGAGCAGGACGGGGCGGCGTCCGATGCGATCGGAGAGGGATCCGCACAGCGGCAGGGCGGCGATGAAGACGCCCAGTGCGACGGCCTCGGCGAGGAGCACGGCCGTGGAGTTCAGCTTCATGACGCTGATGGCGTAGGCGGGGGCGGCGGTGGTCCAGGCCTGGTAGGCAATGGTGAAACCTGCGGTGAGGCCGATCACGCGGCCTGCGGCGGCGCGGTTGTGCCAGATACCACGCACTACCGATGGGCGTTGTGGGTCCGCGTTCCTGGGTGTCTGGTTCTTAGTGAAGATATGAGTCTCGGTGAGCCGGCGTCGCAGGAACAGGGCGTAGATGCCGAGGAGCCCGCCGACGATGAACGGCACCCTCCAGCCCCAGGCGGACAACACGTCCGTACCGAACAGGCTGGACAGCCCTGTGCCGAGTACGGCGGCAGTCAGCATGCCGCTGGCACCCGAGACGTAGATGACGCTGGTCCACCGGCCGCGGTGCTCGGGGGGTGCCGTCTCGGCGAGGTAGGTCTGGGAGGAGGGGAGTTCGCCGCCGTGGGCCAGGCCCTGGGTGAGCCTGGCCAGTAGCAGGATCAGTGAAGCTCCGGCGCCAATGTCGGCGTAGGTCGGGGCGAGGCCGATGATCAGGCTGCCGGCTGCGCCGAGCGCGATGGAGGTGACCATGGCCAGGCGCCTGCCCCTGCGGTCGGCGAGCCGGCCGAAGACGACGGCGCCCACGGGGCGCATGAGGAATCCGATCGCGAAGATGGCCAGGGTGGACAGCAGAGCCGACAGTTCGTTGTGCGGGTTGAAGAACTGCTGGGCGAAGAAGGGGGCGAAGATGCCGTAGGCCTGCCAGTCGTACCATTCGAGCGCGTTGCCGAGGCCGGTGCCGACAAGAGCTCTGCGCCGGTCGTTCTTCGAGGGTCTGCGGTCGTGGGTAGCGTCGTGCTGTGCCGGCTGATCGGAGGATGGGCCGATGGCCGGACGGGGTGCGGGTGTGGGCGGCATGGATCCTCCAGGCAAGGGGCGGGGTCAGCAGGCGCTGGCGCAGGCGAGTACTTCGGCCGGTTGTGCGGCCAGTCGGCGGGTGGTGAGTCGGGCCAGGAGGGCGGCGCCGTCGCTCAGCACGCCCTCGTCGAACTCCACGTAGGAGGAGTGGTTGTTCGCGACGGTCGAAGGGTCGGCGCCGGAGGGCGTGGCGCCCAGCATCACCAGGCTGCCGGGAACCTCGGCCAGGACGCGGGAGAAGTCTTCGGCGCCGGTGAGCGGGTGGGTGAGCGGCTGGAAGCGGTGCTCGCCGAAGGTGTCGTTGACGGTGTTCTCGACGAAGGCCGTTTCGTACTGGTCGTTGACTGTCACCGGGTAGCGCGGGGTGAATTCCACTTCCGCATGCAGACCGTGGGCGGCGGCGATCTGCCGTACCAGGGTCACCACCGCGTCCTTCATCCTGCCCTGTGCCTGGGTGGAGAACGTGCGCACGGTGCCCTCGAAGCGGACGTTTTCGGGGATGACGTTGCGGCGGGTGCCGGCGTGGAAGGAGCCCACGGTCAGGACTACCGGGTCGAACGGGTCGCAGGTCCGGGAGACCATCGTCTGTAGCGCGGTGACCATCTCGCATGCCGCGGGCACAGGGTCCTTGGCCCGGTGGGGCGCCGAGGCGTGGCCGCCGGCTCCTGTGACCGTGACGTCCACGTCGTTGGTGGCGGCCATGGTCGGGCCGGTGCGGGCCATGAAGACGCCGGTGGGGAATCCGGTGGTGAACACGTGGAGCGCGTAGGCCGCGGCGGGACGACGGCCTGCCGCGTCCAGGACGCCTTCGGCCAACATCGCACCGGCACCGTCGTAACCCTCCTCGCCTGGCTGGAACATCAACACCACATCTCCCGTGAGGTCTTGACGACGGGAAGCGAGCAGGTGGGCAGCGCCGATCAGCATCGTGGTGTGCAGGTCGTGACCGCAGGCGTGCATCGCACCGTCCACGGTTGAGGCAAAGTCCACATTGGTGAGCTCCGGCAGCGGCAATGCGTCCATGTCGGCCCGCAACAGTACCGTCGGTCCCGGCTTGGCACCGCGCAGTACGGCGGTCACGGAGGTCAGTCGGCTGCCGGTGGAGATCTCCAGCGGCAGGCCGTCCAGCGCCGCGAGCACCTTCTCCTGAGTGCGCGGGAGGCGAAGCCCCACCTCCGGTTCGGCGTGCAGGCTTCGCCGCAGCCGTACCAGATCATCGCGTAGAAAAGCCACGTCATCGAAACTCGTCATATCAGAAAGTGCACCTCCGAAAGACTGCGGCCGGATTCGAACAGCCGATGTCATTAGGGTGGACAGGAGAGCCTCATTACGGCGTAGGTTGACGAAAAGATTCACGAGACGAGGTTTTGTGCAGGATTCGTTCACTCTCGAAGAGGCCGATCTGTCGCTGATCAATGTGATGCAGATCGCGCCGCGGGCCACCTGGACGGAAGTGGGCGAGGTTTTGGGCGTCAATGCGGTGACCGCGACCCGGCGCTGGGAGCGTCTGTCCGCCGAGAGGGTCGCGTGGGTGACCGCCTACCCGGGCCTGTCCTGGTGGACGGAACGCCACTGCCTGGCCTTCATCGAGGCCGACTGCGAGCCCAGCGCGCGGCAACAGGTGGTCGACACGCTCGCCCACGTGCCCCAGGTCGCCTCGGTCTCCCAACTCGCCAACGGCCGCGACCTGTTCCTCGTCACCCTCTTCACCGACCTTGAGGCACTGTCACATTTCGTACTCGACCACGTCGGCCGACTGCACGGCGTGCGCGCCACCCGCACCCACACCGCCACCCGCTTCTACAGCGAAGGCAACAAATGGCGGCTCCAGGCCCTCTCCCCCGACCAGCGCACCCACCTGGCCCGACACACCCGGCACAGCCCTGCCAAGGACGATGCCTTCCCGGCATCAGGCCGCGACGTGATGCTCGCGCTCGGCCCCGACGGGCGCCGCACCATCGCCGACCTCGCCCACCTCACCTCCCACAACGTGTCCACCACCCGGCGTCGCCTGGAACGGCTGATCCACGGCGGCCTCGTGTCCTTGCGCTGCGAAGTCTCCGACGTCATCAGCGGCTGGCCCATCAGCGCCTACTTCTGGGCCAGAGTCCCGCCCCAAGACCTCGACAAGACCGCTCAATTGCTGCTCGCCCTGCCGGAGATCCGGATGTGCGCCGCGATCACCGGGACAGACAACCTACTCATCATCGTCTGGCTGCGCTCCCTCGGCGACAGCCAACGGCTGGAGACCAAACTCGCCGAACGCATCCCCACACTCACCCTGGCCGAACGCGCCATCGTCCTGCGCACCACCAAACGCATGGGCCGCCTGCTCGACGGCCGCGGCCGCAGCACAGGCACCGTGCCCATCAACCCCTGGGCCCACGAGACGACCTGGCAGCCGTCGCCCCGTAAGCGGACGCGTGGGTAGGACCCGTTCCTCGCTCTCAGCCCCACGCAGACCAAGGTGACGAGTTGAAGATCTGCACACCTACTTTGGGCCCCGAGGCCAGCTCTGGAGGTCAGCTCGCTGCTGCGGTAGGGCGTGGGCTGACCTGCGGATTGCTGTAATCGGCAGTACAGGGCGTCTTTGAGGCCGACTGCACACCAGTTTGAGGCAGCACCTGCGCAGTGTGTTAATGCCGACGGTCCAGCGGGGCATCACAGAGACCTTGCGAAGGGTGTTGACCGCCCGGGGGAGCCAGCAGTCTGCCGGGGGCACCGGGCGCAGTACGCCTGCGGCACTGCTGGCGCCGATGCTCCGGCAGGATCCGCCATCAGCGCCCCTGGTGCGGTGCCCAGGGAGTTGTCCGCCGCATCGGAGGACAACCCGGTCAGCATGCCGGCTCCCGGAAGTCACCGCTGCGCCAGGGGGCGACGTCGATGCCAGCAGTGTCCAGCAGCGCTCCGCGCCAGCGGCGTACGGCCTTGTCGGTGACGGCCGCGGCCAGCACCAGATCGCGGGCCTGCTGCTGCCCGTCCGCGCAGACGACCCATGTGTGGCTGCCACGCACCACCTGGGTGGCGACGGTGCGGACGGTGGGGATGGTGACGGTCCACTGGTACATATCCGATACCTGTTTGTCGAACGGAGGAAGCGTGCCGTGTCATCGCACGCCCGGACCGGTTAACTGACCGGTCATGGCCGGTTCCCGGCCTCGGCCTGACACCCACGATCCCCGCCGCGGCCCGGCGCAACATCCGCCACGTGGCGCAGATGTCCACCACCGGCTCTCACGGAGTCGCCTGACAGGCGACATACCGGGTAAACATGAATGAATGGTGATGCGCCCTATCGCAACTGTGTCCGGTCTGTGTACTGCCTCCGCGTGCTCCTCGCCACAGGGTGCAGCCTCAGCCCGACGGGTTCCACAGGTTCCCCGGGCCACCGTCCCACGGCACAACGTTTTGCGCCCAGCAGCCTGGTCTGGAAGGGCTGTGTGCTGCCGGGGCAGCCGATGCGCCGGTGCACGACGGTGAGCGTGCCCGTGAATCCGGCAGATCCGCAAGGGCAAAAGATCGGGATCGCCGTATCGCTACTGCCCGCAGCCGACAGCAGCAAGAGGATCGGGGCTCTTGTGTGGAATCCGGGCGGGCCGGGGATCGCGGGGTCGTACGTCCCAGCGGCACAGTTGCCGCAGGAGCTGGCCCAGCACTTCGATCTGGTCGGTTTCGACCCCCGGGGCTCGGGGCGGAGCGGCGCCGTACCCGAGTGCGGGCAGGACGACGCCGTCACCAAGGCGCTAGAGGGTGGCCACAACGCGGCGGCAGGCACTGCGGCGCGTGCGTACGCGGACGCCTGCTCAAAGAAGCTCGGCGCGCTCGCGGGGCACCTGGGCACGCGCGCCATGGCAGAGGACCTGGACGCGATCCGCGCGGCGCTCGGCGAGGAGCGGCTGAGCCTGCTCATGGGCTCCTACGGCACACTGCTCGGCCAGCAGTACCTGGCGGCGCATCCGCAACGCGTCCGGGCCATGGTGCTCGACCGAACGATGGACCCTGCGGTTTCGGGTGTACACGCGGCCCTGGACGCCTCAGGGACCATCGAAGACAAGTCGTACACAGGTGGCAACGCCGAGGAGGCGGCGCGCCAGCAGCTCCAGTCCGTGCTGTCCGGCTTCACCCTATGGTGCAAGGACAACGCTTCCCGCTGCCCTGTGCACAAGGACCCGGTGGGCCACGCACTCGCCGCAGGCAGCGGTGACGACAAGGGCCGCAAGCAGGTCCTGGCCGCGGCGGCCGCAGCCGGGTACATGCCGGAACGCTGGCCGGAACTGGCCCACGCACTGGACGCCGCGGGGCACGGCGACCGCACGGGCCTGCGCGAGCTCGCCGACAAGGGGTTCCCCGAACAGCTGGGGCCGAAGCGAGCTCGACCCTTGATCTGGGCTACGACCTGGGTGTCTACTGCACCGATTTCGCATGGGCGGACACCCCGACCGCCATCGCCGACGCCTTCCACAAAGCCGACAAGGACTCGTCCTCCACCGCAGCCGAGTATCTGCCCTGCGCCTTCTGGCCGGGCAGGGGCGCACCGCTCGGCGCGCTCAAGGCTCCGCCGTCCACGCCGCGCCCGCTGGTCATCAACGGCACAAACGATCCTCGTACGGGACTCTCGGGCGCCCGGACGGTCGCCCAGCGCCTCGATGCGAAGCTGGTGACCTTCCAGGGGCGCACCCATGTCGCGACCCAGAACGGAGTGGAGTGCGCGCAGCGGACGGCAGCCCGCTACCTGCTGACAGCAAGCACACGCAGTCAGCGGTGTCCCCCGCTCTCACTGCCCAGATAGTCGCGTTCACGGATCTCGGCCAGCAAATGCGTGATGGGCACATCGGGCCGTCCGTGAGTCGGCGTCAAAGGTGGCCGCGTGCGAATGGTGCCTGGTGCAGACCCAATCGGTCGACAAGGGCAGCCAAGATGCCCCATCACCTACGGGAGGATGCCCAGTACGCGCAACGTTCTCTGGTGCGCGCTCCCCGTCCCCACGTGAGATCAGCAGGCGCTTGGCGGTGCGCGAGGTGGACAACTCCTTGGCGACCAGGTCGGCTACGTCGCGGAGCGCTGGCGGTGAGGGCATGCCCTACGTGGCGCCGGGCTGGGAGTCCTCGGCCGGCAGCTCCTGCTCGGTCCAGATGGTCTTGCCTGCGTCCGTGTAGCGCGTGCCCCACCGCTGAGTAATCTGGGCGATGATGAACAGACCGCGGCCGCCCTCGTCATCGCTGGCGGCGTGGCGGAGATGGGGTGAGGTGTGTCCGGTGTCGGAGACCTCGCAGATGAGGCTCCGGTCGCGGATGAGCCGGACGTGGATGGGCGCGCCGGCGTAGCGAATGGCGTTGGTGACCAGCTCGCTGACGATCAGTTCGGTGGTGAACGACAGCTCTTCCAGCCCCCACTCGCCCAGTTGCCGGGTGGTCGTGGTGCGGGCATGCGCGACTGCTGCAGGGGCGGTATCCAGCTCCCACACGGCCACCTGGCCCGCGTCGAGAATTCGCGTGCGGGCGAGGAGCAGCGCCGCGTCGTCGTCCACGGGGCCGGGGAGCAGCGTCGCCGTCGCACGCTCACAGAGTTCCTCCAAGGGCTGCCTGTGGTCAGCGAGGATGTCGGCGAGCAGGCCGTGTCCCACTTCGATGTCGTCGGCGGCCTGGATGAGGCCGTCGGTGAACAGGGCGAGGATGCTGCCCTCGGGCAGCTGGAGTTCGCAGCTCTGGTAGGGCAGGCCGGGCAGTCCCAGGGGCGGGCCTGGTGGCACCTCGGGGTAGGTGACGGCTCCGCTGTCGGGGTTGACGACGGCGGGTGGTGAGTGGCCCGCTCTTGCCATGCTGCATTGTCCGGACACGGGGTCGTAGACCGCGTACAGGCAGGTCACCGCGGGGACTTCGTCGCCCTCGGGTCCCGGGCTTGCCTTGCCGTGGGTGCTTGCCCTCTCCTCCATGGTCTGCCCGACCACGTCGTCCAGGTATGCGAGGAGTTCGTCCGGGGCGAGGTCCAGCCGGGCGAGGACCCGTACGCTCGTGCGCAGGCGTCCCATGGTGGCGACGGCGTGCAGTCCGTGACCGAGTACATCCCCGACGACCAGGCCGACGCGGGTGCTGGAGAGTGGGATCACGTCGAACCAGTCACCGCCCACCCCGGACCGGCTGTCCGCGGGCATATAGCGGCTCGCCAGTTGGACAGCCGTCTGTGCTGGCAGGCTTCGGGGCAGCAGGCGTCGTTGAAGTCTGAGGACCGCCGTGTGCTCCCGTGTGACGAACGGCATCAGCACAAGGCCGAGCAGCAGCGCTCCCAGGCCCACGACGGTCACCCCGCCCGTTCGTCCGAAGAGCGGCAGGTCAAAGGAGGTCGTGCCGTATTCGGGGCTGGCGTAGACGACGAAGGCGGCGTAGCAGAAGAAGTAGAGCATCATGAGCCCGCCCAGCCCCGGAAGCAGTCCCTTGAACAGAAGGTCTCTGCGGCTGCGGGTGAGAACCCTGCGGTGGTACCAGGCGCAGGCGAAGCCGGTGAGGCCGTAGTAGAACGCGATGGCGAGGCCGATGGAGCTGATGGAGTCGGCCAGCACGTTGTGGCTGAGCGCCGTGAGCAGGACGAGGAAGCCGACAGACACCAGGCCCATGCCGACGGTCGACCAGGTCGGGGTGAGATATCTGTGGTGCACCCGGGCGAAGCGGGAGGGGACGGCTTTGTGCGCGGCCATGGAGAAGACGGTCCGGGCCAGGGGCAGGATCGTGGTCAGGGTGGAGGCGAGGGAGGAGGTCAACACCATGAGGATCAGCAGCTTGGTGAAGATCCTGCCGGGTCCGTGGCTGCCGAAGACGGCGGCGCCCAGTCCGGAGAGTACGTCCCCGGAGTTGTTTGTGTTGCCCAGCCCGATGCCCTGGCTGCCGACTCCGGCGAATGCCTGCGCGGAGGTGGAGACCAGACTGTAGATGATCAGCAGAAGCACGGTGGAGATGATCGCTGCACGCCCGGGGGCGTGTCTGCTGTCGATGGTTTCCTCGTTGACCGTGATGGCGGTGTCCCAGCCCCAGTAGACGAAGACGGCGGCGAGGATGCCTGCGGTGAATGCTTTGGCCGAAGCCACATGGAGGGGGTTGAACCAGGAGGCGGAGACGTGCATCGCGGTTGCGGGATTGCCGGTGTAGACCTTGATCAGGGCGGTCACAGAGAAAAGGATTAGCACTGCCACCTCGACGGACAGGAGCCAGCGCTGGACGGCAGCCGAGATCTCGATGCCGACGTAGCAGACCGCGGTCATCACGCTGATCCAGACAACGCCCGCGACGGTGGTCCACAGCCTGCTGCCCGCGAGTGAATCGAATCCCAGGAGCCGGAAGCCGTAGATGCCGGCGATCTCCGCGAGGTTCGCCATGACGATGACGTCGGCGACGATGATGCCCCAGCCGCCCATCCAGCCGGCGCGGGGTCCAAAGGCGCGGCTCGCCCAGGTAAAGGTGGTCCCGCAGTCGGCATCGCTCGTGTTGAGTTCCTTGTAGGCGTAGGCGATCAGCAGCATCGGGAGGAAAGCGAGCATCGTGATGATCGGGGCCTGGAGGCCGACGCCCGCCACGATCAGGCCGAGCGTTGCCGCCAGGCTGTAAGCCGGAGCGGTGGATGCCAAGCCGATGACAACCGAGGACCACAGTCCCAGGGCATTGGCCTTGAGCCCTTTCTCACCTGCGCCGGCGCCCAGTGCAAGCGGCACGGCGGACTCGGCAGCGTAGCCGAAAGGCTTCATACCTGATCCCAACTCCGCATCTCGCTGGCGCGCAACGCCACGGCCGGGACACCTCCCCCGCCGCTGCCGGCGCCCAGCCTGGGCCTCGCGCACCCAGGCCATGCGTTCCGCAAGGCCGGGCCTGGGCACGCTCCTGCGCGGTGGCCGCTCCGGTCCACGGGCGCATGCTCCGAGACCAGGCTTAACGATCACCATATTCCCTGCAGCCGACGCAGGCTGCCAAAGAAACGGCGGAACGCGGCTTGTCGGGAAGGGGCGAACCGCCGCCGCAGGCTGGGACGGCAGGCAGCGGCGCTGTGCCTGGCCTTGCCTTTCCCGGTCAGCCCCCACCGTCCCGTCGTGTTGCTGTTGCAGGAGGTGGCCGACGGCGCGACGGCGGTGTACGTACGCTGTGGCTGCCGGTCGTCCGCGGCCCGGCCCCGTGTGCCGGCCTGTGCTGCGCCGTCGTAGGCAGCGCGTCACGCTGTCTGTGATGGGATACTGCGGTGTATGGCGACGAGCGTCGCAGGCGGTCCTGGTGCGTCGGCGCCGGTGGGCCGTGAGGACGAGGTGTGCACGGTCGTGGAGGCTGCTCGCCGGGCTGTGGCCGGGCAGGGTGGCGTCGTCTTCGTCACGGGCGAGGCCGGTATCGGCAAGACCACGCTGGTTAACGCCGTGCTGGCCCGTCTGCGGGGCCTTCAGATGCAGGTGTACAGCGGCACGGCGGACATGCTGGAGGCCCGCTGGCCGTTCAGTGCGATCACGGACTGTCTTCAGGTGTACCGCCGCAGCCCAGACCCCGAGCGTGCACGTCTTGCCGTTCAGATCCACCCCGAGATAGACGGCACGGCGCAGCCGGCAGCCGGCGATGACATCGGGCTGGTCCAGCAGGTGATCGCGCTGGTGGAGGACGACTGTGAACAGTCCCCGCTCGCGTTGGTGCTCGATGATGCGCAGTGGGCGGATCCGCAGAGCGTGATGTGTCTGCAGCGTATCGGGCGGCTGGCCCGGCAGCTGCCGCTGCTGGTGCTGGTGGCGATCCGTTCCGGGCCGGGCACACCCCAGCTGGACGACCTGCTGGAGAGCTGGCGCAAGCGTGGCGCCGTCATCATCGCCCTGCAGCCGTTGGAACAGCCGCAGGTGGAGAAGCTGCTGACGAACCTGGCCGGTGCCGTGGCCGGCCCGCACCTGCGCCGCCTGGCCGCGGATGCGGCCGGCAACCCTTTCTACCTCACCGCACTGGTCGAGGCCCTGACCGCCGCCAAGGCGCTGTCGGTGGACGGCAACCAGGCGGAGACCACCTATGTGAGCGGCCCGGACTCCTTGCACGAGGTCATCACCCAGCGGCTCACGTTCCTTCCCGACCAGGTGGTGGGGGCTCTGCGAGCCGCCGCATTGCTCGGCAGCCGGTTCTCGGTCAGTGAGCTGGCGGCCGCGACCGGTACACCCCCGCATGAGCTGGTGGCCTGGCTGGAACAGGCCGAACAGGCCGGGGTCCTCATCGAGACCGGGGAGCAGCTGGCCTTCCGGCACGACCTGGTCCGTCAGGCGATGGAGCAGACGATGAGTGTCTCGGCCCGCCAGGCGATGCACACCCGGCTCGGTCTGGCACTGGCCGCGGCCGGGTACCCAGCCGAGCGCGTCGCCGACCAGCTGCGGCGCTCCCCGGCCGCACTCGGCCACGCCGGCTTGGACTGGTTGGACGGCGCCGCCAGCCAGCTGGCCGCCCGCAACCGCGACATGGCGCTGGAACTGTTCGAGCGGATCCTGCCCACCACCGACCCGGCCGATGCGCGGGTGCAGCGCCTTTATGTGCTGTGGGCCGAGAACCTGCTCGCCCAGGGCCACACCGACCAGTGCCGCAAGGTCGCCACCTGGGCTCTGGAGCGCTGCCAGGACCCGACGCTGCGCACCCGCCTGCGCTGGACCCTCTTCCACCACGCCACCGCCCATGACCTGCGCCTGGCCGAGCAGGCGGCGGACCATCCCGACACCACCCCTGCCGAGCGCCTGCGGTTTTTGGCGTTCCGCGCGCTGTGCCTGTGTGACGACCTGGGCGAGTACGAGCAGGCCGCACGGCTGGCGGAGCAGGTGCGCGGCCAAGCCGCCGACCTTGGCGAGCAAACCGCCCTGTCAGAAGCCCTGGCAACCCTCGCCCTGGTTGAACTATGTTCCAAGAACCGGCCCAGCACCGCGCTGGCCCTGCTGGAGCAGATACCGCACGGCCGGCGCAACGTCGACACCTTCCGGGCCGCCGCCCTGCTGGAGCTGGGCCGGCTACCGGAAGCGCTCGCCGCCGCGCGCCAGTCCTCCGTCTGGCCGGCCGAACCCGAAACCGCAGGCGACATGCTCTGGCGGCACCTGTATACGGCTTGCGTGCAGTTCGTCGGCGGCTGGTGGGACGACGCCCGCGCCGAGGTCGAGGCGGGCCAGGAACTGCCCGAGTACGGCGACGCGCACCGGGGGCTGCACGGTCTGGGAGCACTGATCGCGCTGCACCGCGACGACGCGGCCGCCGCCGAGGCCTACCTGGGCCTTTCGCCCTTGCGTGATCCCTATGTCACCGCTGATGCGTTCACCGGCTCCATGCTCCGCTGGGCGCACGCGGTCCACGCCCAGTATCGCGGCCGCACGCAGCGGGCACTGGAGCTGTTCGAGCACCTGTGCCGCGACGACGCCCGCGACCTCCCGGCACTGTGGCTGGCCGGACTGGCCCCCGAAGCCGTCCGCCTGGCCCTCGAGGCCGGGGAGCGGGATCGCGCTCTGGACCTGCAGGCCCTGGTGCTGGAGCAGGCCAAGCAGGCGGAGCCCGGCCTGCTTCAGCCCGCCGTGCTCGCCTGCCAGGGCCTGTTGGAACAGGACCCCGATGCCCTGCACACCGCCGCCAGCCTGTGCGAAACGCTTCACCGGCCCCTCGCTCAGGCACGCTGCCACGAGGACGCCGCCGCCGTCCTGGCAAAACGCGACCACCGCGACGACGCCTGCCGACAGCTGCGCCAAGCCGCCACCGGCTACCAGCAACTGGAGGCGGCCTGGGACCTGGCCCGCGTCAGCGCCGCCCTGCGCACCCTCGGAGCCCGCCAAGGCGTCCGCGGCCCGCGCGGCCGCCCCAGCCACGGATGGGAAGCACTGACCGCCACCGAACGCAAGGTCGCCGATCTGGTCGCCCAGGGCCTGTCCAACCCCCACATCGCCGAACGCCTGTTCATCTCCCGCCGCACCGTACAGACCCACGTCTCCCACATCCTGGCCAAACTCGACATGAACTCCCGCGTCGAAATCGCCGCCCTCGCCGCCCAGCACACGAACTAGCCCTCCCCTCGCGCCGGCACCACAGAGCCGCCCCCAGCAAGCGATTCGCCCCTCAGCCGTTCAGCCAGCGTGGGCCGGTCCCGTATGCCGGAAACCTTGAAAGCCAAAGCCACAAGGCGGTTGCGTGCCTGCCCGGTATGTGGACCCGAGAACCCAAAAAGATCCTTCTCCGTCGGTGATACGGCAGCAGACGAGCCCGCGATGACGACGAACGCGAGGACGCCCCCGGTCCTCATAGCAACCCGAGGGCTGTCACAACGGCCGAACATGTCCCCGGCCACGATCCCAGCCGCGTCAGTGAGCACGCGGGCCGGCGCTGCAGCCGCCCTCCACACAGTGATCGCTGGCACACCGCGGTCCAGACCAGGGCACTTGCCGGACCGGGGCCACTGGCCCGACAAGCCGGACCGAATACCACTGCCGACCGTGACCCGCCCGGCCCTCGCACCCGCTATGAACCGGCGGCTCCCAGAGAAGGTTCCCGCAGCGTCCAAGGCCCGCAGGCAGGCTCTGTGGACCGGCATGTCGGCCGGGACCAAAACCCGGTTTTGATCACAACCACAGACAGTCCCTAGCGGTAACCGGGGGCGAACGTGGTGGCGATGACTCGTTGCAGGATTCGCGCGCACTCCCCGAGGCGGTCGTCGCGGTCGGCGACGGCCTGCAGCGTGGCGGGCTTGTATGTGCGGCTCTCGACCGCGGTGAGGGCGTCGATCAGGATGCCGAGCTGCGCCCCGAAGTCCTCCTTCTCCTCCTTCACCCGCCCCAGTTGCTTGCGGACCAGGATGCTGTCGACGCGGGCCATCAGAAGGAGGGAGTTGAGCGGCTTGGGGAGGTAGTCCTCGGCTCCCAGCTCAAGGCATCGCATCACGCTGTCCATCTCGTCCAGCTGCGAGATCATGATCACCGGGGTGTCCCGCAGCGCCGGATCGCCCTTCATGACCTCAAGGGTGGCGAAGCCGTCCATCTGCGGCATCAGGATGTCGAGCAGTACGAGGTCGAAGGGCTCCGTGCGCAGCAGGCGCAGTGCCTGCTGTCCGTTCTCCGCGGCCGCGGTGTGGATCCCGTTGATCTCCAGCCGGTAGGTCAGCATCATGCGGTTGGTCCGGTCGTCGTCCACCACCAGCACGCGGCGTGTCTCCCGGGTCATGACGTGAGTTCCTCTCGCAGTTGCTCCAGGGCCTTGCGGAACCTGCCGTACTCGGTGTGGATGCGCGGCACCAGCGGCAGGGCCTGGTCCAGGTCGCCACCCTTGGCCTGCTGTTCGAGGTCGGTGCACAGGGCGGACAGACGTGGCGCGCCGAAGGTCGCCGCGTTCGATCGCAGCGTGTGGGCCGCACGGCGGACTTCGGCCGGATCGCCTGTGGGGACGCCCTCGCGGATGGTGTCGACCAGGGCGGGTGAGTCCTCAAGGAACACGTCGATGAGTTCGGCGGCGAAGCTGGGGCGCAGTGAGTCCACGAGTCCTCGCACGGTGGTGGCGTCGAGCGCCTGCTCTTCGTTGCCCACCGGGGACGGGACGTTCGCGCCGGGGGGTGGCTCGGTGCCGGCGTCGCCTGCCGTGTCGGCGGGTGGATGGTCCTGGCGCGGGCAGCGGTCGAGGGCGTGGGACAGTTCCTTCAAGCGCAGCGGTTTGCTGATGTAGTCATCCATGCCTGCGGCGAGGCAGGCTTCGCGGTCGCCGGGCATGGCGTTGGCGGTCATGGCGATGATGCGGGGTCGTGCTCGATCGCGCCATTCCTGGTGGATGCGGCGTGCTGCCTCGAGCCCGTCCATGATGGGCATCTGGACGTCCATCAGGACCACATCGTAGGGCTGCTGCCGCAGGGCCTCCAGGGCCTGAACGCCGTTCTCGGCCACCTGCGCGACGTATCCGAGGCGTTTGAGCATGTGCAGCTGAAGCAGTCGGTTGGTTTCATTGTCCTCCGCGAGCAGGATCTTCAGGTCATGTCCTGGTGTGGGCTGTTCGCACGGCTGCGGCGCTGCCGGGGCGGCGGGGGCCGGCGGGCGGGCGGGGGGCAACTGCCGGCTCCGTAGTGCGCGGCGCAGTTCGTCGTAGAGCTGGTCGGCTTTGATGGGTTTGGTGTGGTGGCACTCGAACTGGTCGAGGTTCTCGCTGGTGCGGCGGCCCACCGAGGTGAGCAGGATCAGGGGTAGGGCGGTTCTGTCCCGCCAGCGGCGGATCTCACGGGAGAGGGCGGCGCCGTTCATCTCGGGCATCATGTAGTCCAGGATCCCGATGTCGAACGGGTCACCGCGGCGGATCCAGTTGAGGGCCTGGCTTGGCGACTCGGTGGCGCGGACGACCATGCCCCAGGACTCACCGTGGAGCGTGAGGATCATACGGTTGGTGGCGTTGTCGTCGACGACGAGCAGGCGCTTGTCCTGCAGGTCGAGGGCTTCGATCTGCTTGGTGTCGACCCGCACGGTGGCGGGGACGTCCTGGGTGCGGATGGTGAAGTGGAAGGTGGAGCCCTGGCCTGGGCTGCTTTCCGCCCACATGGTGCCGCCCATCAGCTCGGTCAGGCGACGGCTGATAGCCAGGCCGAGGCCGGTTCCCTCGAAGCGCCGGTTGCTGGAGGTGTCGAGTTGCTCGAATGCCTGGAAGAGCAGCCGTATCCGGTCAGCGGGGATGCCGATGCCGGTGTCGCGGACGGCGAAGTGGAGCCACAGGCCGTCGCCGTCGGCGTGCTCGGCGTCCTGGCGCTCGCCGGAGCGGTTGGTGTGGCCGTCCGGGACGGGTGGTGATCCGGCGTCGCGGCTGACGGACAGGACCACCTCGCCCGCGGGGGTGAACTTCACTGCGTTGCTGAGCAGATTGCCGATGATCTGGCGCAGGCGGACAGGGTCGCCCATCACTTCGGGTGGGGTGCCGGGACTGATGATGTAGGCGAGGTCGAGTTCCTTCTGGGCAGCCCGGCTGGCGACCATGTCGAAGGCGGTCTCGATGCAGTGATGCAGGTCGACGGGTTTGTTGTCCAGGTCCAGCTTGCCGGCTTCGATCTTGGAGAAGTCCAGGATGTCGCTGATGATGACCAGGAGGTTCTCGCCGCTGTCGTGGATGATTTCGGCGAAGTTGCGCTGCTCGCCTTGGAGCGGGGTGCCGAGGAGCAGCTCGGTCATGCCGATCACGGAGTTGAGCGGGGTGCGGATCTCGTGAC
The DNA here is from genome assembly GCF_041080655.1 of Streptomyces sp. CG4. Classification (NCBI taxonomy): domain Bacteria; kingdom Bacillati; phylum Actinomycetota; class Actinomycetes; order Kitasatosporales; family Streptomycetaceae; genus Streptomyces; species Streptomyces sp. CG4. Next base: position 142,042 of record NZ_CP163526.1, read on the forward strand.
TCATGGTGGCCAGGAACGCGCTCTTGGCCTGGTTGGCGACCTCGGCGTTCTCCTTGGAGATCCGCAGTTGCTCGGCTGCGTGCGCCCGTTCGAGGACATGCCCGAGCTGGGTTCCGACGTTGAGCATGAGTCCGCGCGTGACGTGGTCCGGTTCGGTGGGTCCGGGGGCGAGGAAGTCGAGTACTCCTGCGACCTGCGCGCCTTGCAGGACGGGGAATGCCAGGTAGGTGCGCAGATCGATCCCGGCGGCCCTCCGCTTGGCGGCGAGGGCCGGGTCCTGGTCGATGTCGGTGATCCAGGCGGGCTGTCCGCCGGCCTGGAGGCGTTCGGAAACCCCAGCGGCCGGTGAGGCATGGAGGGCGTCCATCAGGTCCATGACGTGCTGGCAGGGGGAGATACTGATGTGCCAGACCGGGGAGCCGGTGGTCGCGGCGACGTCTTCGCGGTCGGGTGCGTCGGGGAGCGACGGCAGAGAGTCCGTGGCCAGGCGTGCGCGACCGACCGGCCACCGGGTGTAGGAGCAGACCAGGCCGAGGATGTTCTGCGCTGCCTGCTCGGGCGTCACTGCCACGTTCGCGGCGGAGGCGACGCCTCCGAGCATTTCCAAGGAGGCGTTGCGCTCGTCGAGCTGCCGGGTGCGCTGGCGGACCTTGCCTTCGATGGCGGTGTAGCTCGCCTGGAGCCGCTCGGCCATGCTGTTGAAGGCGGTGGCCACCGTGGCGATCTCGTCGCGGCTCTTGACGCGTGCCCGCCCTCCGAGGTCGCCCCGGGTGAGGGCTTCGGCGGCGCCCGCCAAGTTGCCCAGGTCCTTGACCATGCGGCGGCTGATGGCCGCGGTCAGGACGATGACCAGGGCGAGGACGAAGGCGATGCTGAACAGGGTGACAGTTCTGCGGAGGACTTCGAGGTGCTGACGGGTGTGCACTATGGCGTTCGCCTGGCCCCACAGTGCCTCCGCGAACTGGACGTTGGCGTGCTGCGCGGCGGACGTCAGGCCGGCGTAGGCGTTCGCAGACACGCCCGGTCGGCCCGAGGCGGGCAGCTGGCCGCTGAACGCGGTCAAGCTGGCGACCGACTGGTCGAGGCGCTGGAGCAGGGGGCCGAGCGTGGGCTGGAGATTGCGGTTGTTGTTGTGGTGGTGGAGGGTCTCGACGAAGGCGCGGGACATGTTGCGGCTGAGCTGAGAGACGTCCTCCTTGAGGGCGCTGCTGATGCTGTTGACGGCGCGCACGCCACCGGGGGTGACCGTGGGCTGCTGCAGGAGGGTTTCGGTGGTGTCTGCCAGGTCGGCTATGCGATCGGTGATAATCGGTTCCCACAGGCTCATGGCGATCAGTACGTAGCTGGTGTCCAGGTCGGGGTCGAGGAGCAGTTTGCCGTGGTCGCCCGCGTAGGCGATGAGGTCCACGAGGTTGGTGGACAGCTGGTTGTACTGTGCTTCGCTGCTGGCCAGGTCGCGTCGCCCGGTCTTGATGTGGTCCCACTCGGTGGTCAGTGAGGCGGGCAGCAGCCGGGACATCCTGTGCTGCGCCAGGGCGGTGCTGGAGGTGTCCAGAGATGACCGCAGCGACTGGTTGACGGCGTTGAGTGAGGCGAACTCCCGGTCGATGGCGTGCTCGGTGTCGGTGATTTGGCTGGGTGCGACGGGCTGGCCGGTCAGTTGGCGCCGCACCAGGGTCCGGTGCGTGGAGACGTCCTGCAGCAGGCGGTTGAGCGGGTGGATGTATTTCAGTCCGTTGATCTCAGCCCTGGACAGGGCGATCCGGGTGTTCTGCTCACGGATCAGGTAGGCGGTCGTCAGACCCAGGGGCAGTATCAGGGCGAGGCAGATGGCTGCCAGCTTGTGCCAGATACGCGGTGTGAACGGCGGGCGCGAGACCGTTCGTTCGCCTTCGGCGCGGGGGGTGCCGACGGCCTGCTCGGTGGTCCGCCCCTCTGGGTTCGTGCTGTGGTGCATGTTGTATCTCCCAGGAGGGGGCTGCTCATGTGGGCGCGGGCAGGTGGTCGGCTAGCTGGCGTCGGCTCGTGATGTCGAGCTTGCGGTACGAACTGGCCAGGTGGGCCTCGACCGTCTTGGGCGTGACGAACAGCGCTTGGGCGATCTCGCGGTTGGACCGGCCGGCGGCGGCCAGCTCGGCGACGCGCAGTTCGCTGGGGGTCAGGGACTCGACGCCGACGCCAGCATGGCGGCGCGGGCGGGCGCCCGCGGCCTTGAGCTCGGCGGTGACCTGCTCGACGAGCGGCTCGGCACCGCAGCGGCGGGCGATGTCGAGAGCCTCGGCGAGAATGCGCTGGGCGGGCCTGCGTTGGCCGCCGCGCCGCAGGGCGGCGCCGTATTCCGCGGCGGCCTTGGCATACTCCAGTCGGGCCGGTGTCGATTGGAGTCTGCGCGCTGCCTCCTCGAGGAAAGCAGTGCTCTGCTCGCCTTGGTGGACGAGCCCCGCTGTTCGTAGCGCCCGTCCCCAGGCCAGGGGCGCGCTCCAGCCGTGGGCGAGCCGGACCTCTTCCAGGGCCAGCGGCTGGGCTTCCTCGTCCCGGTCCAGCAGGTGCAGGCACAGTGCCGCCTCAGACTGCCAGGGCAGTACGGCGGGGTTCTGCCCGCCGGCCGCCACGAAGGCATCTCCCGCCGCCATGGCGGCATCGAGGGCCTTGCCCGGGTTCGCCTGCAGGCGCAGCAGCCGCGCGCGGCGCAGCAACAGGTGATAGATGAGACCGGTCCGGGGGGGTGCGTCGACGCCCACGGCCCAGTCCAGCGCCTCCTCGGCCGGGCGCATGCGGCCTTGTTCCAGCAGGATGTCGGCGAGGATCGGGCCGAGGACGAGCCGGTGCAGGCTGATGCCGGCGGTCTCCGAGGCGAGGACGGCGTCGCGGGCGTCGGCTTCCGCCTCTGCCAGGCACCCGCGGCGCAGCCGGGCCAAGGCGCGGTAGGTGAGGGCGGCCGTCAGGCTGCTGGTCGAGCCTTCCTGGTAGGCCTGGGTGACCGCGCGGTCCAGGCTGGTCAGGGCTTCGGGCAGGTCCGCGCAGATCAGCACCCACCATGCCAGGGCCAGCGGGGTCGCGCCGCCGGCCTGCCGGAGCAGTTCCCCGTCCTCCAGGGCCCGCAGTGCCCGCGGCACCGCGCGGGGGTCGCCGACGACCAGGTCGTGTCCAGCGATCACGCAGTCCAGGAATTTTCCTCCCAGGGTGGAGCCTGGGCCCAGCAGCCGCTGTCGGCCCACATCGCGCAGGATGTCCCGCCGCAGCTCGGGGGCGGCCGGTTCGAACAGGGGGACCGAGAGGATGTCGGCCTGCAGCCTGGCGCTGAGGTCCGGCTCGTCGGGGGGAAGCCGGCTCAGGGCCTCCCGCCAGACCTCGAGCGCCTGCGGAATGCACTGCGACAGCAGCAGCCCGTTGCCCAGCAGGCTGGCGATAGCGGCGCGGCGGCGGATGTCGCTGGCGAGCGACATCGCCTCCCGCAGGTAGCGAACGGAGGCATCGGTATCGGTGAGCTGCAAGGTCCGCCCCAGTTGGTGCAGGACCTCCAGGCGCTGGTCCCGGCCTGACGCCTCGCCCAGGCACCGCCGCAGGTAGGTCGCTCCCGCCTGCGGTGACCCCCGGCTGCACGCGTCGTGTGCCGCGCGCATCAGGACGGGGACCAGGCGCGGCTCGGCGGTGGACGGCAGGCGCAGCAGGTGCGCGGCCACTTTCTCGGCCTCGGCCCCGGCTCGGGACAGCAAGTCCGCGGCTTCGCGGTGTGCCTTCCAGGTCTCGTCGGTGGTCATGGCCTCGTAGACCGCGGTGCGAACCACGGGATGGCTGTAGCCGATCACCGCGTGCGGCCCATGGCCGGTCCCGGCGCGCAGCAGCTCGATCCGCTGCAGGTCGGCCTTGGCCTGCGTCGCAGCGCTCAACGGCAGGCCGGCCAGCGCCGCAGCCTGGTCGAGAGGGACATCCTCACCCAGTACGGCTACCGCCCGGGCCAGCGCCATGTCCCGGGCCGGAAGGCGCCGAGTCCACAGCGACACCCAGCGGGCGACGGCGCGTGGCCCCAGGGCGGCTACCTGCCCGGCGTTCGCCGCTCGCGGCGCGACGTGCTCGAGCACCAAGTCGGCCACCGTCTCCTTGAGCAGCAACGGGTTGCCGCCGGTGGCACTGTGGCAGGCGGCCAGGAAGGCTTCCTCCGCCTGCTCGCCCGGTGCGCCCTTGGCGAACTCATCGCGCACCAGACTGCGGGCGGCGGAAGCGCTCAGCGCTTTGGGCCGCAGCAGCCGGCAGGCCGGGTCGGTGATGATCCGTTCCAGCAAGTGCCACTCGGTGCCGGGCTCGGCGGGGTGCAGGGCCACCACGACGCACACCCGGAGGGTGTCCAGTCGTGGCAGCAGGTAGGCCAGGTAGCGCAGCGAGGCACTGTCGGCCCAGTGCAGGTCGTCCACAAGCAGCAGCACCGGGCGCTGCTCGCACAGGTTGCAGACGAGACACAGCAGTCCGTGCCGGATCGCGAAGTCGGCGTCGCCGCTGCGGTCGGCGGTGACGGCTCCGAAGACGGGCGCGGCCTGGCCGGCCGCGCCTGACAGCAACTGCTCACGCTCGGCGGAGCCGCCGGTGGCCAGCACCGGTTCGAACAGCTGGCGCACGATACCGAAGGCGAAATCGTGCTCCAGTTCCATACCGCGGGCGGAGACAACGTGGAACTCGGAGGACACGGCGAAGTTGCGCAGCTCGGCGAGCAGCCTGCTCTTGCCGATACCGGCCGGTCCCTCGATCGCCGCGAGCCCCCCTTCTCCGCTCTGGGCCCTGCTGACCAGGTTGGTCAGAGTGGCGATCTCGGCGTCGCGCTCGTACAGAGCGGTGGCCCACCTCACGTGCCCAGTATGCGCCGGTAGGCATCGGCGTGCCGCCCGTCGCCTGCGCTGCCACGGTTCCCGGCCTGTCAGGGTCGTGGGACACCCGGCAGCTCAGGGACGGTCAGGGTGCTGGCCGCGCCGTTCGGGTGGTCTGGGGGGCCGGAGGTAGGGCGAAGGTTAGGGGGGTTCCCGAATGTTCGGAGGCGGGCCCGTCTCTAAAACGGATCACATGAACGAATCCCCGGCCCTACCTCGGACGATCATCGTGAACGGCTTCTTCCGGACCGCGCCCGCCACCGAAACCGCCGACCAGCATCGGCCCGCAGAGATTGGCCACGTGCCGCCCGAACGCCACCATCCGGTGGTCGAGCACCGGGACGAGTACCCGCTGCCGCACCATGCCACCGCGGCCGCGGAAGCCAGACGCCACGCCCGGCAGGTGCTGGCCGGCTGGGGCCTTGCGGAGGACGTGGTCTTCGACGCCCTGCTGGTCGTCTCCGAACTGGTCACCAACGCGGTCGAGCACGCGCTGCCGCCCGTCGCCCTGTGCCTGCGGACCAGCGCCGCCACCGACGGGCCCGCCGCCGTCCGGATCAACGTCACCGACGGCGGCCCCGCCCCGCAGGACGGGGCGTGGACGAGAAGTTGCGCGGCCGATGAGCACGGGCGCGGCCAGCAGATCGTCAACGCACTCGCAGAGCACACCAGCGCCCGCAGGTGCGGTCACGGCAGCGACTACGGTGCCACGCTGCAGCAGTGCGACCCGATAGTCGTGGAGGTCGCGGTGAGCGCGGAAGCAGCGCGGCGGGCTGGCCCACCCTACGCCCACCCCGGGGAGGACGCTTGCGACACGGGACGAGGACTTGCCCTGGCCAGCCGGAGCCGGGAGCTGGACCTGCTGACGGCTCTGCTGTCAAGGCTGCCCGCGGTCGCGCTGATGGAGGAGGCAGGCATGGGCAAGTCCCGGCTCGTCTACTAAAGCCGCCCGGGCCCTGCGCGGGCAGGGCACGCGGGTGCTGATGGGGCACTGCCCCCGCTGCGTGAGCCGCTGCCCTTCGGCCCCGTACTGGAGGCGCTGTCGGCGGTAGGCGGCGGCTGCCGGACGCAGACCGGCTCGCCCCCCCAGACCGGTGTCCTGTCCCGGTTGCTGCCCGCCCTCGCCGACCACCTGCCGCCGCAACCGTCGGATCCACGGGCGGGCCACTTCCAGATCCTCGGGGCGGTGCGCCGGATCTTCGCAGCGCTCGGCCCGGCGGTGCTGGTGGTCGAGGACCTGCATCGGGCCGATCGGACCACGCGGGAACTCCTGCTGCTGCTCGCCCGTAACCTGCCCGAAAGCCTGGGACTGGTCCTGACCTACCGCCGCGAGGACCTTCCGTCCGCCACTGCGGTGCTGGGCGCGCCATACCACCGTCCGCCGGGAGTGAACGGCGTGGAGTTCTCCCTGCAGGCGCTGACCGAACAGGACGTGCAGGACTAGGTGCGCAGGACCCCGGGACCGCGAGCCGACCGCGCCGTCCACCGACGCAGCGCCGGGCTGCCACTGGTCATGGAGGAGGATCTACGCACCCTCACTGAACAGGCCCGGGGCGGTCAGGACAGCGGTGAGGAGATCGCCGCCTTGGAGCGTGCCGAGACACCCCGGGCCGTACGCGAAGCGATGCTCAGCCGGATGACGGAGCTGTCCGCCAGCGCGCTGAACGTGGTCCGCGCCGCGGCCGTGTTGTCCGTCCCGCCTGGTCCTCGCGCAGGTCGCCAGCCTGGACGCCGAGCGGACCCCGGCCGCGGTGGCGGAGGCCCTGCAGGCGGCGGTACTGCACGAGAGCGACCCGGGACGGTACGGGTTGGCCACCTCCTGGCCCAGCAGTCCGTCTACCGCGACATCCCCGGCCCGTTCCGCGAGGGCCTGCACCGCCGTGCCCGCCAGGCCCTGCGCGCGCACCCCGTCACTGGTCCACATCGCGCACCACACGAGGGCGCTGGGTGACGCCGCCACGGCCGTCCTCCTCCTGTATGCCGTCCTCGCCCAGCCGCACCTGGCGCCCAGCGCCACCCTGGTGTGGACACCCGTGCGTTCCTGCAGAGCGCGGTCCTGTATCCGCTGGTCTCGGTCCCACGGCGTCGTCCGCTCAAAGCCCACACCGCGGCGACCTGTCCACCGCCGAGCGCTATCTGGCCCGTGTTCCGGTCCACTCTCCCTCCGACAGGTTCACCGGGTCCTTCGCACGATGGGCCCATAGCCCGCTACGAACAGAGCTGCGTTCACCACGCGCAAACCCTGGAATTATTCGAACACCTGTTTGACAATGGCAGTCGGGACCTGTCGTCCGTCTGGCTGACGACCCTGGCACCCGAGGCGATCCGCCTCGCCCTGGAAGACTGCGATCTGGTCCGGGGCACGCGATCTGCACGCCCTCGTACTGGAACAGGCTGAGCAGGCCGAAGCCGGTGTGCTCACCCCCGGCCTGCTGCACTGCCAAGGACTCCTCGACGATCGTACGGACGCGCTGCTGGCGCGGCCGACGCATGCGACCGGCTCCGCCGCTCCTGGCAGGCGGCACGGTGCCACGAGGACACCGGCGTGCTGCTGACCCGGCGCGGTCACCGGGACGAGGCCCGCCACGAGCGGGAGCTGGCCGCTGCCGGCCATCAAGCGCTGAACGCGGCCCGGGACGTCGCGCCGGCCTGCGCGAGTTGGGGGTCCGGCACGGGGTACGCACGTCCGCCCCGCTCACGGCTGGCAGAGCGTGACCAACACCGAGCTCAAGGTGGCCGGTCTGGTCGCCGAAAGCCTGTCCAACCCGGACATCGCCGAGCGTCTGTTCATCTCCCGCAGGACCGTCCAGATCCACGTCCAGCATCCTGGCCAAACTGGACCTGACCTCCCGCGTCGAAGTCGCCATCCGCATGGCACAGCAAGACGCACGTTGACACCGTCTCCGCTTTCTCGGAGACACATCCCCCGGCTTCTTCACGGACCTATCCGGCGCAGGGGATCCTGCCACCAGCTCTGCAGCCGGTAGGGGGCCGCGCGCGACGCCTATCAGTGACATGGCCGATGTTCGCCGGCCGCCGTCGGGGGACCGTTGGAGGCAGCTCGGGTCAGCCGGTACCGCTGCAGGCGGAGGCCGCCCCGGGTCCGCACATCCTCCCCGAGACCTACGAGTACCGGAGAAGCCGCTGATGTCCCCGGCCACACCATCGAACGCACCTGCGCTGAGTATCGGTGTGCTCGGCGCGCTCTCCGCGCTGCGCGATGGTCGAGCACTGGACCTCGGCTCGTTGCGGCAGCGCGCCGTCCTCGCCGCGTTGATCGTCGCGGACGGCCGCCCGCTCAGCACCGACAGCCTCATCTACGACGTGTGGCAGGACACTCCCCCGCGGTCAGCGGTCGGCACGCTCCACAGCTATGTCTCCCACCTGCGCCGAGCGCTGGAACCCGGCAAGGGCCCTCGGACGCGCAACTCGGTCCTGCGGTCCCGTGACGGCAGGTACAGCCTCGCCGTCGGCCGACTCCGGGTCGATGTGTGGGCCGTGCAGGACACCATCGACCTCGCGCGGCGGCGTCGGGAGCAGGGCCGCACACGAGCGGCGTCCGCTGCCTTCGAGGCCGCCCTCGGGCGGTGGCGGGGCGAGGCGTACACGGAGCTGCAAGGATACCGCTTCGCCCGGCGGGAGGCGTTCCGGCTGGAGGAACTGCGGCTGAGCGCCGTCGAAATGCGTGCGGACTGCGATCTCTCCTGGGGGCGCGACCCACATGCCGTGGTGCGCGACCTGAACGAGCCGTCGTCGCAGGAGCCGGCGCGGGAAGGGCTCAGCCGGGCTCTGATGGCCGCGCTGTGCCGAGCGGGCCGGTTCAACGACGCCGTACGCGTCTTCGACAGGACCCGGCGCGTACTCGCCGCGGAACTGGGCACCGACCCCGGCCCGGAATTGCGTCAGGCATTCACGGCGGCACTGCGGCAGCAGACACACCTGACCGGACCGGCGTAGGCAGCGACGCTCCCCACGTGACGCTGGGGCCATTCGAGACTCGTGCCATTCAAGTTCTGTCCAAGAAGAGCCCACCATCCTCGTCTCCGAGGGGCGGGACACATCGCGGTGCCCGGTGCAGGAGGCCGAAATCGCGAACCGCGCCAGGAATCGCAGCGCCTCCTTCTTACGGTCGTCGGACCGTAGCGACAACCGCCGCCCCCGTCACCAAGATGATCGCCGCAAGCAAGACCGAGCGGAGCAGTGGCAGGAATGGCGACGGAAGACCATCCCAACGGATCCCCGACAGCGGCCCATGCCGTCCGAAACCCCCCAGAGGCCGTCCAGCATCTGGATATCGGCGAACTCCTCGCCCGCTGCCGGCAGGACGACCAACACGCATGGGGCGAACTGATCCGTCGCTTCTCACCTCCGGTGCGGACAGTGGCCCGCTCTTTCCGGTTGCAACCGGTCGACTGCGAGGACGTCTGCCAGTTGACCTGGATCCAGATGATCGAGGGGATTCGCTCGATCCAGCACGCCAGCAAGTTGCGGGCCTGGGTCGTCACGGTCGCCCGGCGTGAGGCGATGCGTCACCGCGCCCGCTCCGACCGGCAGGTTCCGATGGGGGGCGGGCACGAGTTCCGCGACATCGTCGACACCTCGGTGACCCCGGAGGAGCGCGCGATGGCCCAGGCCGAGGCCGCTTCGGTGCGGGCCGCGGTACAGATGCTGGGACCGGACCAGCGCGCGCTGCTGCTCCTTCTGTTCTCCGAAACACCCGCCAGCTACACGGAGATCAGCGCGCGGCTAGGCATTCCGCACGGGTCGATAGGGCCCACTCGGCGACGGGCTCTGGAACAGATGAAGGCCCTCCTCGCATCTGAAGACTGGGTTAACGGCAGATAAATTCACGCATTCTTGTATCTACCGCCGCCAGACGGCGCCCTGTTGGGGTGACAACGCCACCCGGCGTGTGCGGGATTCGAGAAGTCTGGACGGAAAATGGGGTTGGAGATGGGCGGCGGCAGACACCGGGCCGATTCGAACGGCATCGGTGTATTCGAGCGGCTGCGATGCGACAAGACTCAGCCGGTACCGACCTACCCGTCCTATGTCAACGGCCAGGAAATCCACTCCGACCGGTATGCGTACACGGTCAGCAGCCGGTCCATATTGGAAGACGTATTCACCAGCCTCACACTCAAGCGCAGGCTTGAACAGGGCCGGCTGGATGTGAGCACCGTGGCTGACAAGGTCGTCGGGCGCTGCGCCGTCGCTGACGCCGAGACGGTCGAGGCGGCTGTGCGGGCCGCCGCCGCGGCGGCGCCGGTATGGGCGGCGTTCCCGCTGCAAGAGCGGGTTCGGGTGGCCGGGATCCTCCGCGAGCGGCTGCGGCGGCACAGCGCGGAACTGGTCGAGGTGCTGATCGCCGAGGGCAACCCCCGTGCCCTCGCCGAATGGCAGGTCGCCGGCATGCTCGAAGGCGCCAGCGAGGAGACCGTCGGCTGGTGCGCGGAGCAGCTGCACCGCGAGTTCCGGCACGGACCGCGCCGCCTGCTGGTGCGTCGCATGCCCGACGGCGTGGTGTGTGTGAACCCTCCGCAGAACGCCCCGGCGGCCAGCGCCCTGTTCGCGACCACAGCCCTGCTCGCGGGCAACGCCGTGGTCATCAGGGCACCGCAGAGCGGCCCCCTGGGCGTGATGTACGTGCTGCGCGAACTGGTCGTGCCGGCCCTGGCGCAAGTAGGCGCTCCGCCGGGCGTACTGAACGCCTTCTGCGCACGGCCCGCGCCGGTGCTGCAGTCCTGGCTGGACAGCCCGCTGGTGAACGACATCTTCTACACCGGCGGCGTGGAACGAGGCCTGGAGCTGGAGGCCGAGTGCGTGGCGAAGGGCAAGAAGCCCATCCTTGAGCTGGCCGGAAACGACTGCGTGGTCGTCTGGCGGGACGCCGACCTGGACCTGGCCGCCGAAGCGCTGACCGAGTGCTTCTACGGCTCCGGGCAGATCTGCATGCTGCCCAACCAGGTCGTGGTCCACCCAGAAGTCGCCGACGCCCTGATCGAGCGGTTGCGGGCCGCGGCGGCCGCCTTGCGCCCCGGCTATCCCGAGGACGAGGGCGCGCTGCTGTCCCCCGTACTGCGCAGCGAGCGCTTCTTCGCGTACATACGGGACGCGGTGGCGCGAGGGGCGACGGTCGTCCATGGGGCGCGTCGGCTGGAGGTGGACGGTTCGGTGTCGGACACCGGCCCGTTCCTGGAGCCCACCGTGATACGAGTGAACGGCCTCGACGGCTGCCGCGACGTCCAGGCGGTGGGCGAGGAGACGTTCTTCCCCCTGCTCCCGGTCGTCGTCCCGGAGCCGCAGGCCGACGACGCGCTGCTCGCGCGGATCATCGACCACGTCAACACCAATCGCTACGGCCTGCGCAACTCCCTGTGGGCCAGAAGCTCTTCGGTGGTGGACGAATTCGTGCGCAGGGTCGGCAACGGCGGCCTGCTGAAGGTCAACGACTCCCACATCGGCTTCGTGCCGTATCTGCCCAGCCACGGCGGTACCGGACTGACCGGAGGCGTCTTCGGCGAGGCCAACTACCTCATGCTGCGCACCTCTCATCTCCAGGGCGTATCCATCGCCCACGGCGTACGGCCTCGCAGCGCCGTCTTTGACGCCTACGACGCTCGCACCTGAGCCGTTCTTCACCCCTCCCCCGCACCCCGTCACCGCCCCGACCCGTACCGGCCGTCGCCGGAGCGAGGAGTCAGCCGTGCAGTTCATGGAAGCCGACAACCACACCTGCGACACACTCATGCCGGGCCTGCGCAAGAGCCTGGCAGCCATAGCGCTGAGCGAGCTGGAGTCCGAACAGAGCGGTGCCATCGACCTGTTCCGCGTCCACAGCGGACCGAATCTGGTCGTGCCGGCCTCGTACGGCGGCACCGGTGCCACGGCGCTGGAGGCGGTCCGGGCGGTCCGCGCGCTGGGCGCGGTCGCGCCGTCGCTGACCGTGGCGACGATGATGCACCACTTCTCGGTCGGTTCCCTGTTCGGCATGGCCGAGGTCGCCGGCACACCCACGTTGGAAGCGGCGCTGCGGCGCATCGCCGGCCAGCGGATGCTCGTGGCCTCCGGCTTCGCCGAGGGCCGGGTCGGCCAGGGCATCCTGGCCCCGACGATGCAGGCCCGCCCCGTCGACGGCGGATTCGTGATCAACGGGGTGAAGAAGCCGTGCAGCCTGGCGGACTCCATGGATCTGCTGACGGCCAGTGTCGCCCTGCCCTCCCCGGACGGCTCGACAGAGCTGGGACTGGCGCTGATCCCGGCCGACGTCGACGGGCTGACGGTCCACCCCTTCTGGTCGACCTTCGCCCTGGCCGGAGCCCAGAGCCATGAGGTGCGGCTGAACGACGTCTTCGTCGGTGCGGAAGAGGTCCTCGTCCCACAGCCGGAACTCATCGAGAAACTGCTGGAGTTGCACGGCGTCGGTCTCATCTGGTTCCAGATGATCATCTGCGCCGCCTACACGGGGATCGCCAGCAGGCTGGTGCACCAGGTGCTGGAACGGTCCCGCGGCACCGTCTCCGACCGCGCCGCCCTCGCGGTGCGGATCGAATCCGCCGCCGCTCTCACCGAGGGCCTGGCCCTGCGGGTGGACAGCGGTGAGACGGCCAACGACACGCTGGCGCGGGCTCTGGTCACCCGTTACGCCGTGCAGGACGCGGTGGTCGGTTCCGTCGGCCAGGCCGTGGAGCTGCTGGGCGGTATGGCCTACGTCTCCTCTTCCGACGTCGCCTATCTGGCCGCCGCCGCGCAGGCCATCGCCTTCCACCCGCCGTCCCGCACCAGCACGGCCGAGGGCCTGCTGGGCTACTTCGCCGGCCAGCCGCTGCTGGTGGGCTGACCGATCGGGTCCCGAACGAGAGGAGCGCAGCACTGATGACCATCACCACCTGGCCGGAGTGGCCCGAGGATCCGGTACGGACCGGCGAGCGGTGGCGCAGCCACCTCAGCAGGGGCCGGGCCGCGGTGGCCGAAATGGCAGGCAGTGAGGTGGAGATCGCCTCCTTTGGTGCCTGGGTGCGCACCAGCAGCGGCCGCGATCTGCTCAACTGCGGCGGCTACGGCGTCCTGATCACCGGTGCCCGGCACCCCCATGTGGTCGGCGAGGTCCAACGGCAGCTCACCACGAACCCGGTGTCCACCCGGATGCTGCTGGAGCCGGAGGTCGGACGGGCGGCCGAGGCGCTTGCCTCGGTGGCCCCCGCCGGCCTGGAGAAGGTGCACTTCGCCTGCTCCGGTGCCGAGGCCGTCGAGGCGGCACTGAAGATGGCCCGTACGCACGGCAAGTACCACCTGATCTCCATGGAGCGCGGCTACCACGGCAAGACGTTCGGAGCGCTGAGCGTGACCGCGCGCGAGGTGTTCCAGGCCCCGTTCCGACCGCTGCTGCCCGAGGTGTCCCATGTGCCCTTCGGCGATGCCGAGCGGCTGGAGAGCGAGCTGGCCCGGTACAAGGGGGTGGCCTGCGTCATCGTCGAACCGGTGCAGGGCGAGGGTGGTGTCATCGTCCCTCCCGACGGATATCTGCGCGACGTCCGGCGGCTGTGCGACGAATACGGCGCGTTCCTCATCCTGGACGAGGTGCAGACCGGCCTCGGCCGGCTCGGATCCTGGTGGGGCGCGGACCGCGACGGCATCGTCCCCGATGTCCTGCTGGTGGGCAAAGGCCTCAGCGGCGGGATCGTACCGGTGTCGGCGGCCGTGGCCACGCAGGAGGCGTTCGCCGCCTTCGACCGGGACCCCTTCATCCACACCTCCACCTTCTCCGGCAGCCCGCTGGCGGCCGCCGCCGCACGCGCCTCGATCGAGGCCATCGGCGACGACGGCCTGGTGGAGCGGGCCCGCCACCTCGGGGAGACGATCCGCCCGGAGCTGGCGCGCATCGCCCGCTCAGTCCTGGGCGACCGCGTCCGCGAGGTCCGCGGCCTGGGGCTGCTGATCGGCATCGAGTTCACCGTGCCGGGCCTGGCCGCCGATCTGCTGATCGAGCTGCTCGCGGCCGGTGTGATCGCCAACCACTCCCTCAACACCTCGCGCGTGCTGCGCCTGACTCCGCCGGCCGTGCTCACCGAACACGACGTGAGCGTGCTGCTGTCGGCGTTCGACCAAGCCGTGCACGCCGTACTCACCTGACGATCCGGCCGGACCAGACCGAGGAGCCCCCGATGAGGACCATTCACCTGCGGACCGTGGTGCCCGCCGATGATCCGGACAAGGCATTCGAAAGACTCGTCGACTTCACCGAGTACTCGACTCTGGCCGAGGACGTGCGGTCGGTGCGCGTCCACCCCGCACCACAACCCGGGCAGCCACGGGTCAGCGAGTGGGAGGTCAACTTCCGGCGCGGGATCATGAAGTGGTCCGAGCGCGATGTGATCGACCCTGTCCAGCGACGGGTGGTGTTCGACCAGATCGACGGCGACTTCGAGCGGCTCCAGGGCACCTGGCAGCTCGACGGGGCCGAGTCGGGCTGCGAGATCACCTTCGAAGCCACCTACGACTTCGGCATCGACAGCCTGGCCGGGATCATGGACCCGCCCGCCGAACGGGTGATCAAGCGGTCGATCTGCTCCGTACTCGCCGCCCTCTTCGGAGAGGTCACCGTCGTCGACGGTGGCGAGGCGCTGACCGACCTGGCGGCACCGGGCGAGGGCGTGCGCGTCGTGACCGGAGGCCGGTGATGGCCGCGCCCGCCGGGCCCATACAGGCAGCCTGGGCGCCGCAGTCCGCTCCTGATCCCGTCCACTTCTGGAGGGTGGCACGGCAGTTCGCCACCGGGGTCTCGGTAGTGACCACCGGTCAGGGGGTGTCCGCGCACGGGGCGACAGTGACCTCGTTCACCTTCATCTCCCAAGCTCCGCCCCTGGTCTCGGTGTGCCTGAAGCGGGAGAGCGTGCTGCTGGACCTGATCGGCCCGCGCGGCAGGTTCGCGGTCAATGTCCTCTCCAGCGAACAGACGTCACTTGCACGGCACTTCGCCGACCGGCGCCGCCTGCCCGGAGTGCGCCAGTTCGACGGAGTGTCCTGGAAATCCGGCCTGGACGGTATTCCCCTGCTGGCCAACGCGGTCGGATGGCTGTGGTGCCGGTCCTGGCGCCGGATCCGGGCCGGCGACCACGAGCTGATCCTGGCCGGTGTCACGGCGGTAGCCGACGGCATGGGCCGGCCGTTGCTCTACTTCGGTGGCCGGCTGCACCCTGGGGCGATCGAGGACACCCCATGAGCCCGCCCGTCCCGGTCGGCGTCGTGTGCGGAATCGGCTCGTGGGTTCCGCCTCGGGCCGTGACCAATGAGGAGCTGGCCCAGCGCCTGGACACCTCCGACGAATGGATCCGGACCCGGACCGGCATCAGCCGACGCCATGTGGTGAACCCGGGCGTTGCCACCTCGGAGCTGGCTGTCCAGGCAGGGAAACGCGCACTGTGGTCGTCCGGCCGACCCGATGCCGACGCGCTCGTCCTGGCCACCACCACACCGGACCGCTCGTGCCCGGCGACCGCTCCGGAAGTGGCCAGCCGCCTGGGACTGACCGGGATCGCGGCCTTCGACGTCGCGGCGGTCTGTACCGGGTTCGTCTACGCGCTGGCCGCGGGCACCGGGCTGATCAGCTCCGGGATCGCCCGGCGGGTCCTGGTGATCGGCGCCGATGCCTTCACCACGATCCTCGACCCGCAGGACCGCACCACCACCGCGATCTTCGGCGATGGGGCGGGCGCCGTGGTGCTGCGCGCCGGTGCCCCGGAGGAACCCGGCGCGATCGGGCCGTTCGACCTCGGCAGCGACGGCGAGCTGGCCGACCTGGTCGCGGTGGCGGCCGGAGGGTCACGCCAACGCTCCACCGGAGGACCGACGGCCGAGGCGGACCACTACTTCCGGATGGACGGCAAAGCGGTCTTCCGTCAGGCCGTGCTCCGGATGGCCGAGTCCGCCCAGCGTGTGCTGGAGCGGTCCGGCTGGCGGATCGAGGACGTGGACCGCTTCGTGGCCCATCAGGCCAACGCGCGGATCCTCGCCTCGGTCGCAGCCCGTCTCGACCTGGACGAGACGCGGGTGGTGCGCAATATCGACCGGGTCGGCAACACGGCTGCGGGCTCGGTCCCACTCGCGCTGGCCGACGCGGTGGCGGACGGCGTCATCCGGCCAGGCCACCGGGTACTGCTGAGCGCCTTCGGCGGCGGGCTGACCTGGGGTTCCACCGTACTGCGGTGGCCCGACTGCGCACCGGTCTCCTGACAGGCCGTCATCAGCCAATCCACACCTTTCCTTTCGTCAACCGCGTGATCGACATGATTGAGGAGTCCCCATGAGTGCCCTGTTCGACCACATGACCGCCCTGCTCTCGGAGCGATTCGGCATTCCCACCGAGGAGATCCGCCCGGAGGCGAAGCTGCGGAACCTCGATCTGGACTCGCTGGCCATGGTCGAGTTCAGCCTGGTCGCGGAGAAGGAGTACGGCATTCAGATCTCCGAGGACGACGTGTCCTCGGAGGACACCGTCGCCGATCTGGCCCGGGTGATCGAGGAGAAGGGCGGGAAGGTCTGATGTCGTACCGACACACGCGGTGCGACGTCGCGGTGACCGGCATCGGCCTGGTCACGCCGGGCGGCGTAGGAGTGTGGCCCAGCTGGGAACGGATCCTGCGGGGCGAATCCACCGCCGCCTCGGCCGATCCCGAACTGACGGGCCTTCCCGTCGACTTCAGCTGCCGTGTGCCGGGGTTCGACGCCGACCAGCTGCTGGGCCGACGGATCGCGTGGCGGCAGGACCGCTTCGTGCACCTGGGGCTGGTGGCCGCCCGCGAGGCGCTCGCCGACGCCGGCCTTGATCCGAAGAGCTGGGACGGCAGCCGGGTGGGCATCGTCGTCGGCAACGCGCTCGGCGGGACCAAGCTGTTCGAGGAGGCGCGCAGCACGCTGGACTCCGAAGGGGCGGGGAAGGTGTCCCCCGTGCTGATCCCGCAGATGGGGCAGAGTTCGCTGGGCGGCTTCCTCTCCATCGACTGCGGGGCCACCGGACCGAACATCACCACGGTGACCGCGTGCGCCTCCGGCGCGACCGCCATCGGCACGGCCCGCGACCTGCTGCGGGCGGGCGTGTGTGACGTGGTGCTGACCGGCGGCACCGAGTCGGCGATCAGTCCGACGATCATCGCCGGCTTCCATCAGCTGGGTGCGCTGTCGAAGCGGGGCGACGACCCGGCCGGCGCGTCCCGGCCGTTCGACGACGGCCGCGACGGCTTCGTGGCCGCCGAGGGGGCCGGGATGTTGGTGCTGGAACGGGCCGCCGACGCCCGCGCCCGCGGAGCCCAGCCACTGGCCCTGCTCAGCGGTTACGGGGCCTCCGCGGACGCCTACCACCCCACGGCGCCCCGGGCCGACGGGGCCGGAGTGGAACAGGCGGTGCGGATGGCGCTGGCCGACGCCGGAATCGGGCCGCAGGAGGTGGATCACATCAACGCGCACGGCACGTCGACACCACTCAACGACGCCGCCGAAGCCCAGGTGATCCGGCGGATCTTCGGCGACCGGCCCGTGGTCACCTCGGTCAAGGGCGCCCTCGGGCACACCCTCGGCGCGGCGGGTGCCATCGAGGCGATCTGCACGGTCCTGTCGGTCCGGCACGGTGTCGTACCGCCGACGGCGAACCTCGACAGTCCGGACCCACGGGTCGAGTTGGACATCGTCACCAAGGTGCACCGCACGATGCCGGTGCGCACCGCGGTCAGCAACTCCTTCGGTTTCGGCGGGCTGAACGCGGTGCTCGTCTTCAACGCCGCGTGAGGCGGCGGAGGTTCACCTCTCGCGTAGGAAGGCATGGACAGTTGTTGTTGCAGAACAAGAGACTCCTCGTCACCGGGGTGCTCACGGAAAGTTCGATCGCCTACCGCATCGCCCGGATCGCCCAGGAGCAGGGAGCCGAGGTCGTGCTCACCGGGTTCGGTCGCGGGCTGGGGATCACGCGCGCGGTGGCGGAGCGGCTGCCGGCCCCTTGTGACGTCCTCGAGATGGATGTGACGAAGCCCGAGCACCTCGAACGGGTCGCCGAGGACCTCCGGCAGCGCTGGGGCCGGCTCGACGGGGTGGTCCACGCGGCCGCCTTCGCACCGGCCTCCGCGCTCGGCGGAGGGTTCCTCACCGCCGCGTGGGAGGACGTCGCCACCGCGTTCCATGTGTCCACCTACTCGTTCGCCGCCTTCGGCCGGGTCTTCGGTCCGTTGCTGGCCGCCTCCGAGCACGGGTCGTTGGTGGGGCTCGACTTCGACGCCGACCGGGCCTGGCCGGGCTACGACTGGATGGGCGTCGCCAAAGCCGGTCTGGAGAGCTGCTGCCGCTACCTCGCCCGGGAGCTGGGGCCCCAGGGGGTACGGGTGAACCTGGTGGCCGCCGGGCCGCTGAGGACGATGGCCGCCAAGTCCATCGAGGGCTTCGCGGCTTCGGAGCAGCTGTGGCCCCGGCTGGCACCGCTCGGCTGGGATGTCGGCGACGCCGAACCCGTCGGCCGGGTGGTGTGCGCGCTGCTGTCGGGCTGGCTGCCCGCGGTGACGGGGGAAGTGCTGCACGTCGACGGCGGGGCCCACGCGATCGGCGCGCCAGCCCAGGACGAGCCCGGGAATTCCCCGGCAGCGGTGAAGGAGCCTACGTGATGCGCGTGTTCAACACCCCCGCCGACCTGGCGCTGGCCATCGGCGACCGGCTGGGCGAGAGCCCATGGCGTCGCGTCGACCAGCGGCAGATCGACCAGTTCGCCGAAGCCACCGGCGACCACCAGTGGATTCACATCGATACCGAGCGAGCCCGCACCGGTCCGTTCGGCGGGACCATAGCCCACGGCTTTCTGACCGTGTCCCTGCTGCCTTCGCTGCTGAACCAGATCGTCCGGATCGACGGCGTGGAACTGACGCTCAACTCCGGAGTCGACAAGCTGCGGTTCCACCGCCCCGTACCGGCCGGGGCACGCGTGCGTGCCGTCGCCCATCTGACCTCGGTGAAGCCACGAGCCGGCGGCTTCACCGAGGTGGTGCTCTCGGCCTCCCTGGAGGTCGAGAACCGGCGCCGGGCTGCCCTCACCGCGGACGTGCGTGCGTTGCTGCGCGCCGCGGAGCCCGCGCCGGCCGCATGAGCGCGTGGGGGTCCGGTGGCGGGCAGCGGACCCCCACGCGCTCCCAGCCGGACGGGTCCAGGTGACGGGCAGGGACGAAGGAGGACCAGTGGGCCGCAGGCTGGCGCCCGGAATCCTCGGACTGCGGGGCGAATTCGAGGAACTGCGCGGCCATCTGGTGCGGGCGCTCCTCTCGGGACCGTCGGTGATCACCGTCCGCGGAGTACCGGGCAGCGACAGGACGAGGCTGTTCGGCGCTGCGATCGACATCGCCGCCGACGTCGGATACCGGGTGGGCACCGGGCGAAGCCGCCCACCGATTCGGGACCGCGCCTTCGGCGTCGTACACCAGATGCTCGACGAGCTCCTGGCACAGGGCGAGAGTCCGTGGGCGACCTCCCAGGCCCGAACGGTCATGGAGGAACGGTCGGCCGATGCGATGTTTCCCGCATTCGACCGGCTGCTGGCGCGTCTGGCGACACACGAACCCGTACTGCTGGCCCTCGACTACGCAGATCTGTGCGACGCCGCGTCACTGCGCTACCTGGCCCACGCGATGCGACGCGTTCATGGCAAGCCGGTGGTCCTTGTTCTGGCACATGACGACACCGAACAGGCCGCCGCGGACGCGTCCTTCCGGGAGTTGACGGCCACGGCGCACCGCGTCTCCGCGGAGGGCCGCTCCTCACCGGACACGGCCGCCTGCGTCTCCCGGACGGCGGGTCCCCAGGCCGCCGACGCCGCCACCCGGGACGGACTCACCCCCGGACCGGCCGACATCGACGAGTGGCTCGGTGACCGGCTCAGCCGCCATCCCGCCTCGACGACCCTGGCGCAGGCGATCGCGATCCTCGGCGACGACGCCGATTTCGGCCGCGCGGCGGCCCTGGCCCGGCTCGACCTCGATGACGCCTCCGCCAGGCTCGACCGCCTCATCCTGCTCGGGCTGGTAGACAAGACACTCCCGCTGCGCTTCCGGTACGACGTCCTGCGTGCCGCGGTCCTCGACGCCATCCCCATGGGCACGCGCATCGCCTGGCACACCCGCGCCGCCAAACTGCTCCACGAGGCGGGCGAGCCCGACGAGACTGTAGCCGCGCATCTGCTGCACGCCGACGTCGTCCGGATCGGCTGGGCCGCACCCACACTGCGATCCGCCGCCCGACACGCGATGGGGCGCGGCGAGCCGGAGCAGGCCGTGCCCCTGCTGCGCCGGGCCCTGACAGCCCGCTCGACACCCGCGCATCGCGCGGCCGTGCTCCGCGAACTCGGCACCGCCGAGCTGGCCTTCGACCACTACGCAGGCACCGCCACGCTGCGGGCCGCCCTGGAGAACGCACCAGACGCAGACGAGGCAGCCCACACCTCTCTCATCCTGGTGCCCGCCCTGCTCTCGACCGAGTCCAACGAGGAAGCGATCACGGTCGCGGACCAGGTGGCCGCATGGGTGACCGAGGGGGACCCTGACACCGCCTGGCACCTGGGCAGCCTGGCCTACCAGGCCGCGCTCAGCCGACTGGACACCGTCGCTGACGCCACGGCCCGGTCCGTGGCCCTGTTCAGCAAGGCGCCGGAGGACCCCCGCCTGCGACAGGCCCGGCTGGCCTACCTCGCCCATCACCACAGTTGGCGTGGCCTGGACCGCCCGAACGTCGTTCGGTACGCCACGGAATCGCTCCGCGATCCGCCCCCGGGAATGGCCCAGAGCCCCTACCACCTCGCCCTGCTGTCCCTGCTGTACGCCGACGCACTCGGCAACGCCGATGCGGCCCTGCAGCAGCTGGAGACGAGCGCCGTGGGCAAGGGATCCCGCTGCGACCGGGCCGCCGTGGTGCTGCTGCGCGGCGTCGCCTTCCGGATGTCCGGGATCCTTGACGCCGCGCTGAACGGCTTCCGCACAGCGCACGGCCTCCTCGACGCCTGGAGTGCGGGGAACCCGACCCGCGAGGGCATGTGGTGCCTGGCGCGGATGGCCGAAACGCTCGTCGAGCAGGGGGGCATCGAGGAAGCTCATGAACTTCTGGCGCAGCGCGGCCTGTTGGGAGAACTTCCCGACCTGGTGCACTACAACTGGGTCCTCTTCGCACGCGGTCGCATCCGCATGGCCCTCGGTGATCACGAAGGCGCCCTGGCGGACCTCCTGGAGTGCGGATCCCGCCTCGCGGAGTGGGGTATGGACAACCCGGCCGTGCTGCCGTGGCGATCGCAGGCGGTGTCTTCCTGTCTCGCCCTTGGTGACCGCCGCCGGGCGCGCGAGCTGGCCGAGCAGGAGCTGGCCGCCGCACTGCGCTGGGGAACGCCCCGCGCGGCGGGAACCGCCCGGGCAGCCCTGGGGCGGGCGAGCATCGGCCCGGAGGCGACCAAGCTACTGGCCGACGCGGTGGCCGTCCTACGGGAGTCGCCAGCACGTCTGGAACTGGCACACGCGCTGTACGCCCTGGGCGTGGCGTGCCGCGGCCAAGGGCGATTGAACGAGGCCCGCGAGCACCTGGTGACGGCCGAGACCTTGGCCCAGCGATGCAGTGCCGGACCACTGGCCGTCCGCGCGGCGCAAGAGCTGGCGGGGATCAACCCGTCATCCGGCTCGGACGCACCCTGGGGCCCGTTGACCCGGCAGCAGCGGCGCGTCGCCGAGCTCGCCGCACAGCGCCTGAGCAACAGGCAGATCGCCGTACAGCTGGATGTCACCGTGCGGTGCGTGGAGTTCCATCTGTCCGCCGCATATCGCAAATTGGGTATCTCGGGGCGCCATGAGCTGCGCGGAGTGCTGGGCATCGGCGCCGGTGGTTAGGCGCCGCCCGACCAGGTCCGTGACCGGCCCGTGCGCCGATGGGCGGCGCCCACTCCACCGTCAGCGCCGCAGGCCCGTCAACCACTGCTCCAGCACATCAGCCGCACGCTCCGCACCACGTTCGGCGGCCACGCGCCCCTGAAGAGCACGGGCTCGTTCCCGCATGGGCCCCTCGACATCGGCCGCACGGCCCACCGCCTCGGCCAGGTTCTCGGCGGACAATTGCCGGATCGACAGGGGCGATGTGCCAACTCCCAGCGCGTGCAGGCGCTCTCCCCAGAAGGGCTGATCGAAGAAGAACGGGGTCGTGACCTGGGGCACACCGGCACGCAGAGCCGCCGCGACGGTGCCCGCACCGCCGTGGTGGACCACTGCAGCCATGCGAGGAAAGAGCCACTGGTGCGGAGCCCCGCCGATGACATGGAACTCGTTGTCCGAAGGCTCGGCGTCGGGGTCACCGAGCAGCACGCCACGCAATCCGGCCCGGCGCAGAGCGTCCCGTACCACCTCTCCGGTACCCCGCTGATCCTTCGGAACCATGCTGCCGAAGCCCACGAAGACCGGCGCCGGCCCGGCGGCTAGGAACTCCTGCAGGTCCGGCGGCGGCGTCCACGAGGCAGGCGTCTCGGTGAACCAGTACCCCGTGACGTGCACGAAGGACGGCCAGTCAGCAGGCCGCGGAACGACGGACGGGCTGAACCCACAGAGCAGCGGGTGCCCGGCGCGCCTCAGCTGCGCGGAGGGTGCGCGCAGCGGCGGCCGCGGCCCGGCAGTCGCCCGCCGAGCCAGGGCTGCACGGACGCAGAGCCACATCACGCTCTCCACCGCGCCGTGACTCCACCGGTTGCCCCAGGCGCCGAGTGAGCGCCGTTGGGAGAGCTGGATGGTGGGGAAGGTCCGGGACGGATATGTGGGCTGGAGCCCGCCGTAGGCGAACGGGATGGACGGCGGCACGATCGCGGGCCGGAACATCATCCCGAGCAGGGAGCACACGACCGCGTCGGCCGCCGCGCACTCCCCCGCCGCATCGGCGACGACTTGGTCGACATAGGACGCCGCCAGCGGCTCCAGTCGCCGAGCCAGGCGCAGCGGGTTCCGTTCCGCGCCGAGCCACTGCTGTCCGTCTTCGCTCTTCAGGACCTGCTCGACGTCCACATCGATCGGTATGTGGTCCAGCCCGGACTGACGCACCAGTTCGGCGTAGCACTGCCCGGTGGCGATGCTCACCCGGTGTCCGCGCGCCTTGAGTACGCGGCCGACAGCCAGGTAGGGCTGGGTGTCACCGCGAGAACCGAGTGCGAGGAAAATGATTCGGTAGCTCATGCTGCCGGACGCTAGGCAAGGGCGGTAGCATCATGCATCGATGTCACAGGGCTATTGGCGCAGCTGCCGGCAATCGGTTAGCATCCCCGGATCCGCTACCCCGCCGATTCCATTTCGAGTGTTCTCAAGACACTTTGCGGTGCGGGGCAATGAACATCGGCGAGACCGTGAGCCCGTAGCTGCTTCTCTTCTGTGATCGTCTGCTCAGTTCAGTTGCACGGATCTCGCCTCGAACCTGAACAAACAGCGAACGGCACGATAAATTCACACGCTCTCGTATCTGCGGGCGACGCCCGGTGCCCTGTTCACATGACGACGCCGACCGGTGTTTGCCGAAATCGAGACAGACAACGGGCGTCAAAGAAATACCCGAATCCCGGGCCAAGCGCATGCACATCGTCCAGCGGTCGGTCGCCGCGGGACTCCAAGCGCCGGGGCAATCGCCGCGACCGCACCGGTGCAGGCAGCCACGACGTCCCGGGGCATCGAGGTGCCTGACCCCGCGCTCCACATCCTTGGAAGTGAACAGGGCGCCCGACGACCGTCAGGAAGCATGCGCCCTGAGCCGATCACCCCGTCGGGTGTTCCGCAAGTCGTTCCACCAGCAGCGTTCCGAACGTCCCGTACGGAGCCGACGTCCGGTACGGTCCGGTCATGCGAACCGACAACCGTTCCTAATCAGTGGGAGCGGGATTGACTGCTCCCCTGCCTGAAGGGAGGGGATTCCTGGCTCAGGCTGCCTGCTGAGGCAGCGCCTCAGCGGGTCTTGTGCCCTTGGCACCAGCCGGGTTCAGACCCGCCCGGACCAGCATCACGCGGGCGGAGTTCTTATCCCGGGGGGATACGGCTCCGCACGCGGTGCAGGCGTAGGTTCTCTCGGAAAGAGGTAGTGCGTGCTTGGTTCTCGCGCCGCACTGCGCACAGTCCATGGTGGTGTGCGCGGGGTGTACCAGGTGCACGGTGCGCCCGTGCTTGCGGGCCATCTCAACAAGCGCGCGCTTCGCGGCGCCGATCGAGGCATCGGCCGCCTTGCGCGCCATCGAGGTTTTCGCGAGGAACTTCGGGCGGAAGTCCTCCACCGCCAGTACGTCGTGGTCACGGACCACGGACTTGGCCCATGTGCGGGCGGTGTCCTGCCGCTGCCGGGCCACCTTGGTAGGCAGCCTGGCTGTCTGCGCCTTCGCCTCCCGGTAGCCGCGGGATGCGGCGTGGCCGCGCGCCGGCCGGCGCCGGGCCATCATCCGCTGGTAGCGGGCGAGCTTCTGTGCGGCCGTCCTGCCGTGCTGCGGGTGCGGAAGGTCGTGGGCGTCCGATGTGGTGGTAGCCGTCTCCTTGACACCCCAGTCGATCCCGATCACACGCCCCGTGGGAGCGAGAGGCTTCACGGGCGCGGGTACGACGAACGAGGTGTACCACGCCCCGGTGGCGTCCTGGTACACACGCACGCTGGACGGCTGTGCGGGAAGCTCACGGGACCACACCCCCCGCACCACGATGTCGCCGGCGAGATGCAGACGGCCGTCTTTGAGCCGGAAACCGCGCCGGATGCAGTTCAGCGTCGGCCGCGTTTCCCGCTTCTTCTTCCAGCGCGGCATCCCGGCCCGGCGGTGCTGCGGGACACGGTCCTTGATGTCCTTCAGCGCCTTGGCGCGCGACGTCCCGAAATCGCGTATCGACTGCTGCTGAGGAACACTCGGCCCAGCGGCCAGCCAGGGAGTTACCCGCCGCGCCTGGGTCAGCATCTTGTCCAGCGCGGCCGGGCCGGCCTTTTCACCCTCGGTGTGGGCCTTCTTCGAACGGGCCACGCACTCGTTCCAGATCCACCGGCAGCGTGCCCATTCCGCTTCGAGCGCCACGCGGGCCGTCTTCGACAGGCGCACACGACACGTGTACCGGGCATGCCCGGCATCCCCACCCGTGACGGCTTCTGTCGTCATTCACCCGAACCTACCCGATAAGGACTGACAGTTGAGAGTTCTTGATCATTGTGGGCTACCTCATCCTGCCACGGGGTGGCCGCCGGATCGCCCAGACGGCGATCCAGCTGTTCCTGCCCTGCACCGCAGGAATCCGATTCCTCCCCGGCCCGAAGGCCGGGACATCCTCGCAGGCACCGGGTGAACCGCTCCGCCAGGCCGTCCGCGTCAGCCCGCTGGGCCGCCTCAGCGGGCACCGCGGGTACGTAGTCGATGATCGTGACGTGGTGCCCGCGAGCGGCGAGGCGCGCCGCGTCACCGCCGTCCCCTCCGACGAGGTCGACGACGCACAGTGGCTCATCTGGCAGACCGTCGAGTCGGCGGACCAAGTTCGCCTCGGCAATCGCATAGCGCAGGCGGCTCCAAGGAGCGTCCTGCCACTCCTCCCAGGTGGATATGGCTGTGGTGAACTTCTCGGGCGACTCAGGTATCTGGCGACGAAAGCGGTCAGCTCGGGACCGCTCTGGATGCGGGTAGCCGTGCCGAAGTCGCACCGGCTCCACAGCAACGGGCCCGGTCAGGGGCTACTCCGTTGCCTTTTTCGGCGGGTACTACTGGGCCCCCCGCTCGGCGACATCAGGAACGGGGCCGGTACGCCGACGGATTCCGGTGCCGAACCTGACCACTGCAATCCGCTCTACCGTCAGCTCGTGCTGGCGGACCACTGCGGAGACCGCAGGATCTCCAGCACTGCACAGCCAAAGGAATATCCCGATCCCGTCCCGACCAGGGCAACACGGTCACCAGGCCGCGCCTTGCCCGATTCCAGAAGGTGGGTGAGCCCTGCGGCCTGGTCCCCGGCGCCGAGATGTCCGACCCAACGGCCCCACGGCCACGTCGTACGCTCCTCGGCAATGCCGAACTCCCGACGCCGGAACTGCCAGTCGACGATGGCATAGCCGGAATGCGGGAAGACGAACCACGCGACATCGTCGGCCGTGATCTCCGCTTCGCCAAGAGCCCGGCGAATGGTGGCCTGCTGGCCGCTTCCCAGCCGCGCCACGATCTCCGGCACGCTGCCGCCGGAACCGGCGAGGTACTGCTTGGCCCTGGCTCGCAGGTCCGTCGGCCTGCCGTGGGTGCCACGGCAGGCAGCCCACGCCAGGTCGCCGCGCTGCAACCCCTCGTACGTTGCGTCGCCAGCCAGAACGGTGGACACCAGCCGTGCCACGCCGCCCTTGCGCCGCGAGAGAACCAGCCCGGTTGCTCCGTCTCCACGGGGCTGCCCCCGGTCCGCCCGATAGCGGTCGAAGTCCGGGAGGATGTAGCGGTCTGCGGTGGTGATCAAAGCGGCAGAGTCCGAGCGATCGGCCGAGAGATAGCCGGCAGCCAGAGCCAGTGCCGAGATCCCGCCGTTGCACGCCTGCTGTATGTCGAGCGCGGAGGCCGTGCCGCCTACGGTGTGGTGCTGAATGTACGAAGCAGGCCACCAGTGGTCGAGCCCCTGATAGCTGCCCGATGCGTGCAGGAGAAGGCAGAAGTCGTCAACCGGGACACGGGCCCGGTCCAGCGCCAACATTCCTGCATAAACTGCCATTTCGGCAGGTGCCGTGTGCTCCGCAGTCCGCACCGCACAGAAGCCGTCCGTACGTGCCTCGTCGGGGTCGTAACGGTTCATGGCCACGGCCTCGGTGACCGTCACGGGATCGCCCAGCCAGACGGCAGAGGCATGAAGATACACATCGTTCCAGCGCATTCCTGGCGTTCCTTTCCCCGAGGGATGCTGGACGCCGAGGCTAGGCAGTGGTGGGTCGAAAACGTCAGTCCCAGGGGAAGCGGTTGACACGGCGCTGGATTTCGTGTTTAACCCGCCTCCGCGAGCGCGGACCACAAGGGGCACTACCACATCACACGAACCGAACACCAACGCGGAACCGTAAAAGCGACACGCCACGTCCACCTCCATCAGCGTCGGCCCTTTCCCATCACCTCACCCGGAAGAGGGCCCGATGTTGTCTTCATCCACCCGCCCCCCACACAGGTGTGGCAGACACCGACGGCCTCACGCTCACCGCCCATGGAAGACGTTGGTCGCGGTCTGCCTGGGCACGATGATGGTGACCCTGAACACCACAGCCGTAGCCATCGCCAACCCGGCCATCGCCAGGGAATATCATGCCGGCCTCGCCAAGCTGGAATGGGTGACGAACAGTTATCTGCTGGTGCTCGCCTTCACCCTGGTCCCAGCCGGCCGTCTGGGCGATCGCCGCGGGCACCGGGGCGTCTTTCTGGCGGGCATCGTCGGCTTTTCACTCACCTCACTCACCATTGCTCTGGCTCCCGACATCGGCTCCATGGTCGGACTGCGCGCCCTACAGGGCTTGTTCGGCGCGCTGCTGCAGCCCTCGGGACTGGGGTTGCTGCGCAGCGCTTTCCCTGGCCATCGGATCGGCGCCGCCCTCGGGGTACGGGGCATGTCCATGGCCGCCTCCACCGCGGCCGGGCCGATCGTCGCCGGGCTCCTGGTGGAGGTCAGCGGCTGGAGATCGGTGTTCCTGCTCAACGTCCCGATCGGGGCCTGCGCACTCGTCGTCGGTGCCGGAGCCTTGCGCGGCACGACGCCGAGCGCTGGCGACCCCCGGAGCCTGCCGCTTCCCGGCACGTCGCTTTTCCGGTCGAATGCCTTCCGTGTCGGCACAGTTCTGACAGCCCTCACCTCGTTCGTGATGATCGGTGCACTGTTCTTCTTCACGCTCTATCTACAGAACGTGCTCGGCGAGAGCCCCGTCCAGACCGGCCTGCGACTGCTGCCGCTCACCGTCGCCATGATCATCGCCTCGCTGCTGGCCGGCTGGGCACTGAGGCATGTCGGCCGCAGCACATTGATCGTCGCCAGCCTGACCGTCACAGCGGCGGCGCTCCTGGGCCTGGGCCTGTGGGGCGTCGGTCACGGTTCATGGGCAGGCGCGCCCTGGCTCGCACTGCTCGGTGCCGGCCTGGCACCGGCCTTCGTCGTGGCCACCCATCTCATCGTCCGAGACGGACCGGCTCAGTCGATCGGCATGGCCTCAGGAATGCAGCAAACTGCCGTGCAGCTGGGAGCCATAGCAGGTACGGCACTGCTCGGTACAGTACTCAGCCATGTCATCGACGCAGTGCTCCCAGACCGGCTCCATGGCGTTCAGACGGCGACCATCCCTCGCGAACAACTCGACTTGGCACACCAGGAAATCGCTTCCGGAACAGTGCCCCGCCTGTCCGGGATCCCACTCCCCCTCCTGGAAGGCATCACACGCCAATGCTTCGAGTCCGCATTGACCCTGATTCTGAAAGTTTCCGCGCTCATCGCCTTGGCAACCAGCGCGCTGGGGTTTGCTGTTCGCAACTGCCGCTGCGTGGCAGAGCATTGCGAGTGCGGTGCTCGGCGTCTGTATACACGACCGCGACGGAATAGACGCGATCCGAGCCGCGCCGGGCGATAACGCCTTCCACAATGCGCAGGGCCCCCTCAAACGTCTCGTCTCGGTCACGCCCGGCATGTCGTCGGCCCGGCCGGGCCGATTCTGGCGCGGAGTGGCCGAGGTGGACCGGATGGCGGCGTTGCTCGGGGAGCGTCGCTTCACCCCGGCCTACCGCACCCCACTGGAGCGCGAACTCACTTCCTGAGAACGAAAGATTATACCTGGATGGGAGGCCCCCGGGCAACGGCAGGCCCGGTAGGGCGTTCGGCGTCCTGTTGGGCGTATAGCTTCGGCGGCGTTCGCTCTTTCCGTTCGCCCACTCCCTTGGCAGAGAGGTTTCGTCATGCCTGACGTCAAACGTCATCACCTTTCCGCAGGAGCGTACGTGCCCCTATCAGTCCCCGGAGGGCTATCGACGACTGTGGGATCAGCGCCCCCTGGCACGAGTGGTCCTCTACGACGGACGGGTGGTGTGGGCGGTGACCGGCGAGGCCGAGGCCCGTCGGCTGTTGCGCGATGCGCGGCTGTCCTCCGACAACACCCACCCGCGCTACCCGGCCCTCGCCGCCCGCTTCGCGGACCTGAAGGGGACGACCCTGCCCCTGCTGGCCGTCGACGACCCCGAACACCGGCGGCAGAGACAGTGGCTGACCCCGTATTTCGGTGTCCGGCGCATCGCTGCCCTGCGTGAGACGGTCCAGCGTGTGGTGGACCGGCACCTGGACGCCATGCTCTGCCAAGGCTCGCCAGCCGATCTGGTCTCCGCGTTCGCGCTCCCGGTGTCGTCCACCGTCATCTGCCAGCTGCTGGGCTTGCCCTATGCCGACCACGACTTCTTCGAGGAACGGACGCGCTGGCTGATGCGTGAGGCGACGGCCCAGCAGGCGCGGGACGGGTACGACGAACTCTACGCGTATCTCGAGACGTTGGTGGACCGGAAGGAGTCCCAGAGCAAGTCCCGGAAAGGGACTGGGAAGGAGGTGGGTCATGGCGATTACGGATTGCTGGACGAGCTGGTGGAAGGGCGCGGCCACAGTGGCGGCCCGGACCGGGACGAGTTGGTGGCGCTGGCGCTGGTGCTGCTCATCGCCGGGCACGAGTCAACCGCCCACTCGATCGCAACCGGCGTGCTGATGCTGCTGGAGCATCCGCGGCAGCTCGCGGCGCTGCGCGCGGATGAGTCGCTGTTCCCGTCCGCGGTGGAAGAGCTGCTGCGCTATGTGTCCACCGCGGAAGGCACGGTACGGGTGGCCGTCGAAGACGTGGAGACGGGTGGAACCGTGATCAGGGCCGGGGAGGGCGTGGTGTTTCCCATGGCGGTGCTCAACCACGACCCCTCGGCCCATCCTCGTCCCGACGAGGTGGACGTGCGCCGCGCCGATCGCCGTCATCTGGCGTTCGGGTTCGGCGTCCATCAGTGCCTGGGGCAGCATCTGGCCCGGCTGGAGCTGGAGGTCGCCCTGCGGACGTTGCTCGCCCGGCTTCCGGGACTGCGGCTGGCCGTTCCGGCTGCGGAGCTGTCGTGCACGCCGGGTGATGCCCCGTTTCAGGGCGTCACCACACTGCCCGTCACCTGGTAGACCGTGACCGGCAAGCCCGCCGGGCGGCGGCGGTGGCCCGTCAGGCGGGTGAGCCGGTGCCATCGCCGCGGTCCTGGGGGAGACAGCAGTTGGTCTCGCAGATGACGCCGCACTTGTCTCGGACGGCACCGTAGGCGGCGCCCCAGAACTGGTTGGCCAGGGCTTCGAGGACTTCGCCGTCCTTGGCGAGCTTGTCGAAGGCCGTGCGCTGCTCGGCCGAGTCCTCGTAGACCAGCCCGACGTGAAGGCTGTTGCCGATGACGTGGTCACCGCCGGCGGTGGCGTAGGCAGTGAGTTCGGCGACGCCCAGCGCGCTGCCGTCGGTGAACTGGAGCTTGGAGTAGACGACCGTCCAGTCCGCGCCAGGGGTCGTGTCCATGCCGGGTACCTGGGACAGCAGCACCCCTCCTGCTGTGGAGACCGTGACCGCAGGGATGGTCGGGGTGATGGAATCCAGGAAGCGTGTCTACGACGCCGAGTTCCGCGAGGGAGCGGGACGGATCGTGACGGAGACCGGGAAGCCGATGTCGGAGGTAGCCGGGGATCTGGGCGTCCGCCCGGGGGCGTTGCGCAGCCGGGTGTCGCGGACGCGGCACAAGTGGGACTGCCGTCGCCGGATCGGCCGGTGGCCGAGGCATCGCCCGGAGGTCGTCTGCGGGAGAGCGAGCGCGCTGAGCTGGAGCGGCTGCGGGCCGAGGCCGGGGAGAAAGACAAGCGCACCCGCGAGCTGGAGACGGAGCGTGATGTGTGCAAGCGATGCGTGGCCTTGTGGGTGAAGCAGCCGGGGCGGACCCGGCCGTCGCGGTCGGGGTGATCAGCAGCTGCAAGGCCGAGCGGAAGATCCCGCACCACACCGCCTGCCGGGCACTGGGGTGTCCGAGTCGTGGCTCTACAAGTGGCGGGATCGTGCGCCGACAGTGCGTGTTGCACGGCCTGCCCGGAAACCGCCCCCGCCGGCCCGGACCCGACACACCGCCGCTGGCCGACCTGGTCAACCGCGGCTTCACCCGCAAGGCGCGCGACAGCTGTGGGTCAGGGACATCACCGAACACCCCGCGCCGGAAGGCAAAGTGTACGGCGCGGTCGTGCCGGACACCTTCTCTGGCCGGGTGATCGGCTGGTCCATCGACACCTCACCCACCGCGGCGCTGGCCACCAACGCACTGGCCATGGCCATCAGCAACCGCCAAGCGCAGGGGGCGGCACCATCATCCACTGCGACCACGGGGGCAGCCGGCTCCCGGGCCCTCACCGAACGCGCCCCCGCCTCCGGCCTGGTGCCGCTCCACGGCGTACTCCTTCCGCCGAGACTGCTGCGGTTGAGTGACAAAGAGCATGGCACCTCGCGGGGGTTCACGACGTGAGGAGTTGATTTCCCTTAACTTCTTCTGAGATTCGGATGTGTCGCCCAGCGGGCGGCCGCCTGCGTCCGCAACCCATGGAGGTCATCGGATGAATCTTCGTCCCTGGGTTGCAGCGCCACTGGTGGGTGCGGCTATCGTCGTCGTGTGCCCGTCGGCCGACGTCGCTGCGCAGGCATCTGCACGGCAAGCGTCCGGCTTTCTGTGGCTGCAAGAAGGGGACGGGCACCACGGTCACCACAATCCCTGGCGCAACTGCTCCAGTCACCGCCGTGTCGTCCTCATCGACAAGGACTACAGGACGATTTTGACCAATGGCTGACGCGGGCCGGGGGCTCTCGTCCTCCAAAGAGACACGGGCCCTCTTCTTCGTCGCCGGCGGGGCCGTGGTCCGGCTTCAGTATCTCGTCGTATATGGACGTGAAATATCCCATCAGCGGCTCCGACCAATATGAGTTTGAGATCCGTGACTTCTTCAGGGTGCACCCGCTCTTCGTGGTGAAGGCCTTCGACCGCCACGAGCGCGCCTTTCCCTTCCCGGCCGCCCACTGCACCGACGACCAGGACGACGGTGACCGCGAGGACCGTACTCGCCCGCATAGTGGTACAGCCGCCGACGGGAGTGGCTGGTCCCCGTCCCTCCAGAAAGGGGACCACGTCAAAACGGCCAGGACGAGCAGGAGACGGCTGCCGGCTGGAACGCCGGCCTTCTGAGCTCGAAGTCCATCGCGGAGAACGCGCCGTCGTGGATGCGCAGGGCGAGGCGATCACGGTGGAGGACTTCGAGGACGTCGAGAATGTGCTGGTTGCCGCGGACCAGGCGGAACATCTCGGAGATGTGCACGGTGTCGCCCGGCCGCGCGTAGGCGAGCAGCTTGCCGAACTTCGCGCGCTCCAGGGGATGGAGGCGGCTGGAAGTGCCGGCCTCCTCCTCGAAGACGACCGGGTTCTCGATCCCGGCCTCGGCGAGGACCAGGTCCTGCCGGGCGGTCGACTGCTGGTCGGTCGACACCCGCTTGTAGACGAGATTGGCCACGCTCTTCCTCGCTTCCTTCTGCCGTCGTATCGGGCCCTGGGTGTCATCTAACCCTGTCGCCATTCTTCATCGGATCTCATTGGATCTGATTCGTCATCAGGCGCCGGAAATCCTGGGTCCAATGGACGCGTCGACCGCCTGTCGTCATTCGATCGAATGACGACAGGCACGGCAGACAAGGGGGCCGATGTCCGCGCCGTGGGTGGTCTGGACCTGGGCAAGGGGCACCCGGTTATCCCGGGTCCAGTGAAGCCCGCAGTAGTCGCCAGACGTGGGGTCGGGCCGGCCTCTACCCTGATGCGGTGAGCGATTATTCGATGTCAGCCAAGGATGTAGTCGCGCTTGTGGAGCGGCTCGACGCCCACGGTGTAGATGCGTGTATCGGGGGCGGGTGGGGCGTGGATGCGCTGCTCGGGGAGCAGACGCGAGAACATTCCGACCTTGACGTATGGGCGCCCGCCGCACATCTTGAGCAGTTGTTCGTCGCGTTTGCTGAGGCTGGTGTCGACCGGATCTTCCCGTGGCCTGGTGACAGGCCGTGGAACTTCGTCCTGCACGACGGCGTTCGGTTGCGGGTCGACTTGCACCTCTACGAGCCGCTCGCGGACGGATCACTGCACTACGGATCCGTGGTGGAGGGTGGTCCTTTTCCGGCTGAAGCACTCGCCGGACGTGGTTCGGTTGCCGGCACGGCGGTTCGGTGCGAGTCGGCCGAGTGGGCGGTGCGCTGGCATACCGGCTATCCGGCTCGTGATGTCGATCGCCACGACGTGCCCCTGCTGTGCCAGCGGTTCGGGATCACTGTGCCTGAGGGCTTCGGGCCGCTTGAGGAGCGTTCCCCAAGCGGCCCGGCGTAGACGCAAGGGGCCCTTCTCGATCGGGGTCTGCCCGTGCCCGACGGGGGAGGCTCAGTCTGAGTTTGGGAGAGGACCAACGAGCCCCCGCCCGACGACAGTTCAGACCAGTAGCGCCGAGCAACACATCGTTCCGCCGGGCCTACGGCATGTTTCCGGCGTATTCCGGCTGCCCTCCTCCTACAGCTGGTCCGATGACGCTCTCAAGTGGGACGCCTACGCCGACGACGAGCGATATCTGCGCGCACTCGCCGGAGTGCAGGCCATCTATGGCCGCCGCTGCGAGGTCTTCTTCACCACCAAGTGCAAGACCCAGTCGTGGATGCGCGACCACTACGCCTACGGGGAGGCATCCGTACTGTTCCCCGGCCAGCACACGGAACTGTTCCCCGACATCCCCTCCCCCGAAGGGCCGCTGCATTTCGCAGGAGACCACACATCCATCAAGCCCGCCTGGATCGAAGGCGCCCTCGAATCCGCTGTCCGGACGGCACTGAAGGTCCACACAGGCTGACAACTGCTCCCGGCGGCGACCGCCGCCGACCGGCGTCGCGGTCCGACAGAGCGGACGAAGGGCAGTGTTCGGCACCGATCCGGTCGTGAAACCACCCGTGGCGGGCGCGAAAGGCGCCCGCCACGGCTGCGGCCCGCGAACACGCCAGGTGTTCGCGGGCCGCAGCCGTACAGGCAGGCAAGTGGGCGGCCCATGTGTTCTGCCACCCCGCCGCCAGAACGGCGGGGAGGCCAGGGCACGCTCAGGCGTGCGTCGACCGGACCGGGATCAGGCCGGGTTCTGGGGAAGTCCGTCGACCGCCAGACGGCGGTTCTTGTACTTCTTGGCCCCGGTGATCTCGGGACCGAACCAGTCCGGGGGAGTGAAAGCCCTGGCCGTCTCCTCGGACGGGAACTCGACCTCGACGGTGCGCAGGCCGCACAGCTCCTGCGCGTACACGTCCACATAGGCGAGGGTGTCGGCCACGCGCACCGAGTGGCGGGTCTTCACCAGCCGGGCGCCAGCCGTGGCGGGCCACAGTTCCTCGAACTCGCTCTCCGTGAGCGGGCATTCGACCTCGGTACGAGAGAGCCCGCCGTTTCCCCGCTTGACGCCGAGGACACACCGGCCCGCGATGCGACGCAGGCGCACCTCGGTGCCGTCGTCGGTGACGGCGATGTAGCCCTGCTCGATGTCCTGGGTCTCCACGGCGGGCGGCACGGCCTTGCCCGTCAGCAGGAACTTGCGCTCAATCTCCAGCGGCATCGGTCACCTTCTCTGCTGTGTGTGCCGTGATCAGGCCGGGCAGCCGGCGCATGTCGGTGAAGACAACCGTCGTCGGACCGGTGAGCCAGTCGGCCGGAGTGAGGCCTCCCGCATATCCGTAGGAGCGCATCCCGGCTGCGGTGGCCGCCTGGACGCCGAACCTGCTGTCCTCCACGACGGCGCAGCGGGACGGGTCAACGCCCATCCGCCGTGCGGCGTGCAGGAAGAGGTCCGGGGCGGGCTTGCCCCGCACGACCTCGTGGGCGCTGAAGACGCGGCCCTCGAACCTGTCGTAGAGCCCGGCCCTGCCGAGTGTGTGGCGCATCTTCTCGTGGCTGCCGCTGGAGGCGATGCACCAGTGCCGTGCTCCGAGGCCCGCCGCCTCCAGGCCGTCAAGGGCCTCGACGATGCCGTCGACCGGGGTCAGGCTCTCGTCCACCGCCTTGGCGTGCATCTCGCGGAACCGCTCGTCCCAGACACGGGCGGTCTCGGCGCCGAGCCGCTCGGCGATCTGTTCGCCGATCGACGTGGTCGAGCGGCCGACGAAGCGGTTCATGACGTCGGACTCGGTCAGCGGCCAGCCCAGTTCGGCGCCCAGGGCGACGTGCGTGCGCACGGCGATCGGCTCGCTGTCGACGAGCACGCCGTCGCAGTCGAAGACGATGAGCTCGACCGGCTCGTGGGCGGTGGGGATCCCGGTCAACGGATGCAGCCCTGGCTGATCAGCAGCTGCCTGATCTCCTCGATGCGCTCGGCGCCGAGCCGGCGCTTGGCCTGGTCCTCGGGCTTCTCGTCCTTCTGGCCGTACTGCCACCAGGCCTCGCCGGTGTCGCGGTTCATCACCACGAAACGATCCTTCTCGGAGGGGCCGCGGACGATGAGGGACGTGGTGTCGGGGGCGGAGCTGACGGTGTGCACCATCGTGTGCCGGATGACATAGCCCGAGCCGGCGACCTCCTCGCGCACCAGCGCCGGGCTGCCGATGCGGGTGCCGGTGTCCAGCTCCTCGTAGTCGCCGAAGAGATGGTGCTGGTAACTGCCGTGCAGGATGCGCGAGCCGAAGCTCCAGCGGTGGTTGTGCGGGCGGTCGAAGTCGCTGCCGGTGAAGACGTGCAGCCGGATCCGCACGTCGCTTGCCCTGTCGTTGACCAGGACGACACGGTCGAGCTCCTGGAGCCGCTCGCACTGGTTGAGCAGCTCCGGGGTCGCCAGGACGTGGTCGAAGGCGTCGTTGAGCCAGGTGGGGTGGGACGCCAGCTCTTCGAGGAGTTCTTCCATCGGCTGGTGCAGTGCGGGCATGTCGGACCAGTCCAGGGCGGCCAGCCGGGCCGGGTCGATCAGGGGCTGGGATGCGGTGGTCGTCATCGAGCGGGTGTCTCCTGTGGGTGCTGGGCCAGCCACTTGCGGGCCTTCTCATGGTGTTTGGGCAGCATTTCCGGGGCGTCCAGGAAGCGGGGCATCAGGTGCGGCTCGGTGGTCAGCGCCCTGAGCATGTAGCCGATGGTCACTCCGTGGCCGGGGCGTTTGATGATCTCGACGGGATCGCCGGCCCCGACGGTGCCTTCCTTCAGCACGCGCAGATACGCGCCCGGGGCGCCGTGCGCGATGAAGCGCTTGACCAGGGCGGGGACGTCCCAGAAGCCGGCGAAGACCTTGCAGGGCTTGCGGGCCCGGATGACCTCGAACACGGCGTCGCCGATGGCCCACTGCTCCCCGACCTCGGCTCCGGTGATGTCCAGGCCGACGGTGGAGAAGTTCTCCCCGAAGTTGCCCGGGGGGACCTCGCGGCCGAGTTCCTGCTCCCAGAAGACGGCGTCCTCACGGGCGAAGGCGTACACCGCCTTGTCGGGTCCGCCGTGCACGCGCAGGTCGGCGACCAGGTCGCCTTCCAGGCCCCAGCTGCGGGCCATGACGCGGTGGCCGACGGGCCTCTTGTCGATGCCGCTGCGGCCGACGCTGGTCCAGGAGCCCTGTCGTTCGACGGCGAGGTTGACCGTGGCGAGGACGGCGGTCACGAGGCGACCCCGTCCAGTCGCCGCGGCGCCCAGGCCTCGGTGACGTTCGGCACGGCGGGGGTGACGCCGTCGACGTTCATCTCGGTCAGCAGGTGGGTGACGACGGTCAGCAGGTCCCAACGGTGCGCACTGTCCAGCGGCGTCCGGTGGGTCAGGTCGAGCAGCTCCGCCAGCCCGGGACGCCGGTTGCCCGCCTCCCCGAGCGGCCCGGGGGCCGCGGCGAGCCGGCTCCAGCTGGCCTCCAGGTCGAAGTCGTGCTCCGGGTGCCGGTCCTCCAGCTCCTGGAAGACGGCCAGGGCCTCGGCACGCGCATCGTGGCTCTCCAGAACGCGGCGGCGGACCAGTTCGCGCCGGGGCTCGTCACAGATGACGGCGAGCTCGCGCAGTACGTCCGCGGGCTCGTCCGAGATGTGCGTGAAGTTGAACAGCCCGTTGACCACGCCCAGTTGGTGGCGCAGGTGCTCCGGCCTGCGCAGGGTGGGGTCGGCCGGGCCCTTGAGGGCGTTGAGCCGTACGGCGGCGGGGATCGCCCCCGGCCGCCAGCGCTCGTCCCTGAGGACCAGCGCCACCGTCTCGGTACTGGGCAGGATGACGTCCATGGCCTCGATGCGCTGCCGACTGGCGATGTTGAACTGGTAGCGCCAGACCTCGCGGATTGTCAGCCGGTCGTGCCTGAAGCGCACCGCGTCGACCGGGTGGAACCCCGCCTCACGCAGAATGCGCAGCGCGGGCCGCAGCCTGCGCCCGGCGGTCGCCTCCGGCTTGAGCATGCACAGGGCGATGCCGAGCATCTGCTCGACGATGTCCCCGAAGGTCCAGCTCGCCTCGCGGAAGTACTGGTCGACCGCGTAGAGATCGGCCTTGCGCTGCGACCAGGTGACTGCGTCGAGGACGGCGGCGGCCACCTCGGTCAGCTGTGGGACGGGCGGGCTGTCCGGATGCAGGTGTCTCATCTGTCGTGTCCTTCCTGCCAGAACGCGGGAGCGTGACGGGGGGCCCGGGAGAAGACGTCGGCCAGGAACTCCGCCTCGGCGAGCCGCAGCGGCGTGTTGGGCGCGGCGTGTTCGGCCAGTGGCCAGGTCAGGAGCCGCTTGGGCGCCGGGTAGCGGGCGTGCACGGCATACCCGGTGTCGGGCAGGCAGCGCTGGTCCCGGCCGGCCACGGAGAACAGCGCGGGGCAGCGCCCGTAGGCGGCCAGCTCGGCGACGTCGAAGAAGCCGAGCGTCCGTGACGCGCACGGCGCGAGGTCCGGGTAGGACTCGGCGAAGCGCAGCAGCTCCCGGTAGGGCTGCCGGTCGGGGACCCGGGTCAGGTCCGGGAGCGCGGCGAGGAAGGGGGACTCGACGAGGGCGGCGGCGACCCGGGGGCTGAGGACGGCGGCGGCCAGGGCCAGCTGGCCGCCCTGGCTGCGGCCGGTGGTGGCGACGCGGTCGGCGTCGATGCCGGGGTGCCCGGCCGCGACGGCGACGGCGCGCACCGCGTCCACGTACGCGTCCCGGTAGTAGTACGTGGCCGGGTCGAGGATGCCGCGTGTGGTGAAGCCCGGTACCTGCGGGTGGGTGAGGCCGACCGGGTCCGGGGTGGCCCCCGCGCGGCCGCCGGCGCCGCTCTGGCCCCGGGTGTCGACGACGAGCGTGGCGTAGCCGAGCGCCGGCCACAGGAGGCTGTCCAGGACGTGGCCGCGGCCTTCTCCGTAGCCGAGGAACTGCACGGTGCACGGCAGCGGGCCGTCGTCCGCGCCGTTTTCGGGCAGGATCAGCCAGGCCGAGATGCGGTGACCGTGTGCTCCGGCGAAGGAGAGGGCGTACGCGGTGGCGTGGGCCAGCGGGGTGTGCTGCTCGCTCAGGTGCACATCGAGGGGCAGCGGGGCGGTCTCTTCGAGCGTGCCGCGCCAGAACCGGGTGATCTCCTCGTCAGTGGTGGGCATGTCGTCAGTGGTGGGCATGGCCCACCGCCTCGATGCCGTCGGCGTCGGTCTCGTCACCGAAGTCCTCAAGGAGTTCCTCAAGCATGTCGTGGCAGTCGCCGCAGCCCCGTCCGGCGTTGCAGCGCTCCCCCAGGCCCTCGACGGTCGTGACGCCCCGGCGGATCCAGCCGACGATCTCGTCCTCGGTGACCTCGTAGCACACGCAGATGTTGCCGCCGCTCACGCCCGCTCCTGCCAGGCGCTGAGCAGCACGTTGGGGTAGATGCGCTCGATGCCGGGGGTGTTGAAGCGCACGGTGGCGGTCAGCACCGACAGCAGGTCCCACAGGTCGTCGGGGTCGGCGTCCGGGTGGTGTGCCGCCCGGAGCAGTTCGGCGGCGGTGACGGTGGCTCCCCGGGCGCGCAGGCGGGCAAGTGCCCCGGCGGGGGAGCCGGACTCCTGCAGCCGCCGCCAGCTGTGGTCGGGATCGAGGTCGTGCGGTGCGACGGATCCCTCGACGTCCTCGCGGATCCGGGTCACCTCGTCGGACGCGTCGTGGCCGCAGACGATGCGGTCGCGTACGAGTTCGCGGCGCTGGGGTTCGAGCAGTAGCCCGAGGTCGCGCATGACGTCGATGGGTTCGTCAGTGGTGTGGACGAAGTTGAACAGGCCGTTGAGCGAGCCCAGTCGCTCCCGCAGGTGCTCCGGCTTGCGCAGTTCGATGGTCGCGGGGCCCTTGAGGGAGGCGAGCCGGACGGAGGCCGGTACGGCGCCCGGCCGGTGGCGCTCGTCACGCAGGACGAGCAGGACACAGTCGAGGGAGCGCAGGTACAGCTCCATGGTGGCGATGCGCTCGCGGTCGGCGAAGTTGAGCTGGAAGCGCCAGGTCTCGCGGATCGTCAGCCGGTTGTGCCTGAAGCGCAAGGCGTCGACGGGGCTGAATCCGTTGTCCCGCAGTGCTTGGAGAGCGGCGCCGTAGCGCCGCCCTGCAGCGGCATCCGGCTTGAGGACGCAGAGGGCGGTGCGCAGCAGATCGGCCGTGTGGTCGCCGAACGTCCAGGCGGCCTCCCGCGTGTAGGTGTCCATACCGAACAGGTGCGCCTTGACCGGCGACCGTGTGACGGCGGCCAGCAGGCTCGGTGGTATGTCGTGGGGGCGCTCGGCGATACGCTGCGTCTCCATTCCCGTGCTCCTCATGTTCGCCTCGTTTTCTTGAAGGGGCGCCGCTCAGATGAGGGCGCGGCGCTGCCGCTCGGCGTCGACGTGGCAGCCCCGGGTGAACCCTGCCGCGCAGAGGTCCAGCTCCGGGAAGAAGGTGCGGTACGCGGTGAACGAGACCAGGTGCCAGATGTCGGCCTCGGGAACGCCCAGGGCGCGCACGTTCGCGATCTGCTGGTCGATGGGCTGGGTACCGGCGGCGACCACGCCCTTCTCCTGGTACCAGAGATCGCTGCCGGGCTCCTGGTGCAGGTCCTGACCGGCGAGGCGGGCGACGTCGCTGCGGTCCGTCATCAGCATCATGTTCTGCGCGCCGACGATCTCGATGGCCCGCTTGGCGATGGCGAAGTCGACGTGCTCGCCGTCGAAGTTGAGGCAGGCGGCGATGCGGCCCGCGTGGGCACCGCGCATGATGGCGGCCGGCACGGGCCCGATCTGCTCGTGCAGGTCGGCGAGGTTCCACGACGGCAGGTCGTAGCTGGCCAGCAGCGCGTCACGGTTGGCGCGCGCCTTGGAGGTGCGGAACGCGTGCTTGATCAGCAGCGGCATCTCGTTGAAGAGGTGGTCGGTGACGACCCGGACGCCGTGGTGCGGGCAGTCGGCGGCCTCGGCCGCGGCGAGCACCTCCTCGATGCAGTCGGCGCCGAGCTGCGGGTCCTCCTTGGCGAAGTGCCCCAGCGCGGGCCGGATGCCGTGCTCGACGAGGCGGGTGACGATCCACTCCAGGGACGGGTGGTCCGGGGTGAACTGCGCGGCCAGGTAGGAGCTGGACTGGAGGGCGTCCGGCGACAGCATGATGTAGACGAGGCCCAGCGGACCGCAGCTGGCGAGCTTGTCCCACTCCTCCTTGGAGGGGGCCCACACCGAGCTGGCCGGCGTGCCGCCGAAGCTGGCGACGAGCGGGCCCTCCAGGGCGATGGCCGGGACGAAGGGGAGTTCGCCGTCGGCCTTCAGCGCGGCGAATCCCCGCATGAACTCGACGAATCCGTCGAGGCGTTCCTGGCGCAGGTAGAGGGTCGGGATGCAGAGCAGGCCCTCGGAGGCGGCGTGCTTGTCGACCTCGAAGAGGTCGATCTCCGCGAAGTTGGAGAAGTCGACGCTGCCCAGACCGTGGCAGTGCACCTCGACGGGGAGCGAGGGAACGAGGTACGGCTCGGTGGCGCCCAGCGGGGCGGCCGTGAGAGAGCCGGGGGTGATCAGGCCGTCCTTGTGCTGTACCGGGCCGGCGAAGGTGCCGCGCGGGTCGATCCAGGCGTTCGCGGACCAGGTGGATGCAAGGGTGTCGGTCACTTGTCTTCTTTCTCTTTCCGGGAGCTGGTCAGGCGTTGCCGAGTGCGACGCGGGCCGTCGCGCGGCGGGCGGCCAGGTGCACGAAGAGCACACCGGCGAGGGCCCAGGCGGCACCGACGGCGAGTTCGGCGATCAGGGGCACGGCGCGTGCCCGCCCGGCGAGCAGGCCGTCGACGGCCTGCATCACATGGCTGAGCGGCATCGCCTCGCTCAGCGGGATCAGGAACGCGGGGAGCCGGTTCTGGGGCACCAGGGTCCCTGAAAGGACCATGAGGACGAGTTCGGCCGTGTTGGGGCCGACGAACAGATCCTCGATGAGCAGGGCGAGGGCCGAGAGGGTCAGCCCGAACCCCGCGGTCGTCAGTACGCCGACGGCCAGGACGGCGGCGTACTGCGGGATGCCGATCGGCAGTGTCGTGTACAGGAGGCTGCACACGAGGTAGGTGCACAGGCCGCCGACGAAGCCGTCCACGATGTGCGGCAGGGCGCGCTGGCAGGCCGCGGCGACCTTGTTCTGGGGTGAGGCGAGCCAGATGCCCAGAGTGCTGAACGAGCGCTCGTTGCCGATCGACAGAGCCATCCCGTACACGACGGCACCGGCGCCGGCCAGCAGGCTGGAGGCGACCAGCATGCGGTCGGCTCCGGCTCCGTAGTGGGTCGCGAGCGAGGTGAACGCGATGGCCATGCCGATGGGGCGCACGATGCGCGAGCTGAGGTATCCCAACGGGTTGAACCAGGTGAACAGGGCCCGGTAGGACAGGGCCGCGCCGCGCAGCGCGGCCCGTGCCGCACCGGCTCGGGGAGCTGGGGCAGGGGTCTGCATCGGTCATGCCTCCAGTGGCAGGGCGGTTCGGCGCACGGTGTTCTCCAGCCGTTGGACGGCGAGTACGACCAGTGCGCAGAAGAAGCCGGTGAGGGCCACCGCCGCGAGCAGCCGGCCCGGGCCCGCGCCGCGAATCCAGGCCATGACGTGCGACTGCGGCACGATCAGGGCGATCTTCTGTACGGGGGCCGGGAGGGCGGACTGGGGCACGATCAGGGCGCTGAGCGCCATGATCAGGCCGGTCAGCCCGTTGGTCATGCCCGCCGAGAACGGAAAGCGCAGGACCACGAAGCCCAGCAGCCCGATCATGGAGGCGGTGGCGAACGCGAGGAGTACACCGCCGACGAGCCAGCGCACCCAGTCGAATCCGCCGTCGATGCCGAACAGCAGGCCGAGGACGATCAGCGTGCCGGGCAGTGCGGTGAGCGACTGGAGCGCGGTGCCGGTCAGCCTGCCCAGGACCACGGGGACGAGGCCGCCGGGGCTGCCGAGCGCGGCGTACAGCGTTTTCCACTGTTTCTCGCCGATCATGCTGAAAAGGACCAGCACGATGATCGAGTCGAGCATGCCGATGCCCGCCGAGCCGACGGCCATGTCGGTGGTGGAGTGGTGCGAGAAGCCGCGCGTGGCGTTGGCGTGCACGACGAAGGCGAAGACGCAGGGCATCGCAAGTGTGGAGAAGATGGCCATGGGGCTGGTCGCGTGCATCCGCAGCTGGTCCACGACCGCCCGGGCGAAGGTCGCGGCGGAGCCGGACCGGCCGATTCGCCGCCCCGGCGCGGGGGCGGTGCCGGTACGTGCAGCGGTCATGACGCGGCCACCATGTCCAGGAAGACCT
Source organism: Streptomyces sp. CG4 (assembly GCF_041080655.1). Classification (NCBI taxonomy): domain Bacteria; kingdom Bacillati; phylum Actinomycetota; class Actinomycetes; order Kitasatosporales; family Streptomycetaceae; genus Streptomyces; species Streptomyces sp. CG4. The sequence continues at coordinate 184,669 of NZ_CP163526.1, forward strand.
CTTCGAGGGTGGGCGGGGTGACGGCGACGCTGGTGGTCTGTCCGGGGTAGGTGGCCAGCAGCCACTGCACGGCGGCGGGGCCGTCAAAGACGCGCAGGGTCACGGCGGAGCCGTCGTGCTCGACGCGCAGGACGCCGGGGCAGTCCTTCACCCCGTCGGGTGCCTTGGCGGCGGAGAAGAGTGCGTTGACGACGTGGCCGAGCCGGTTCGCCGCGTTCAGCCTCAGCTCTCCGGCCGTGGACTCCACGTGGATGCGGCCGCCCTTCATCAAAACGATGCGGCTGCTCAGTTCCTCGGCCTCCCGCATGTCGTGGGTGGTCAGCAGGATGCTGCGGCCCTCGCCCGTCAGGCGGGCGACGAGGGCACGCATGGTGGCGGCGGACTGGGGGTCGAGGCCCGCGGAGGGTTCGTCGAGGATGAGGACGGCCGGCTCGTGGAGCAGCGCGCGGGCGAGGTGGAGTCGCTGCTTCATGCCGCGCGAGAACGAGCCGACGAGGTCGCCCGACCGGTCGGAGAGGTCCACCTCCGCCAGCAGGTCGTGTGCGCGCTGCGCGAGCCGTGAGCCGCGCAGGCCGTACATGAGGCCGAAGAACTCCAGGTTCTGATAGGCCGTCAGCCTCGGGTACAGGCCGGTGTCGCCGCCGAGGCTGAAGCCGCAGGCCATGGCCGCACGGCGGCGGGCACGCACCATGTCGTGCCCGTCGATGTGCACCTGGCCGGCGGTCGGCAGGAGCAGACCGGTCAGCATCTTGACGGTGGTGGTCTTGCCGGCGCCGTTGGGGCCGAGCACGGAGACGAGTTCGCCGGGCCGCACGACCAGCGTCACGTCGTCGACGGCTCGCCGTACGGAGCCGTCCTTTGTCGTGAACTCGCGTACGAGTCCGCGGGCTTCGAGCCCTCCACTGGTCACGGTTGTGATCCCATCGCCTTCGAGGTGATCCGGCTGATGTCCATCTCCAGATAGGCCCCACCCGCCGAGATCTGGCCCGGGAAGTAGGACACGGTGTCGCCGACGGCCGTGACCGACGCGAGGAAGTCGATCGCCGATCCCTCGACGGACATCGGGGTGCAGGCCTCCTGCGGGACGCCGTCCACGGTGCGGGCGGCCAGGAGCCGGAACGCGAGCTGGCCGCCGGAGCGGAACTCCTCGACGCCCAGGGTGCGGGCGTCCACGATCACGCAGCGTTCGCCGTCCAGCAGGGCGTCGGCGGTGGTGTCCGGGGTGGGGAGGAGCCGGACGTTTCCGGCCGTCATCTGGGGAAAGTTCTTCAGCGGGTTCCACCAGGCGTGACCCGTCAGGGGGGTCCGCTCCCCGGGCCGGCCCTCCGCGAGCACCACCTTGCGGGTGGCGAGGGTGCGCTGCCGCCCGTCGCGGCCGACCAGCTCCGTGGCCCCGGTCGCGGTGCCCTCGCAGTCGAAGGAACGGGCGCCGCAGCCTACCGTGCGCGGGCCCTCGTCCACGAGGGAGGTGGCCAGCGGCGCGGGGTGGGTGATCGGGTTGAGCAGGATCGTGTTCACCAGGGCGCGCAGCACCTGGGCGACGGCGGACGGGGCGAACACGACGAGGGTGCCCGTGAAGGGGCGCTCGCCCGCCGCCATGCCCGTGTGGATCAGGCTCAGTTCGCGGCCCAGCCCGGCGAGGTCGATGTCGTCGAGCGCGGTGGCGTAGCGCGTGGCCGACACCATGGGCGTGCCGGCCTCGTCGGTGACGACGGCGGTCAGTTCGACGCCGTAGCACTGGTCCTGGAGGCGGGCTTCGCTGGAGTCCAGGAACACGGACTCGCGCAGGATGTCACTCACGTGCACCCCGGCCACGCTCTGGCCGGGGCTCAGATGGGCCCCGATGGCCGCCATCAGCTCGCCGGTGCGCAAGGCTGCAGAGGCCATGTCGAGGCGGTCTGGTGTGGTGTGCCAGCAGCCGTCGGCGGACTGCGCGCGGGGGTGGGCGTGCGGCTGTCCGCCATCCACGGCGGGGCTGCCGAGGCGGAAGAGGGGGCGTCCGGTCGCCAGCAGCCGGGCCGCGGTCGGCTCGGTGAGCTGGTTGGCGTTGAGGTACAGCTCCTGGCCGTCGCGCTCCAGCCGGACGAAGCCGCTGAAGGCGGGGTCCTCGATGAGGAGTTGCTTCTTGCCGGTGGCGTCGCACACCAGCCGGCGCCGAGCCGTGCGCTCCAGGAACGTCGCCGCGGTCTCCGCCGGGCGCAGGGACGACTGGACGGCCTCGGCCGTGGCGAGCGCCTGGTCGGCCCGGTGGTGAAGGATCTTCACGCTGCGCTCCAATCCAGGGCGGAGAAACGCATCGAGGGGGAGAACAGGCCGATGCCGATCATCTGGCCCTGCTTCCCGCAGGTGACGCTGTCCCCGCCGAAGTCCGTGCCGATGCCCTCCACGTGGGCGAGGGTCTTGAGGGCGTCGCCGAAGAGGCTGACGTCGCGTACGGGGACGCGGTGACCGTCGGGGGTGACGTAGGTGCAGTTCAGCGCGGCGAAGGAGAACTCCCCGGTGCTGAGGTTGATCATCCCGGCCCCCAGGCAGCCGACGTGCAGGAGGCCCTTGGCGGACGGCGCCATGAGGGCGTCCGGGTCGTCCGTGCCGCGCGGGAAGACGGTGTTGCTTGCACGCGGCAGCGGCAGGGCACGGTAGTCGCGGCGGCGCCCGTTGCCGGTGGGCCGGTAGCCGTGGCGCTGCGCTGTGCGGACGCTGGACAGCGGGGTGCCGAGTTCGCCGTCGGATACCAGCATGGTGATGCCGCCGACGATGCCCTCGTCGTCGATGTCGTACGAGCCGTAGCCGTCGGCGATGGTGGCGTCGTCGTACAGCGTCACCGAGGCGGGAACGGCGCCCGGCTTGCGGAGCCCCGCGACGTAGTCGCTCTGCATGGCGAAGTTGTCGCCTTCGAGGGCGTGGCCGATCAGCTCGTGCAGCAGGCCGACCGCGGCAGACGGTCCGAAGACCACGGGGGTGCGGTGGCGGCCGCCGAGACGGGCGCGTGCGGAGTCATGCGCATGCTCCACGGCGATCCGTGCCACGTCCTGCGGCACGGCGTCGCGGTCGGCGGTGCCAGCCTGCGGGCCGCGCTCCAGCCACCGGTTGAGCCCGCGGTAGCGGTTGCCGTCGTGCGCGACGCTGGCCTCCACGCGGCGCCGCACGAAGCGAGAGGTGGCGGCTGACCGTATGCCGTCAGTGTCGGCGACGGCGACGCTGCGGAGGGTGAAGTCCTCCATGGTGCGCAGGGAGTGGGCCGGGGCGGCACCCTGGACCAGCCAGTCCCGCGCGGCCACGGCCTGGAAATCCACGGCCGGAGCGTCTTGCCACGAGGGGATGTCCTCCTCGGCACCTACCTGATCACCCGCCAGCCACTTGTGCAGCAAGGGCAGTTCGGCGACCGAAAAGGCCCGGTGGCGCCAGCGGCCGTCCTGGCGGACCATGCACGCGAGTCCTTCGCGGGGCTCGACGCAGGTGGCGAGTACCTCGCCGTCGAGGCACTCCACGCGTACCTCGACGGTGCGCTCCGCGTAGGCCTGCACATAGTCCGCCGACGTGCCGAGCCGCTCGATGGCCCACTGGGCTGCCTCAAGCAGACCCTCGGTGCCGGTCGGCCGGGTGGTCTGCCGGGTCGTCGTCACTGCCATGGCTCTCGCTGCCCGATCAGATGGTGCCGAGTACGGAGTACGGTTCGCCGCTCACGAGGTCACGCGAGCGCAGCGACTCAAGCAGCCGCTCGATGCGCTCGGCGGTCATGGCCTTGAGCGCGGGAACGTGGTCGGCCAGCTGCTGCACGGCGTCGATGACGCCCTGCCGACTGCGGCCGTCACACAGCGCCCAGACGAAGGCGGCGGGGTCGCGCAGCATCAGCTGGCGGCGCAGCTCCCAGTGGAGAAGGATTCCGTCACGCTGCCCGAGGACGTTGTACGAGGGGTTGCGCCACATACCCTCGTCGGCCGGCTCGGTCGGCGGGGCCCACGGCCAGGCGTCCAGGGAGACGCCCTGGCGGCTCAGCAGCTGGCTCGCCGCGACGCAGGTCTGCACGAAGAAGACGAGTTCTTCGGCGGCGCGAGTGCCGCGGCCGGTCCAGTTGCCGCGCTGGAAGTCGATGAAGGTGTCCTTCGGGAACCCCGCGACAGGAGTGCGGTCGAGCTGCTTGTAGACCCACTTCTTGCTGTAGTAGAGGTCGCCGGAGGCTGCCACGACGGCTTTGCCGGCATAGGCGGTCAGCTCCTGGCCGACGAGTGCTGCCGTCTCGAGGTCGCCGTCCACGGAGGCACCGAGGAAGTCCTCGAGGTGGCCATTGACCGCGATGGCGGAGTAGTTGACCGCGACCTGACGGATATTCGCAAGGGAGGAGTCGATCCGCTGCTTGAAGCCGTCGAGGGAGGGTGAGGGCACCACGATCTCGGAGGTGTACAGGCGGCAGACGAAGTCCAGCTTGTCGGGCAGCTTGTGGAGGTCCGTCAGGTTGTCACGCTGCAATTCGAAGGAAGTGATGGTGTGCACAGCTTCCTCGACGAATGCGAGCGTGTAACGCTCCACATCGACCCGGTGACCGTTCACGTTGTACTGCGTGACGTCGTCACCCCTGGCGGACTCGTCGACGCAGAGGACGAAAAGGTCGGCATCACTCGTGGGATTTCCGAGACCCGCCGTCAGGCTTCCCGCAATATACATTGAATCGATTGATCCATTGTCGTCAGCGGCAAGCGCCTCCGCCAACACGCGGGCCGCTTGCAGCTTTTCTTCAATCACCGAGCGCGCCACAGTCTGGTTTTACCTTTCAACAGGATCGCGGGTACATCACCGGGGTTCCCGCCATCAGCTCCGGTGTTTTGGTACGGAGAAGACGGGGTGACGGGGGAATTCCCCGTCACCCAGCCTCATTAGATGTTCGCCACGTTGGCGACGTTGGCCACGTTGGCCACGTTGGCGACGTTGGCCACGTTGGCCACGTTGGCTACGTTCGCCACGTTGGCCGCGTTCTCCTCGGCGGACTCGAACTCGACAATGTCATCCTCGAGTTCAATGACGTCGACGTGCTCCATGCTTTCCACCCCCTTTCACTGCAGAGTCGCCCTGATGCGGGCGCGGTCGGAGTCCATGCGCTGAGGACTCCTTCGGCAATCCCTTACGACGCAATAGGCATACGCAAAGGACTGCCGAAGTCTCATGAGGAATTCGCGCAGGCTGGCCAGGTATCTCGGAGTGACGCCGATTTCAACCCACGAGGGTGAACCAATCGACGAACCTGCAGAACTACGCAGAAGATTCAGGAACTCGTCGGCCTGTCGCGGCCAGCGTTCCAATCAAAGAGCCCCCCGGTTCCTTTTGCCTTCCCCCGAAGGCACGTCCAGAACTTAACCGCAGCCGCAGGAAGCGTCAAGATCCTTTTGCCATCAGGTTACGCTCCAGTTCACTCGGGCAACAAAGATCAACCATATGTCCCTTTTGGCGGGACACAGAAGGCATCACAGAGGGCATCAGAGGGCAGGTCTTTTGTTGAGCATTCACTCAACCTCTTTCAGGGGCGGCTGAGACGGTTGGCCGAGCGGCATGTCCTTCGTTGCGCGCGCCAGGACTTGAGTTGGGCGGAGGCGCGTTGGTCGGGGGCACGGAGGGGACGTGGTTGCGGTTGTACTGCTGGTGGTGGTGCTCGGGCAGGTCGCCGTGTCCGTAGCCAGGACTTTTGTCCTCAGCCGGCGATCGGCCGCAGACGCTTGGACCAGGGTCGCCGCCTCCCGAGCGTCCGCGGCGCCTCCCGGAGCCGTGATCATCCGAGAGGCGAGGCGTCCTCGGTGCCGCCCGAACTGGCGCAGAAACGCTGCTCCTTGCCGCCTACGAAGCCAGGATGAGGATCTGCCGGGTCGGGCAGGCCCGGACGATGCCGTTGGGCGCGGGCCGCGGTCAGGTCATGGGCTCGCCCCTGTGTGGCCCGTGAGGACCACAGCAGGGTTCCGTCCCGCGTGCTGATGTCCATTCCCTCCGAGTGTGGAGGGTTTCGTTAGAGGTCGTTTTCTCCCGTTGTTTCATCCCGGAATCTGTCGTTTGGTCTGCGGTGTCGGGTCGCGCCAGGAGATGGTGTTCTCGCCGGTGAGGCGGCGGGCCATGAGGTCGGCCATGGCGAGGTGAATCATGGCTTCGGAGCGGACGGACAGGGTCTCGTAGTCACGGGCCAGTCGGCGGTGGAGCATCAGCCAGCCGTAGGTCCGCTCGGCTGCCCAGCGTTTCGGGATCGGGGTGAATCCCCTGGTCCCGGGGTTGCGTTGAGTGATTTCCATGTCAATGCCGAGGGTGGCCGCGTGCTCGACGAGGTGCTGGCGGTAGCCGCCGTCGCCCCACACCTTGCGGATGCCGGGGTGTTCGGCAGCGACCTGGTCCAGGAGTCTGGTGCCGGCGACGGAGTCCTGCACGCTCGCCGCTGTGACCAGCACGGCAAGCAGGAGACCGATGGTGTCGGTGACGATGTTCCGCTTCCTGCCCACGATCTTCTTCCCGGCGTCGATGCCCTGGCCGGCGGCGGGGACGCTGGTGGAGGTCTTGACGCTCTGGGCGTCGATCACACAGGCCGATGGCTCGGCATCCCGCCCCTCCTTCTCCCGGAGAAGCTGCCGGAGCAAGCCGTTGAGCTGCGCGAACACGCCCTCGTCCGCCCACTTGGCGAAGTAGCCGTAGACCGTGTTCCAGTGTGGAAAATCGTGCGGGAGACAGCGCCACTGAACGCCGGTCCGGCCCACGTACAAGATCGCGTTCATGATGTCGCGCAGATCGTGCTCGGGCCGCCGGCCGAAGTCCAGGGCCCTGCCGCGGCGCTCGAAGCGCCAGGCCGAGAGCACCGGCTCGATCAACTCCCAGCGCGCATCGGACAGATCACTCGGATACGGGCGTCGCGTCAGCATGCTTCCGGCGTATCGCCGCAGATCGAGTGCGCCCAGGCGCACAGCAGCGGCGACGGAAGCACACAGCCAGGAAGACCGGACGTCCTGGGATGAGACAGGAACAAGCCACATCCCACCCCACCAGTCACCCCGCCCAGCACACAGGCCCCGACCACATCCCGCTACCTCTTCCGCACCGCAATCCCACACTCCAAGAACCGCCCTATATCCAGGCAGTACAGATGAAAACGACCTCTCAGAGGGCGTCTGAAAAGCCTGTCAGCGGGGCCTTCTTGCGAGTCGACGTAGGAGCAGCATGGCCATGGCGAGGTAGATGACGTTCTCCGAGTTGACGCGGAGGTATTCGTAGTCCTTGGACAGGCGTCGGCACCGTCCCAGCCAGGCGAACGTCCGCTCTACCCCCCACCGACGTGGGACGACAGCAAAGTAGGGCACTTCACGGGGCGGTGCTCCGGCCTTGGCCCAGGTGTGGCGAAGTCCGCCGTCCCGGCGTTGCACGACCTGCACCGTGATGCCGGTGGCCTGCCGGATCCAGGCGTGGAAGTCGGCGCCGCGGTAACCCTGGTCAGCCCAAATGTGCTTCAGGCGTGGGAAGTTGTCGGCTGCTTGACTGAGCAGCACTTCGGCGCCGTCCCGGTCGTCGACGTTGGCCGGGCTGACGCAAGCCAGCAGGACGGTACCGAGGGTGTCCACCAGTACGTGGCGCTTGATGCCGTTGACCTTCTTGCCGCCGTCGTAGCCGTGCAGGCCGCCCCGTTCGGTGGCTCGCACGCTCTGGCTGTCCATAATGCCCGCACTCGGGGTGGGGTCACGGCCCAGCCGCAGCCGTTCACGTTCGCGCAGCTCAGCAAGCATCCGTTCCCACAAGCCGTCGCGTCGCCACTGCCGCCAGTAGTGATATGCGGTCCGCCAGGGCGGCAGATCGTGCGGCAACAGCCGCCAGGCACAGCCGGCCCGCAGCCAGTACGCGAGGGCATTGACGATCTCCCGCCGCGTGTGTCTGGCCGGCCGTCCACCCGGCTTCACCGCCGGCACCAGCGGTCGCAGGATTTCCCACTCGGCGTCGGACAGGTCCGTTGAGTAACGGGCGCGCGGCTCGCCCACCCCAGCCCCCGAAAGTGCGCCACCGCCCCGCTACCTGCCCGTATGCCCCGCTGACAGGCTTTTCAGACGCCCTCTAGCCACGTCGACGCATCTCCGCCCGGCGGACGAGGGCGCCTGCGAGTCCTACTTGCAGGGACGAGGCTGCATCGTCGGCCCGAAGGTCAAGGAGGCATGCTACGAGGGACAACACGGCGATTGGCCTGGGCCTGCGATCTGCACCGCTGACCTGGTCGCGATCGAGGTGACCTCGGACGACGCGGTGAAAGCCTGCGATCTGGCCAAGCCGTAAGATGTTGCCGGGTGGTACGGGAGTTGGTGAACAACTCCCGTACCACTTGTGTGGTTACGAGCAGCACCGACTGACAGCGTCATCCCGGTCGGGATGCAGAGCAGCCCCTGAGTGCCCAGAGCCGACACGTCGAGGAAGTCGCGCACGGCGGGGACGCACTGATGGTCGGCGAGTTGTCCACAGATCAAGGAATGAAGCCGATCTTCGAGCCTTGTCCTTGACATGTGCGGCCTCGGGCCCGGCTCAGTTCCCCGGCTTGTTCCTGGGCGGTGCGGCAGGCTTCCTTGCCCGAGGGCCGCACCTGGAGCACGGCGAAGTGCGAGGTCATCGCGCCTTTGCTGCCCTGCCGCCACGTGACCTCCTCGAACACGGTGGCGTCGTCAACGAGGCCGGGCAGCGAGCGGGGCCTGTCGCGGTAGCGGGGCAGCGTCGGTGGTCCCAGTCCGCCATAAGCGGGGTGATATGGCTCGGCATCGGCAGGCCGTGCGATCTCTTTGGGGGCGACGGCCACGACATAGGACCAGCCGCGTTCCTCCAGCGCGAGCCGGAAGGAGACGCTGCGGCCGTAGCCGGCGTCCGCCACGATCACCGGCACCGCCAGATGAGCCTGTACGCCGACACCAGGCGCCGATGTAACCCCAAAGCAGCATCGAAAATGCCGAGTGAGGGACAGGGCACTACTTTCTATGAGTGAGAGCCGCAGCACACAGTGTGACCGGCGACGAGAATCCGGAATCCCGGAAACGGCAGACCCGGCGGCAACGGCCGTGCGGCCAATCCTCTGCGGCGACACCTCAAGAACGCGCCATGCCTCCCCTCTCTGCGAGCACGGCGCCGGCCATCCACACCGCGCCCTCCCCATAGAGCCGCGCGAGGTGATGGAAACAGAAGGGCGATTTCCCATGCGAGCACAGCGCATCAGGCATTATGCCGTGATATCCGCAGCAGGCTTCCTGCTGGCCGGCGGAGCCGCGATCGGCGCGGCGGGCACAGCCTCGGCAGCCCCCGCACACAACGCCTGCGGCGGTTGTCACGGCAACCAGGGCAGCGAGGGACAGCAAGGCCACGAGGGCCAACCGGGCCACGAAGGACAGCAAGGCCACGAGGGCCAACAGGGGCACGAGGGCCAGCCGGGCCACGAAGGTCAACCTGGCCACGAAGGTCAACCTGGCCACGAGGGCCAGCAAGGCCACGGATGCGACTGATACGACGCCGATAGCGCCGTGCCGGCCTCGGGCTGGGGCGGGCGGGGACACCCCCGGACTGCCCGCCTCTGGTCGCTGCGCCCTCGGCCTGGAATGGGCCGAGGGCAGCCAGGCACGGACGTAACCCCACAGCAGCACGGCAAAAGGGGGCCGACCGGAACTCCCGATGGCGTCCCGCGGACGTCCACCTGCGTCGCCACTCAGTACACCGGGATCCGTCGCGAGTGCGACCCGAACGAGAAGACCTCCAGCCTGGAGAACCGCCTGCGCGAGCTCACCAAGTAGCCGGAGATGGCCAACCGCGCGCGGATCGCGATCTCCACGGATGAGTACGCGCCGCCGGCCCGCTCCAGAGGGCCAGTCCGCTCGCCCCGGTGTACGGGAGTCGGAAGATGTCAGGATGCCTGGACCAGGGTGGCCAGGGGAGCTTCTGCCGCGTCTGTCGCGGAACGCGACAGATACAACGTGGAGTGGAAGTAGCCGTGGGTCTCCCTGGCCTGCGGATCCTCACCGGCCGCGGTCACCGCGTCGATCGCGTACCGCTGCTCCTGCTCGCTGGTGAAGCGGCGTTGCGGAAACGTGTGGGTGGCGGCTCTCTCGGTGCTGAGGCCGTACGGTTCCAGGCACTTGGCGATGCGACGGTAGGAGTGGGTCCGCAGCACGAACGCGGCGACCCACACCGGGCCGTGGACGCAGTCCAGGAGCGGCCCGAAGGTGAGGGGAGACAGGAAGCTGGATCCGCCGGTAACGGTGATGAGGCGGGTGTGGCGTGCGGCCTGGCGCAGGGCCGGGCTGGGCGGCGCGGTCTCCAGATTCTCGGCGAACGCCTCCTCCAGCAGGCCGACAGCGTGCGCGTATGAGACGGCACGGGAGGCGGCGTCGAGCCCGATGACGCGGGCCGGCTCAGGGCGCCGATGCGCCGCGTAGTAGGCCCGGTCCCACTCGATCAACTCTGCAGTGGTCAGCTCGGTGGCCTGCGGCGATGTGTAGTGGGCGTACAGGTCCTCCAGGGTGAGCTCGTGGTTGAGCAGGGCGGCGTTGATGCCGTAGGAGCAGCACAGGTCCAACACCGTGCCCGCACCTGCGGGCCGGCACGCTGTGAGCATGCGCCGGAAGATGGGCTGAGCATGATGAGGGGTCTGGTATTCCCAGGGGCTCAGCTCACGAAAGTACGCACGAGGGTCCGGCTGGTCGTAGATGCCGTCGAACTGGGTCATGGTCCCTGAGGCGAGGGCAGCCGTCTGCCGAGAGTCGCTGACCACGGGTGCTTGTGAGCCGTTCGACCGATCATGGGTCATCACGTGTTCCCTCTCGCCCTGATCCGGAACTGCCTTGCGACAACAACTAGTGGGCGACGGAGCCGGTTGAAAACAGGGCGGAGACGAAACCAGCCAGGCCCGCCTTCAACACCCACGCAGAGGTCACCAACTGTCCTCGCTCCGCAACCGGGTGAACCACCTGCCGGCTGTGGCATCGGGCAGCTTGTGCACACCGGCCATCACCATCGCCGACACGGCCACGAGCACCGAAACGGGCAACGCGAACAGTCCATGTCGCGGCAGCATGACCAAGGCGGCGATGCCTGCGACCACTGCTGTCACTGCCGCACTTGCGCAGGCCCGTGCAGCCTGCACACGCCCCGCCGTACGCAGCGCTCCCACCAGGCACCCGGCCAGAGCGCCAGCGATCAGGGCGCCGATCCCCACCAGTGACGCCGACGACACCTCAGCCCACGGGCCGTCACGGAGCCAGTGCATCACGGACAGCACCAGTGCCCAGAACCCCGCCAGTATGAGCGAGTTGGTGACTCCGTGACGCGGCGAAGCGTGAAGGTGGCAGCCCGCCTCTCGTCCTCCTTGTGTGCCCACCGGATTTCCGTTGTCGCGGCCACCATTTCTTCCCCCCTCTGCCGGCGCCGTCACCGTGGTCTTGAAGTTCCCCCACGCCCGGCGCTGCTCGCCAAGGCGCGCCCGCCCCTGCTCCGTGGTGCTGTAGTACTTGCGCCCCGGACCGCCCTCCCCGGCTGCCCACCCGATCTCCACCATGCCCTCCTCCGCGAGACGGGCCAGTGCGGGGTAGAGAGTGGCGGGTTTCACCGTGTCGAGCCCAGCCGCGGGCAGCCGGCCGGGCAATGCGTGGCCGTAGCTGGGCCCTTCGGGCTCCAAGACGCCCAGCAGGCACAGCTGCAGCAGCGCGCGGGCCCACGCTCCCTGAGGTGAGGCCACCTGACGCTCCCGGCCTCCGGCCGGCTCGGCAGCCCACCGGACGGAACGGAGAGGAAGACCCGCAGGAAGACCGCAGAAGCTGTGCACCCAGGCATGCCTGCATGGGCGGGCGCCCGTACGACTTGCGCTACCCGCGTGGTGTTCGTGGATCCGGCACCCATCCGGCACCCCTGCGCGGATTCGGGCCCCGGGGCTGCAGAGGTCGTCCTCAACGAGCAGTTGGTACACGTCCGGCCGGGGCCGCTCGGTTCCCGGGGCGGGCACAACCAATCGCGCCCGTCACCGGCCCCGCCTCCGATCGCGGAGCACCGCCAGGCGCCACCATGAACACTATGAGCAGAGGTGTCCACCGTGCCCCCGCCAGGCGGGGCCTGGTCGTCGATCCCGTGATCCTCGGCCTCGTCGTCCTCGTCGTCGCCGGGTTCCTGGTGGTGACGCTCATCCTGGCAACGGGATGACCCCGCCGGCCCGCGCCCACCCCCCTCGCGGGCCGGCAGTCCCCGGCCGGCGCCCCGGGCCGACGGCTGCCAGCGGTACGGAGTCACCGCCGGACCCGCGGAAAAGGGCGAGCCGCTGCCGCCGCGCCCGGCCCCGGCCCCGGCCGAGGCGAACTCCCACCGACCGGGCAAGGCACTGCGCCACGTCCCAGACCCTGCCGCCGCCCGGACGGAAGGCACAGCAGACCCTCGACGCCCGCGTCGACGACCTGCCCGAAGCCGCCGTACGGGACCGGTCACCAGCCCGGGCGCCCGGGAGGCGGGGCACTCGCTGTCACGGGTGCCCGGCCAAAGGCCGCAGTCGCCGGGGCGTGGCGATCTGCGGGAGGCCGGCGTACAGCGGCTTTCTCGGCCCTACTGCCAAAACAGCCGTTGCTGGTAGCCCGGTTGCCGCGTTACTCAGCCTCGGTGATGCAGCCGTCCGCGGACGGCTCCTCCAGCTCGGGCCGGCCACGCGGTGGCAGGCGGTGAGCACCGCCCGGTCAGCCGGCCGCCGACTGCTGTCCTGGTCCATTCGTCTCGCCGGCGCCGGATCGCGGCCGCCGGAGACTTCGACAGCCAGGACCTTCGTGCCGTCGTGGTCGATCACACGGAGCTGCCGCGCTCAGGGTCTGTCGGCCCCGGGCAAGGAGCTGTGAGCGGGCCGTGTCCGCAGGGCGCGGTCGACGGTCTTGAGGACGGCAGGCACGACCTCCGTCATCCCCGGGCGCCAGCCGGGCACGGAGTTGACCTCGCAGACGAAGAAGGCGTCCTCGTCGTCCGGGCCCTCGGAGTCGAAGAGGAGGTCCACGCCCGCGATGACGAGCCCTGCCGTACGGGCCGCGGCAACGGCCAGGGCTTCGGCCCGCGGATGGCGGCCCAGGCACAGGGTGGGACGGCCGCCCCGGGCGAGGTTCGAGACGAGCGTACCGCTGTGGGAGGTACGCACCTCGGCCCCCACGGGCTTCCCGTCCACCACGACCACCCTCAGGTCACGGCCGTGCGAAGCGGTCACGTACTCCTGGAGGAGGAGCGGCGCCTCCTGCTTCAGAGAGCCCGCCAGGTCGCGCAGCAAGGGCATGTCGGAGGCGAGGAACACCCGTTTGCCCTGGTAGCCGTTGACGGACTTGACCACGTACGGACCATCCAGGCCCCGGATGCGCAGCACGCCGTCCAGGGGCGCGGTGGCGTACGAGAGGGTGTTGGGCACGGGCAGTCCGGCCAGGGCCAGTTCCTGGAGCTGCCACACCTTGTTCCGGGAGGCCATGTGCCCTTCCAGTGGGTTGAGGAGTACGGCTCCCATGCGCTCCAACTGCCGCAGCAGCGTCACCTCGCGGTCGTGGCGCATGGAGCCGGGTACCTGCCGCACGCACACCACCTTCGGCGCGGGCACGTCCAGACCGCCGAGGGTGCGCAGGAACAGCTTTCCGCCCTGGACGCCGAAGACCAGCTCGTCGGTGCGCCAGGAGACGAAGCGGTCGCCGTACGCCGCGCCGAGCGCGTCAGCCAGCTCCTGGGTCGAGCGCAATAGAGGGAACGGGTTCTCCCGGGCCAGGAGCCAGACATCGGCAGCCGTCGGCGCCGTCGCCACATCCGCCATGCGTGTCTTCTCCCCTTCTCCCCCTCGGTACAGGACCGGCGCCAAGCGGGTCAGTCGACCAGTCTTGCGTATGCAGCGGCGACGGGCGCGACCTTCGCCGAGCAGCCGGAGGGGATTTCACCCTCCGGCCCTCACAGAGTGAAGTAGGCCGCCGACGAGGTAGCCATGGCTCGGGTCCTTTTCCGACGGCCCCTTCCCGAACCGCGGCTCCGCCTTCCGTCCGCGACGGCGGCGGGGCCAGATCGTCGGCGTTCACCCGGTGCCTCCGGGGATGCCCTGGCCTTCAGGCTGGGGAGGAATCGGATTCCTGCGGTGCAGGGCAGGAACAGCTGGATCGCCGTCTGGGCGATCCGGCGGCCACCCCGTGGCAGGATGAGGTAGCCCACAATGATCAAGAACTCTCAACTGTCAGTCCTTATCGGGTAGGTTCGGGTGAATGACGACAGAAGCCGTCACGGGTGGGGATGCCGGGCATGCCCGGTACACGTGTCGTGTGCGCCTGTCGAAGACGGCCCGCGTGGCGCTCGAAGCGGAATGGGCACGCTGCCGGTGGATCTGGAACGAGTGCGTGGCCCGTTCGAAGAAGGCCCACACCGAGGGTGAAAAGGCCGGCCCGGCCGCGCTGGACAAGATGCTGACCCAGGCGCGGCGGGTAACTCCCTGGCTGGCCGCTGGGCCGAGTGTTCCTCAGCAGCAGTCGATACGCGATTTCGGGACGTCGCGCGCCAAGGCGCTGAAGGACATCAAGGACCGTGTCCCGCAGCACCGCCGGGCCGGGATGCCGCGCTGGAAGAAGAAGCGGGAAACGCGGCCGACGCTGAACTGCATCCGGCGCGGTTTCCGGCTCAAAGACGGCCGTCTGCATCTCGCCGGCGACATCGTGGTGCGGGTGGTGTGGTCCCGTGAGCTTCCCGCACAGCCGTCCAGCGTGCGTGTGTACCAGGACGCCACCGGGGCGTGGTACACCTCGTTCGTCGTACCCGCGCCCGTGAAGCCTCTCGCTCCCACGGGGCGTGTGATCGGGATCGACTGGGGTGTCAAGGAGACGGCTACCACCACATCGGACGCCCACGACCTTCCGCACCCGCAGCACGGCAGGACGGCCGCACAGAAGCTCGCCCGCTACCAGCGGATGATGGCCCGGCGCCGGCCGGCGCGCGGCCACGCCGCATCCCGCGGCTACCGGGAGGCGAAGGCGCAGACAGCCAGGCTGCCTACCAAGGTGGCCCGGCAGCGGCAGGACACCGCCCGCACATGGGCCAAGTCCGTGGTCCGTGACCACGACGTACTGGCGGTGGAGGACTTCCGCCCGAAGTTCCTCGCGAAAACCTCGATGGCGCGCAAGGCGGCCGATGCCTCGATCGGCGCCGCGAAGCGCGCGCTTGTTGAGATGGCCCGCAAGCACGGGCGCACCGTGCACCTGGTACACCCCGCGCACACCACCATGGACTGTGCGCAGTGCGGCGCGAGAACCAAGCACGCACTACCTCTTTCCGAGAGAACCTACGCCTGCACCGCGTGCGGAGCCGTATCCCCCCGGGATAAGAACTCCGCCCGCGTGATGCTGGTCCGGGCGGGTCTGAACCCGGCTGGTGCCAAGGGCACAAGACCCGCTGAGGCGCTGCCTCAGCAGGCAGCCTGAGCCAGGAATCCCCTCCCTTCAGGCAGGGGAGCAGTCAAATCCTGCGCCTTCCCGTCATACGGCAACTCGCCCAAGGCCTCTGACTGGTTGGTGGCACGAATCCGTCACCGCATACCCGGACCGCGGGAGCACACATGCACGATCTAGCCGAGAGGCACGAGGGCGCCGCCGCGCTGGAGAACCTGCTGAACTCCCAACCCGGGCGAATGGACGCGGATCGCCCCCGAGGTGGTCGACGGCATCGGTGCGCGACGCCTGCAGGAGATCATCGAGGCCACACGAGAGCGCATCGGTTCCTTCACCCACGTCTCCGACAGTCCCGACGGACTGCTCATCCACGGCACCGACGCAAGCGTCCTCGCCTGGGCACTGCCCGGCTCCGACGGCACGCTCAAGGCGCTGAGCATCGACCGGGAGGTCCACCAGCCCTCCCGCTCCCGGCAATGGACACGGTGGGGGCCACTGTTCGCACCGGCCACTCTCAGCGCGCTTGCCGTCTGGCTGCTGTGGGAGGCAGCGACCGCCTCCTCGGTCACCGCCTGGGCCCAGGTGTGTGCCGCCGCCTTGATCGTGTGGCTGACCCTGGAGGCATTCACCGCTCCGGCGACCCTCCCACGGTGGACCGCATACCTGATACGAGCGCTGAGTGCCGCTACGGTCCTCACCTCCTGGCGCCTGGTCCACCTGCCGCAAGGCCAAGACACCGTCACACCGGTGATCCTCCTGTGCGTGCTCGGGTACCTGGCCTGGTCGACGTACCGGACCCGTTCGCATCAGTGGGGCACGCCGCTGTCGGCACCACTGCGCTGGCCTTTCGAAGACGGCGCCTGGTGTGTCTTCCAGGGAGGCGGCAAGGCGACCAACCACCACGCGTCGATTCCCGAACAGCGCGGGGCGGTGGACCTCGTGGGGGGCCGGCCCCCTCCTGCCCTCCCGGTCCCTGCACGCCTACCGCTGCTACGGGCGCAAGGTCTACGCCCCCTGCGGCGGACAAGTGGTCTCGGCCGCCAACCGGATCGAGGAGCAGACTCCGGGACACATCCGGTACGCGCCGCTCTACCTTTGATCTTGGCCAGTGCTCCGGCCTTCAGGCCGGATGGCGAAGGCCGTCTCAAAATAGGTGTGACCCTCACCGGAGTACGGGGCCGCAGTGTCCAGCTCAGCTCACGGGGCGTTGCTGCCGCTCGATGTACTGCTTGACGACGGTGAGGGGTGCGCCGCCGCAGGATCCGGCGAAGTAGGAGCCGGACCAGAAGTGTCCGCCCCACAGGTAGCGGCGGACGTGGGTGTCGTATTCCTTGCGCAGGAGGCGGGCGGAGACGCCTTTGAGGGAATTGACGAGCTTGGAGAGCTGGACTTTGGGCGGGTAGTGCACGAGGAGGTGGACGTGGTCCTGCTCGCCGTTGAACTGCTTCAGGTCGGCCTCGAAGTCCGTACACACCTCGCGCATGATCTCTTCGCAGCGTGTCAGCATCTCGTCGGTGAACGCTCTGCGCCGGTACTTGGTGACGAACACCAAGTGGACGTGAAGGTTGTACACGACGTGACGACCGGTGCGTACATCGGGATTCGGGTTCCATCTTGGTGACATGAACCAAATGATATGCTTCTGATCATGAGTCAAGGTGCTCTGGTGAAGCGGCAGTTCGGGCACCGCGCCCGGCTTGCACTGTCGGGCGCCGAGGTGTTGAAGACCGATGAGCAGGCACACGCCGCCCGGACCCTGTGGAACTGCCTGCACGCGTGGTGGCGGATGATGCCGAAGGAGAAGCGGACCCTGGCGAACGCGGACGCCGCGATACGCCAGGCCCGCAAGGACATCGATTTCCTCGCGGCCCTCCCCGATCAGGCAGCCCAGGCCGTGCTGAAGACGTACTTCCAGGCATGGAAGAACTGCTGGGAAGGCCGGGCGGACGCCCCGACCTTCAAGGGCCGTTTCCGGTCGGTGATGTCCGTGGACATCCCGCAGGGCCGTGATCTCCAGGTCAAGCGGGTACACCGCAGGTGGGGCATAGCCAACATCCCCAAGGTGGGGCGGGTCCGCTTCCGCTGGACCAAAGACCTGCCCATCGGGAAGCGTGCAAACGCCGACAACCGGATCACCGGCGCCCGGCTCGTCAAGGACCACCTCTGCTGGCACATCGCCTTCCGCGTCACCGCCGTGGACATCGCGCCCGAGCTCCACCAGGGGCCCGAGGCCGGCATCGACGCCGGAGTGAACCTTCCCCTCGCCCTCTCCGACGGCAACCACCAGGACCACGGCCGCCCCGCCCGCCTGGCGGACGGCACCGCCGACCGCGACAAGTGGCTCAACCCCGGCGAGAAGGCCAAGCTGCTCCGCCTGGAGCGGCGGGCCGCGCACCGCAAGAGCTTCCGCAAGCCGAAAGAGCGCAGCTCCAACCGGCTGAAGGACACCTACGACCAGATCCGGGGGGTGCGCGCAAAAGCCACGCGACGCCACCAGGACTGGCAGCACAAGACCACCACCCGCCTCGCCAAGACGTACGGCGTCCTGGTGGTCGAAGCACTCACCATCACGAACATGGTCAAGTCAGCGAAGGGCACCCTCGAAGCACCGGGCAGCAACGTCAGACAGAAGGCCGGACTCAACCGCTCCATCAGCCAGGAAGCATGGGGACGCACGGTCACACTGCTCACGTACAAGACCAGCCGGTACGGCAGCGCCCTCGTCAAGGTCCCGGCTCCCGGCACGTCCCAGCGCTGCTCGGCCTGCGGCACCACCACGCCCGGCAGCCGCGAGGACCAGGCCACGTTCGTGTGCAAGAACCCCGAGTGCGGATGGTCAGGCAACGCCGACTGGAACGCAGCCCGGAACATCTTGCACCTGTACCGGATCGGCCACGTGGCGATCCCGGCTGCCGGGAGGGCAGTCGTCAGGCGCACCAAACGCGTCAAGCCGGTCACCGCGAGGTAGACAGGAATCTCCTTCCTGAGCTTGCGAAGGGAGGAGAGCACTTCAAGGCAACCACGTCATCATCGACACCGGGCGGGAACGCGTCCTCCTGGCCCACCTGCGTCCCGGTACCGTCACCGTCACCACCGGTGACAAGGTTCTGCCCGGCGACCTCCTGGGGGAGGTGGGCAACTCGGGGAACACCACGGAGCCGCACCTCCACCTGCACGCCGAACGCGGCGGTATCGGCCTGGATCTGCGCTTCGAAGGGATCCGGGGAAGCCTCCACCGTGGACGTGTCATACGCCCCCGCAGCTGACCGCCTCCCCTCCCCCTCCACGCACTCCACCCCCGGTGCACGTCCCCCGGCGCGCCGAGGGTGGTTCTACGCAACCTGCCCAGAGACCGGATCTCATGAGGCATCGCATACGCCAGTTGACGACCGCTGCGACCATGGCCGTCCTGTGTACGACGGCAACGCTCCGACCTGCCAATGCCGACACTCCGGCGCGGCACCTGCTGCCCGGATCGCACCCCGCGTACGCCACGCCACAGGCGGACGCCGGGCCGGTTCCCGTGTCCGTTCCCATGCCGCAGGCTCACCAGAGCCCGACGGGCTCCCTTCCGGCCGCCCGGACCAGGATGTCCCGCGTGGAGCCCATCCCGTACTTGTCGACGTCACTGGACAGTTCGGCCACGTTCAGCAGGAGCTGCCGGATGTCGACACCGGCGTCCCGTGCCTGCCCGCACAGATCGTTCAGGGCGACCATCAAAGATCGCGAGGATGTGCAGCACGGCAGGGCACGCGAACTTGCTGTGAGGTCCGGTCGAGCGATGTCCTGAACGTGATCAGCCGGACGAGGATTCACCGGACGTGGACATGGCGATTCGCCGTCTTGCTGTGCACTTGGGATCGGGCCGGGCGGCCTCGAGTGCCCTGCAGGCGATCGTCGCCTTGCCGGTGACCAGAACCGTCGGCAGCTCGTTGACCCGGGCGCTGTCACATGCAGTGCGGGCCGGGCCGAACGTCTCCCGGCCCGGCCCGCGCCCACGGCGATCCAGCCGTCCAAGACGTGGCACGGGACACGGTCCGGGTGATCCGCCGCGTTCCCGGACCGGTGCGTGAGGCAATCGCACAGCGGCACGCGGGAGTTGGACGCGGCGGACACACTCACGCAAGACTGCGACGACAGGGCCTTCGGAAGCTCGGGCTGACTCGCATCGCCGAGTTACCTGAAGGCCCTGCCCTCATGCGCCGTTGCCGCCACGGGCACCCGGACAAGAACCCTGTTCGGTCACATCCGCTCACGTCCGGAATGCGGTTGGCTTCTGAGGCTAGCTGTGGTCGTCCGCCAGTTCCAGTGTGAGGGGGTGGGTGGCCAGCGGGGTCACCTGGATGTCCGCGTGGGGGCGGATGGGGAGGGAGGAGAGCACCTGCTCCAGGGCGTCGGCGTCGGCGGCCGCCCAGATGCCGACGTTGCCGCGCTGGCCGGGCATCCGCCAGATGTGCTTGAGCACGCCTTTGGCGATCAGTTCATGAGCGTGTGCGTGCTCGCGTTTGATGATCTCGTCGCGTTCTTCGGCCGGCAGGTCGTAGACGCGGGAACCGTCGAGGTGGATCATGAAATCCATGGAAGTCCTCCTTGGGTGCTATTCGACTGAGTTGGCTTCAGCGGCTTTCGGCTCGGGTGCCGCAGGGTTCAGGTGCTGGTGGCCGGGGGGCAGGTAGCGGGCCACGGCCAGCATCGTGACGACCAGGACGGCGGCCCCGATGATCAGGCTGATGTGCATGCCCCTCATGAAGTGGTTCGAGTCGGCGATGAGTGCGCCCAGGAGGGCTACGCCGATGGCTCCGCCGAACTGACGGGCCGCGCTGAGGACTCCGGAGGCCAGGCCCGCCCTCTCGTGCGGGACGGACTCCAGCATCGCCGTCGTCAGGGGCGGGATGGCCAGGCCTCCGCCGATGCCCATCGGGACGAGCAGCAGCAGGAGCAGGGGAGTCGGGGTGTCCTGGGAGACGAAGAGCAGCCCCAGGATGCCCAGTGTCTGGATGATCTGGCCGAGCATCAGCGGGAAGCGCGGTCCGTGGCGGTTGGTGAGTTTGCCGGCCAGGAGGTTGACCAGGGTGGTGAAGGCCGTCATCGGGATGAACATCAGGCCTGCCACCAGGGCCGAGGCGCCGCGGTGTTCCTGGAAGAAGATCGTGAAGACGAAGACCAGGCCGTAGTAGCCCAGGTTCAGGGCCATGCCCGCGCTGGTGCACACGGCCACCGCGGGGTTGCGGAACAGGGTCAGCGGAACCGCCGGATTGCTCTGGCGGGACTCGGTCAGCAGGAACGCGACGGCGGCGATGACCGCGACCGCGAAGCCGGCGATGGTGGCCGCAGCCGCCCAGCCGTGGGAGCCTCCGTTGATCACCGCGAACACCAGAGCCGCCAGGGCCAGGACGGCCGTCACCTGGCCTGCCGGGTCCATCGGAGCCCGTCCGCGCGGGGATCGGGGGGCGCGGAGCATGCCGATGAGGGCGACGATGCCGACCGGGACGTTGATGAAGAAGATCCAGCGCCAGCCGAGCCCGGTCGTCAGTGCTCCGCCGACGACCGGTCCCGCGGCGACCGCCGCGCCGCCGCCCGCCGTCCACCACGCGATCCCGCGGGCGCGGTGGTGCGGTTCGTCGTAGGCCTGGCGGACCAGGGCGAGCGAGGCCGGCATCATCACCGCCGCCCCCGCGCCCTGCAACGCCCGTGCGACGATGAGTACTTGGAGGCTGGGTGCGAGTCCGCACAGCGCGGACATCAGGGTGAAGACCAACAGGCCCACCGTGAAGGCCCGGCTTGCGCCGATGCGGTCCGAGATGGCGCCGGCCGACAGCAGCAGCGCCGCGAAGAGCAGGGTGTAGGCCGTCACCACCCACTGCAGCGCCGAGACCTGGCCGCTCCACTGCGCGCCGATGCTCGGCAGCGCAACATTCACCACCGTCGTGTCCAGCGTGATCACGAAGAACGCCAGACAGGCCACGAGAACCGTGGCGTTGGGGCTCAACGTCGGCCGGGCGTCAGCCGCTGTTGACTCGGAAGCCTCGCTTCGCGGTGCATCGGCGGCGGGTCGCCGGCTCACAGTGTCCTTCCGAAGTGGGCCCCGACCGAGTCCAGTGCCGGCGCCACTGTCGGTTCCTGGTCGTAGAAGTCGAACTGGGTGCCGGTCGTCCACTGCAGTTCCTTGGGTGCCGCCAGCGCGTCGTGGAAGCGACGGGCGCCTTCCGGAATGGCGGCGTCCGGGCTGTGCAGCATGAAGGTGGGTGCCGTGCATCGGGGGGCGACCGAGATGGGGTCGAAGGTCAGCCACTGCGGCCAGCTCATGACGGCGAACCGGTTGCGCCACTGCGGGACGGCCCCGCGGTCGGCGTTGAGGTAGTAGTCGAACGGGCCGTACATCGCGGCCTGCACGTCGGTGTCGCTGGCTGCCGGGACGTAGTCGACCTCGCCTGTCGACTCGTACTTGTCCCGGGCCGCCTCGCCCAGCGTCATCCGCTCACGGATGCCCTCCGCGCCACCGTAGATGTCCGGGACCAGGGTTCGGTCGTGCAGCCAGGGAGCCACCATGGCGACGGAGCGGATCTGCGGGGTGCGGGAGGCGGCGACCGCGACATATCCGGAGCCGGCGCAGATGCCGAGTGCGCCGATCCGGGACGAGTCGATGTCCGGCCGGGACGTGAGGTAGTCGACGGCGTTGACGATGTCCGTGATCTTGCGCTCCGGCGACTCGAAGTCCTGCGGGTCTCCCTTGGACTCTCCGTAGCCCCGGAAGTCGAAGGCGAGCGCGGTCAGTCCTCGCTGAGCCAGTCCGGCGGCGTACCGGCCCGCCATCTGTTCCTTGATCGTGGTCCACGAGCCGACGACGACCACCGCGGGACCTGCATCCCCCGTCGGCCGCGAGGCGGGTCGGTAAAGGCTGCCGACCAGTTCGACCCCTTCGCTGGGGAGTGCCACCCCCTCGACACACACATCACCGTTGGGGTTCATGAGTCTCCCTTCCAGGTCCTGCCAGTGCTCTGTGTACTCTGCCAGGCAGCATAACAAGGTTCTTTGACTGTATGTCAAGTGCAGAGTCATTTTGCTTGATCGAACATGACAAAATAGTTGACAGTTGGTTCATCACGGAGTCATTCTCGACCGATCACCGAACAAGGAGTCGAATATGACGCAGGATCAGCTCGCCCCGCCGCGCGACGCCCAGTCAGTGGGGCGCTACTTCCTGGACCAGATCGGCGAAGGGCGCCTCGAAGCCGCGTTCGCCTGCCTGGCCGACGATGTAGTCATGGAAATGCCGTTCGCCCCACCAGGCAGCCCGACCCGGCTGGAAGGTGCGGACGCGCTGCGCAGCCTGTACACGGGCGTCGTGAACGCGGCCCTGTCGATCGAGCTCCCGGTGAGCACCACTCGGCCGTTCGCCGATCCCGAGTGGGCACTGATCGAGTACACGAGCCGTCTCGTGCAGCCCGGCGGACGGGAGTACACCAACGTCTACCACGGTCTGTTCCGGGTCGTCGACGGGCGGATCAAGCTCTTCCGGGAGCTCTACGACACCTACCGGTTCGCGGAGCAGGTGCCTCTCGAGGCACGTCGGGCGATGTTCCCGACCACCGACGAGGGGTGAGCGGGATGTCCGCGGCCACCACCCGTGCTCTCGGTGTGGGCGCCCCCCTGTCCGGAGCCTGGGCAACGCCCGCCGCCCAGGTGCGGATCGCCCGGCAGGCCGAGGCACTCGGCTACCAGTCCCTGTGGACCTTCACCCGCCTGCTCTTCCCGATGCAGAGCAACGATGCCGAATGGTCGTCCGACTTCCAGCCGGCCTTCCACTACGGCGTGGCGGAACCCCTCATCACCCTCGGCCACCTGGCCGGCTGCACCGAGCGGATCCGGCTGGGCACCTCGGTGCTCAACGCGCCGTTCTTCGCTCCTGCGGTCCTGGCCAAACAGCTCATCCAGCTCGACCGGGTGTCGAACGGACGGCTCGACGCCGGGCTGGCCCAGGGATGGTCCGAGGAGGAGTTCCGGGCGGTCGGTCTGCCCATGGAGCGGCGAGTGGCCCGCACTCTGGAGTACGTGGAGGTGATCCGTCGGATGTGGGAGCAGGATCAGGCGGAGTTCCAGGGCGAGTTCACCGAGCTGCCCCGCACCCTGGTCCGCCCCCGCCCGGTCCAGCCGGTCTTCCCGTTGCTGCTCGGCGGCTCCACGGAGCAGGCCTGGAGGCGTGCGGGGCGCCTGGCGCAGGGCTGGGTCAGTCCGGGTTTCGTCACCGTCGCGGAGGTGGCCGAGGCCGCGTCCGGGGTCCGCTCAGCCGCCGAACGCGCCGGGCGTTGCCCCGATGACCTGCGCGTCGTCGTGCGCGCCACCGTCTTCCTCGGCCAGGAACACGACGCCGGACGCACCGCCTTCCACGGTTCGGTCGCTCAGATCCGGTCGGACATCGAGCAGATGCATGATGCCGGAGCCACCGAGGTCTTCCTCGACTTCAACTTCGATCCGCAGATCGTCGGTCCTCAGGCAGAACCTGCCGGTTCGCTCGCCCGGGTCGAGGAAGCACTGGCGGAACTCGCTCCGGCTGCCCTTCCCGCCGCACGGTAGGCGCCGCGCAAGAGACTTGGAGACACCTTGACTTCCTCCTCCTCGTGAACGAGGGGGATTCCTACGGCTCGCGCCGTGGGGTTTTCTGCTTCGCCGCCGACTGCCCGCCCGGAGAACTCCGTTGAGGTCTTACACCAGCTCCACAGACTGTCACCGCCAGCCCGGCGGCCAGAAGGTTCTTTGCTGCGTTCACGTCCCGGTCATGGGTCGTACCGCAGTCGCACGTCCAGGTGCGGACGTTCAGCGGCATCTTGTCAGCCAGGGTGCCGCAGACGGAGCACAGTTTGGAGGAGGGGAAGAAGCGGTCCACCGCGATCACTTCCCGCCCGTACCAGGCGGCCTTGTACTCCAGAAGGCCCCTAAACTCCGACCACGCCGCGTCGCTGATGGCGCGGGCAAGGCTCCGGTTTTTGACCATGTTCCGGACGGTCAGGTCCTCGATGACGATCGTTTGGTTTTCACGAACGAGTCGAGTGGCCAGCTTGTGCAGCCCGTCCCGGCGGCGGTCGGCGATCCGCGCGTAGATCTTCGCGACCTTGCGCCGGGCCTTGCGCCGGTTGGTGCCGTCCCCCGTGGCCTTGCGGGACAGTTCCCGCTGGGCCTTGGCGAGCCGGAGGCGGTCGCGGCGTTCGTGGCGGGGGTTGGCGATCTTCTCTCCGGTGGAGAGGGCCAGCAGGTGGTCCAGGCCGACGTCGACGCCGACCGCCGCATCCGTGGCGGCCAGCGGCTTGACGGACGGGTCTTCGCACAGCAGAGAGACGAACCAGCGCCCGGCGCTGTCCTGCGACACCGTCACCGTGGACGGCTTCGCCCCCTCCGGCAGAGAACGCGACCACACGATGGCCAGGGGCTCCGCCATCTTCGCCAGAGTCAGCTTCCCGTCACGGAAGCGGAAACCGCTGGTGGTGTACTCGGCGGACGTGCGCGACTTCTTCCGCGACTTGAAGCGCGGGTACTTCGCTCGCCTGGCGAAGAAACTGGTGAACGCACTCTGCAAGTGCCGCAGCGTCTGCTGCAACGGCACCGACGACACATCATTGAGGAACACCAGTTCCTCGGTCTTCTTCCAGGCCGTCAGCATGGCCGAGGTCTGGTTGTAGTTGACCCGCTCCTGCCGCGCCCACGCCTCAGTACGGGCCGCGAGCGCCAGGTTGTAGACCTTCCGCACGCACCCGAACGTGCGCGACAGCTCAGCCGCCTGCGCATCGGTTGGATAGAAGCGGTACTTGAACGCCCGCTTCACACACGCCGTCGTCATGCTCACAAACTAGCGAGACAACGGTAACGATCAAACCTGCCGGTCAGAGCACTGCGATCCGCCCTGACGGCGAATCGCAGCCCCTTGACCTGCTCCACAGGAGTCCGTTTCCTCTCCGCCCTGAAGGGCGGAGTATCCACGGAGGAATCAGATGATCCATGAGATTTCGCGTCTGGTCGCGGGGTGCCGGCCCGACGGCACCTCGGTGGTCGAGGCGAACGGGCCGATCGCCCCCGTGACCGTCGGCGCGCTGCCCGGCGTCGAGTTCTATCAGGTCTGGGGGCGCAACGACACTCCGACCATCGGCGACGGCGGCACGGAGGCGGCCTTCGTCCCCTACTTTCCCGGGGACAGCGGGACGCGCTTCGTGATACTGCGCTGGCCCCCGGTGACCGGGCACGGCCCGGACGGTGATCCCGACCAGCTCTCCGCCGAGGTCGAGCAGGTCTTCCCCGGGCTGCTCCAGGCTCTGGCCCCGGACGAGCAGGGACACCATGCGACGGACACCGTGGACATGTCGATCATCCTCGACGGCGAGCTCTGGCTCCAGCTGGAGGACGGCTCCGACACCCGGCTGACCCCGGGCAGCTGCGTCGTCCTGCGCGGCAACCGGCACTCCTGGTCCAATCGCAGCGCCGAACCGGCCGTCATGGCCTGTGTCTTCATCGGTACCCACGACAGCCCCGACAGGCTCACCGACCAGGCACGGTGAACGCCGGCTCCGGATCGGCTAGTAGCCGCCGGAGGCGGCCGCCCGGTCGGTGGAGGTGAGCAGGCCGGGCAGTCCCGCATCGTCCAGGGCCTGCTGATAGGCGGCGGTCGCCTCGGCCGGGTACCCGTACTGCTGCCAGATGTCACCGATCCGGCGCCACACGGCGGCCGACGAACGGGCCCGGGGCAGTTGGCGAAGCTGCGTCGCCGCAGTACGCAGGCTCTCCTGCGCCCGCGGGCTCTCCCCCGCGCTGAACTGGGCGTGCGCCAGCACGGCACGCGCCTCGACCGACTCCCGGCACGGCTCGTCACGCACCAACGCCAGTGCTCTCAAGGCGTGTTGCTGGGCTTCGGCAGCCTGGTCCAGCCGCAGGCACGCCATCGCGATACCGCTCTGCGCCGACGCCTGTTCGGCTGCCGTGCCGACTTCCACCAGCTGGGCGTGGGACCGCTCCAGCAGCCGGCGGGCCCGTTCGGGGGCACCGGGGTCGGAGCCGAGCAGCAGCATTGCGTAGACGCCGCAGAGCAGTGCCTGGTGGCGCACGTTGTCACCCTCGACGAGCAGCGTGCGTGCGCGTTCGGCCAGCGCCAGAGCCTCGTCGGTCTGGCCCTGGGACTGTGCCACGAGAGCGGCGTTCCAGTACGTCTGCTGCTGTGCGGCCCGGTCTCCGTGGTCGTCGGCGATCCTGATCAGACGTTCTGCCACGAGGCGGGCCTTGGCCAGGTCGCCACGGATCCGATAGCAGCCGACCAGCACCGCTCCGAGCTGGATGTGGTCGCTCGTGGCCTCCAGGCCGAGCTGGTCCAGCCGGCGCAGTGCCCGCTCTGCGATCTCGACACTGAGGACCTGATCGCCGAGGGCTTGGTGGCAGCGGCACAGCGCCGTGGCCAACTGGCTCCATTCCGCCGAGCCGGCGACACACTTGGGGTCCTCGTACAGCATGGTGAGCGCCTGGACCGCGGCCTCCAGGCGGCCGAGTTTCTCCAGGGCGAGCGCCTGTCCGAGCCGCGCTCGGCGCACGGTGTCCTCGGGCAGGACGGGCGCGGAGGCGAGGACCTCGCTGTAGGCCTGCAGGGCCTCCCCGTTCGCACCGTTGTGCAGGGAGAGGTCGGCGAACGCCGCCTTGAGCTCCAGCTCGCGCGTTCGTGTCCCGTCCTGCCCCGTGAGCAGGTAGCCGGTGGTGCATCCGAGGCGCTCGGCGAGGAGCGTCACGACATCGGCCGAGGGAGTTCGCTTGCCCGACTCGATCAGGGAGATGTAGCTCACCGAGACGTCGTCGCTGGCGAGGTCCTGTTGCCGCAGACCGCGAGCACGGCGCAGTTCCCGTAGCCGTCGGCCGATGCCGTCACCGTCTTCGGCGGTGCTGTCCACAGTGTCTCCTCGGGTCCTGCTGGTGTGCTGGGTCGGCCGGGCGAGAGAGGACTTTACAGGATATTTGACAAGTTCCGCTATCGGCGGTGAAAGAAGTCACATCATCTGCCCCGCGGCGGCCGGGCAGCAGAGCGGGCGCGCGGGAGAGTCACGGCCCGCTCCAGCTGCGGGACACCCCAACTTCAGGATGTACAAGGTCCGTTGTGACGGTCTTGCGCCGCCCTTGGCTATGGTCACGGCGACTGACGGCAGTGCTGTTCGCCCGGGTGTCAGGGTGACGGTGAAACGGCAAGTACGGGAGTGGGCATGTTCCGACCGATGCGGCGTGCGGCCTTCTTCGACCTCGCGCATCCGGAACGCTCTCCGAACGAGGACGTGGCCCTTCGGCAGGCGCTTGAGGGCCACCGGGCCGACGGGGACCTGTGTGTCCTGGTCGTGGACGCCGGCCGGCGGTTACCGGGGGCGCTGTCCGCCGCGGGCACCCTCGTGCGGCTTCCTCCGTCCGCCACCGGCGACATGGACAAGTGCACGGCGGTCGTCGAAGCCATGACCCGCCTGGGCATCGACCCGGTCAGTTGCTTCGGCTACGGGGACCTGTGCGCCGGGACCGGCCTGCTCAGTGTCGTCGGCAACCCGCGCGTCATCGCCTGCAGCGCGGACGGCAGCAGGCTTGCCCAGGAGCGGGGCTGGCCCGTGATCAAGGCGCCTTCCGCCGTCTGAGGCCGTCCCCGAACCCCGCCAACGTCCACGGACCTCAGGAAGTCGCGATGCATCTGCAGCAGCCTGCTCATCCGTCCCGCATACGCGTCGACTTGCTCACCAAGGAGTTTCCTCCGGAGATCTACGGAGGGGCCGGTGTCCATGTCGCCGAACTCGCCAAGGAATTGGGCGCACTTGTCGACCTGCAGGTGCGCTGCTTCGGTGCGCCGCGCAACGAGCGGAACGTGACCGCCTACGCGGAGTCCGAGCTGCCGGGAGAGCAGAATCCCGCCCTTCGTACGCTCGGGGTGAACGTCGAGATGGCCTCGGCATGCGCGGGAGCGGACCTGGTCCACAGCCACACCTGGTACGCCAACGCGGCGGGCCGGCTCGCGCAGGTCCTGCACGGCATCCCGCATGTCGCCACCGCCCACAGCCTCGAACCGCTGCGCCCCTGGAAGGCCGAACAGCTGGGTGGTGGCTACGCACTGTCGTTGCTGGTGGAGCGTTCGGCGCTGGAGAGCGCCGACGCGCTGATCGCCGTGTCGCACGGCATGCGCCGGGACATCCTGCGCGTCTATCCCGACGTGGATCCACAGCGCGTCCATGTGGTCCACAACGGCATCGACACCCGGGCCCACCGTCCCGACCACGGCACCGCGGCGCTGGAGCGGCACGGGGTGGACCCCGACCGGCCCATCGTCCTGTTCGTGGGCCGCGTCACCCGGCAGAAGGGGCTGCCGCAACTGCTGCGTGCGGCCTTCGAGCTGGACCTGCGCGCCCAGCTCGTGCTGTGCTGCGGGCAGCCCGACACGGCCGAGATCGCGGCCGAGACCGCGGCACTGGTCGACGAGCTGCGCCGGGTGCGGGACGGGGTCGTCCGTATCGACGGCATGCTCGACCGGGCCTCGCTCCTGCAGTTCCTCACCCACGCGTCCGTCTTCGTCTGCCCGTCCCTGTACGAACCGATGGGCATCGTGAACCTGGAGGCCATGGCCTGCGGCACGGCGGTGGTGGCCACGGCGACGGGCGGCATCCCGGAGGTCGTGGTGGACGGGGAGACGGGTCTTCTGGTGCCCCTCGATCAGGAGCAGGACGGCAGCGGCACGCCCCTGGACCCGCGGCGCTTCGCCTGCGACCTGGCGGCCGCGGTGAACCGGCTCCTCGCCGATCCCGGGCACGCCGAGCGGCTCGGGGCCGCCGGTCTCGCACGGGCGCAGAAGGAGTTCGGGTGGGACGTGGCGGCCGAGCGGGCACATGCTGTGTACCGGCGCGTGTTGGATCGCTGAGCGCGTGCCCGACGTCCCGACCTCATGTTGTCCGTCCGTCTTCGTTGACCGGACCACCTACCCGGTCGCTACGTTCGCAGACATGTCTCACACGACTTCCGCGCGAGATGTTGAAGGTGTCCCGGAGCAGTCGGCGGCCGTGCGCGACCCCCTTTTCGGGGGCAGGGCAGAGCGATCCGCGGAGCCTGCCGCGCCGGCCGCGGATCCCTCCCCGAAGAGCGGGGCCCGGGTCACCACCCTGGAGTTGTTCTTCGACCTCGCGTTCGTCTTCAACTTCACGCAGCTGGCCGGTGTGTTCAGCCGGGACATGACGCTGCGTGGAGTCGGCCGAGTGCTTCTGATCTTCTGGCTCCTGTGGTGGATGTACGGCGGATACGCGTGGCTCACCAACCACCTTCCGCCGCATCGCCGGCACCACCGGGTCCTGCTGCTGCTCGGCATGGCCTCGTTTCTGGTCCTCGGCCTGGCCACGCCCAACGCCTTCCACGGGGACGGCGTCGCGTTCGGCATCGGCTACCTGGTGATCGTCTCCGTGCATGCCGCCCTCTTCGCCTTCGGCGGCCCGGGAGCGGCCCGCAACATGCTGCGCATCGCCCCGTTCCACACGGTGGGCGCACTGCTGCTCATCTGCGCCGGCTTCCTCGACGGGTGGCCCGTGTACGCGCTGTGGATCTCGGCCGTCGCACTGGAGGTCGTCGCGCCGGTGCTGACGGGCGTGTCGGGCTTCGAGCTGAAGCCGGGCCACTTCGTGGAACGCCACGGACTGCTCATGATCATCGCGCTCGGGGACTCGTTCCTGGCGCTCGGTATCGGCACCGACGGCGGCCAGGCGGGGCCGTCGGTCGTGACCACGGCGGTCCTCATCTTCGTCATACCGGCCGGCCTGTGGTGGGTGTACTTCGACGAGTCCGAGAAGGCCTGGCGGGCCGAGCTCGCCCTGGAGCGGCAGGACGCGGTGCAGCGCTCGCGGCTGGCCCTCGCCGCGTTCTTCTACGCCCACGTGCCGATGCTGCTCGGCCTGATCCTGATCGCGGCGGCAGTCAAGAAGACCATCGTGCACCCCTACGAACCACTGGCCGTGGCCCCGTCCGTCGCGCTGGCCTGCGGTGTGGCGCTGTACCTCGGCGGCATCGCCTGGTTCCACAGAATCCTGAGGATCGGCCCACAGCGTTTCCACTTCACCGCCGCACTGCTCGCCGTCCTGGCCATTCCGATGGGGCATTTCGGAACGGCAGTGGCCGAAGTCATCGTACTTGGTGTCCTCATCGGCGCCGCCCTGCTCAGCGACCATCGCTGGACCGTGAAAATGGCACATCTCTATCACTGAAAGAAGAAAACTCCATGAGTTCTGTAGCCGACCGGCTGGACGTCATCGAGACCTGCACCCGCATGGGCTGGTACATCGACCAGCGCGAGTGGGAGTCGCTGGGTGACGTGTTCAGCGACGAGATCATGCTCGACTACACCAGCCTCAACGGCGGCGAGCCGGGCCCCGTGTCCAGGAAGGACCTGGTCGGTGCCTGGTCGGGCCTGCTCGGCAACTTCGCCGCCACGCAGCACCTGCTCAGCAACTTCCTGGTCGACGTGCAGGGTGACAGTGCCGTCGCGACCGCGATGTTCCAGGCGACGCACCGCATGCCCAACGAGCACGGCGCCCCGCTGTGGACGCTGGGCGGTACCTACCGCATCGACCTGGAGCGCACGGCAAACGGCTGGCGGATCAACGCCATGGTGATGACGGCCACCTGGGCCGACGGCAACCAGCATCTGTTCCACCGCGCCGCGCAGGCTCAGTCCGCCGATTCCTGAGCGACGATCTCATAAAGTCGACCACCGTTTTCTTGCCGACTTCTGAGCATCTCACTCAGGATTCCCCTGGAATTCCCTCCATTTCTAGGAGATTTCATGAGCAACGCCACGGAAGAAACCAGGAAAGTAGTTCAGCGGTGGTTCGGCGCACTCACGTCGGGCGACTTCGAAACGGCTCTCGACACGCTCGCCGAGGACGTCGAGTGGATCAACTACACGCCGGTGCCCGGCTACAACGACGACATGAAGTGGATCGGCAGCTACCGCGGCCGTGACGCCGTCCTCGAAACCCTGAAGATCTTCACCGGGGCAGTGGACGTCCGCTTCGAGAAGTTGGTGAACCTGGTCGTCGACGGCGACCAGGCGGCGGGGGTCATCCACGAGATGTCCACCGTGCGGGGCACCGGCGTCGAGTTCGAGATCGAGTTCATCCAGTGGCTGACGGTCCGCGACGGCAAGATCGCGCGCTGGAAGTCGTACACCGACCCGTCGCAGATCATCCGGGCCCTGCGGGGCGACACGTCGGGGCAGGAGGCCGCCTGATGAGTGCCGAGCTGATCACCGCCGTACGCAACCGGGACACCACCCGCGTCACCGAACTGCTCGCGGCCGGCGCCGACGCACGCCACCGCGAGTCCGCCACCGGGCTGACCGCCCTGATGATCGCGGCGGGGCAGGCCGACGCGCCCACCGTCCGCGCCCTGATCGACGGCGGTGCCGACGTCCTGACCGCCGACACCCGGGCCGGCGCCACCGCGCTGCACAAGGCCTGCCAGGGCGGCAGCCTCGACGTGGTGAAGGCCCTCGTCGAAGCCGGTGCGTTCGTGGACGCGGTGGCCCCCACCACCGGGCACACCGCCCTGATGGACGCCCTCTGGTACAAGTACCCGGACATCGCCGCGTACTTGCTGGCCCGGGGCACGGTGCTGCAGGTGTACACGCACTACGGCTTCTCGCTGGAGCAGCACTTCGCCTACGAGCTGAACGTCAACACCTTCGGCAAGGACAAGCTGCTCAAGGCCGAGGAGCACCTGGGCGCCCGCCGTGCCGACGACGAACGCGCGGTGGCCGCTCAGGAACTGATGGCGGCGACCGCGCAGGGCGACACCGACCGGGTGCGCAAGCTGCTGGAGGGCGGCGCCCAGGTCGACGAGCGCTCCCCCAACCTGGGCGGATTCAACGACAGTCACACCCCGCTGCTCGTGGCCTGCCGTGACGGCCACGACGAGATCGTGCGCCTGCTGCTCGCCGCGGGTGCCGACGTGAACGCGGTCGAGCCCACCTTCGGCGCCGTACCGCTGCACAAGGCCGTCTACAACGGTCACGCCGGCATCACCGCCGACCTGGTCCGCCAGGACGGCATCGACCTCGACTTCCAGGGCGCGACCAACGGCTACAGCCCCCTGCACGACGCGCTGTGGCACGGCTACGAGCAGTGCGCGCGCACGCTCGTCGAGGCCGGCGCCCGGCTCGACCTGCTCGGCCACGACGGCAAGACGCCGCTCGACCTCGCCGTCGAGGTCTTCGGCGCCGACCACGCGCTCACCGAGCTGATCCGCACCCGCAGCGCACGCTGACCGCGCACATCCCCCGACGCCCGGCCATGCACACGGAGTTGAAACATGCTGTTCTACGTCCAGATGAAGTGGAAGCACGAGGGACGCATCACCCTCGACGAGCTGTGGGAGCTGGAGCAGGACGAAGCCGTCCATGCCCAGGAGACGGTGGACTCCGGCTTCTGTGTGGGCATCTGGAAGGTCGCCGCGCAAAAGCGCGTGATCGCCATCATCGACTCGCCGGACGCCGAGGAGCTCGACCGCACCGCTCTGGGCCGTCTCCCCATGCGGGAGTACCTGGAGTTCGAGACCGTCTGGCCGCTGCGTGACTACCTCGGCTTCGCCGAGGACGTCAAGCAGCGCTACAAGGTCTGATCGCGACGAGGAGTACGAGAACGTGAACCGGCAGCGCAACCGCACCGCCCTCGTCACGGGCGCGGGCCGCGGCATCGGTCTGGAGACCGTCCGCCAGCTGGACCTGGCCGGCCTCGATGTCGTGCTGGCCGCGCGTGATCCGGAGCGCGGCCGGGCGGCCGCGCGCACGCTCGGCAGCCCGCGCATCCGGGTGGAGGAGCTGGATGTCTCCGACGCCAAGAGCGTCGAGGCATGTGCCAAGCGGCTGGCCGACGACGGGGTCGACGTCGACGTCCTGGTCAACAACGCCGGGGTCTACCCGACCGTCTCGTTCTTCTCGCTCGACGAGGACGTCATGCGCCGAGCCCTGGACGTGAACCTCATGGGGGCGTTCCGCACCTGCCGGGCCTTCTGCCCCGCAATGGTACGGCGCGGCTACGGCCGCGTGGTGAACGTCTCCTCCGGGCTCGGCGCCCTCACCGGCAACGTGCCTTCCCCGGCGGCCTACGGCATCTCCAAAGCGGCGCTCAACGCGCTGACCCTGGTGGTGTCCGCCGCGGTGCCGCAGACCGTCAAGGTCAACGCGGTCTGTCCGGGTTGGGTGCGTACCGACATGGGCGGCCGTGGCGCGCCGATCAGCGTGGAGAAGGGCGCCGACACCGTGACCTGGCTGGCGCGCCTGCCGGACTCCGGGCCCACCGGGGGGTTCTTCCGCGACCGCAGAAGGATCGACTGGTGACCGCGCCCTCGCACCCTGTTTTCCATCCCCTTCCCAAGGAGTGGCTCTCCCATGAGTACCGCCACCGCAACGGGGCCCGGCGAGACCCGCAACAAGGTCGCCCTGGGCGCCCTCGGCCTGGGCGCCTTCGTCATCGGCACCGCTGAACTGGTCATCGTCGGCGTCCTCAATCTCATCGCCGACGATCTGCATGTCTCTTTGAGCACGGCCGGCCTCCTGGTCACCGCCTACGCGCTCGGCATCTCCATCGGGGGCCCGATCGTCACGGCGGCGACCATCAAGGTGCCGCGCCACACCCTCCTGTGCGGGGCGGTGGCCCTCTTCGTGCTCGGCAACGCCGGCGCGGCCTTCGCCGGGCTGTTCGGCCTGCTGGTCCTCGCCCGTGTCCTGTGCGGCGCCCTGCACGGTCTGTTCCTGGGCGCGGCGTCCTCCGTGGCCACCGGCCTCGTGGCCCCCGAGCACCGGGGGCAGGCCGTCGGTCTGGTCTTCGGCGGCATCTCCGTGTCGACCGTGTTCGGTGTGCCGCTGGGCACCCTGCTGGGCCAGAACCTCGGCTGGCAGGCCACTTTCGCCGGCGTGGCCGTGCTCGGTGTCCTCGCCCTGACCGCGATCATGATCAAGGTCCCGGCCGCCCCGGGCAGCGGGTCGGGCAACCTGGGCTCCCAGGTCAGGCACGCCTTCCACCCCCGGGTGCTGGCCATGCTGGCCGCGGAAGTCCTGCTGATGGGCTCGCAGTTCATCGCCTTCACGTATCTGGCGGCGTTCCTGGAGGACGTCACCGGCATCAAGGGGGCCGTGGTGAGCGTCTTCCTCATGATCTACGGCGTGTTCAGCGCGATCGGCACGTTCGCCGGCGGGCGCTTCGCCGACATCAACGCCTCGCGCACGCTGCTCATCGGCAACAGCGCGCTCGTCGTGGCCCTGCTCGGCCTGTACTTCTTCCGTCAGAGCCCGGCGCTGGTCGGTGTGTCCCTGGCGCTGTGGGGCGTCGTCGGTTTCGGTGTCACCCCCTCGCTCCAGTTGCGCGTCATCTCGCTGGCCGGCGAGGGCGCCGATCTGGCCGCCACCCTGGGCGCGTCCGCCGCGAACGTGGGTGTCGCCTCGGGCGCCGCGGTCGGCGGCTGGGCCCTGGCCTCCTTCGGTATGGCGGACGTCCCGCTGACCGCTCTGGTTTTCGCGGTCCTCGCGCTGCCCGCGGTATGGGCCACCCGGTTCCTGAAGGTGCCGGTCGCCCGGGGCGCGGTGACCGGCTCCGTGCCGGCTGTCGTCGCGAGCGACGACGCCCCCGTGTCCAGCGGACGCTGAGCCGGAGTCGGACCGGGTGGGACAGGCCCGTTGCCCTGGCGTCCTTGAGCGCCGCGGCAACGGGCTCCGTCGTTCGGGCACCGGCCGTTCCGGGGCCGGACGCGGTCGGGGGCCCCGCAGGGCCCCGAAGGCGGGAACGGAACGCGGGTACCGGAGCGGGCCGGACCCGGCCCCGGCGTCATTCCGACGCCGCGGCCGTGGGTTCCGGCTCGGTCTGCCGGGGCGCGACGGGCCGCCGTACGTGCCCTGCGGCGGGATACTCCCTGCCGCGCCACAGGATGATCCGCCGCGCGACCGGCTCCGTGAAGCGGGCCGCCAGGGGGCCCAGGACGACCAGCAGCAGGACGTACGCGGTGGCCAGCGGCCCCAGGGAGGGCTCGACCGCTCCGGCGGAGACCGCGAGTCCGGCGATGACGATGGAGAACTCGCCCCGCGCGACCAGGGCGCCGCCGGCCCGCCACCGGCCCCGTTCCCCGATGCCGGCCCGCTTCGCGGCCCAGTACCCGGTACCGATCTTCGTCAGGACGGTGCACAGGGCCAGCGCGAGCGCGGGCAGCAGCACCGACGGGATGGTGCTGGGGTCGGTGTTCAGGCCGAAGAACACGAAGAACACCGCGGCGAAGAGGTCGCGCAGCGGCATCAGCAGATGATGGGTGTTCTCGGCCACCTCGCCGGACAGGGCGATGCCCACGAGGAACGCTCCCACCGCGGCCGACACCTGCAGCTGCTGGGCGACGCCGGCGACGAGCAGCGTCGTTCCCAGGACAACGAGCAGCAGCTTCTCCGGGTCGTCGCTGGACACGAACCGGGAGATGACCCGCCCGTAGCGCACCGCGACGAGCAGGACGGTACCGACCGCGGCGAGGGCGATGCCCAGCGTCAGCCCGCCCGTCAGCCAGCCCGAACCGGCCAGCAGTGCCGTCAGGATCGGCAGGTACAGCGCCATGGCGAGGTCTTCGAGGACCAGGATGCCGAGGATGACCGGGCTCTCCCGGTTGCCGAGCCGGCCCAGGTCGCCGAGCACCTTCGCGATGACGCCGGACGACGAGACCCAGGTGACGCCCGCGAGCACCACGGCGGCCACCGGCCCCCAGCCGAGCAGCAGCGCCGCGGCGGCTCCGGGTATCGCGTTGAGCAGGAAGTCGACCAGTCCGGCGGGGGCCTGGGTCTTGAGGTGACCGACGAGATCGCCCGCCGTGTACTCCAGACCGAGCATCAGGAGCAGCAGGACGACGCCGATCTCGGGGCCGACCTCGATGAAGTCCTGGCTGCCGCCCAGCGG
Organism: Streptomyces sp. CG4; assembly: GCF_041080655.1. NCBI lineage: Bacteria > Bacillati > Actinomycetota > Actinomycetes > Kitasatosporales > Streptomycetaceae > Streptomyces > Streptomyces sp. CG4. The sequence continues at coordinate 221,009 of NZ_CP163526.1, forward strand.
GACGATGCCGCCCGCGCCGAACAGCAGGCCCGCCAGCAGATACAGCGGGATCGGCGAGAACTTGAGGCGTACGGCGAAGCGGCCGAGCAGGCCGAGCGCCAGGACGACCGCACCGAACTCGATCAGGAAGACGGTGGAGTGCACGTGATCAGCCCCGTTCGAGGATCTCGTGGGCGCCGTCCACGCCTTCCCGGGTGCCGATGACGATCACGGTGTCGCCGCCGTGCAGGCGGAAGTCCGGTCCGGGCGAGGGGATCGCGTGGGAGCGGCGCATGACGGCGACGACGCAGGCCCCGGTCTCGGTCCGCATCCTCGTCTCCCCCAGGGTGCGCCCGTTCCAGTACGAGGTGCCGGTGATGGTGACCTGCTCGGCCAGCAGTCCGAAGTCGCTGGTGTGCAGCAGGTTCGGGTTGTTGTGGCCGGGCAGCAGGGCATCGGCGAGGGACAGGGCCTCCGCGCCGGTCAGCACCAGGGAGATGCCCGCCGAGTCCGGATCGTCGTCGTGATGCACGTTCAGGGTGCGCTTGGTGTCACGGTGCGCGATCACCGACAGCGTGTCGTGCCGCCGCGTCGTGAGCTCGTACTGCACTCCGATGCCGGGCAGCGGGGTGGTCCTCAGACGGGGAGCGGGCATGGTGTCTCCTTAGGCTGCGTCATTGCTTGCGGAACCAGACGCCGCCGAGCGGCGGCAGGACCACGTTCGCGCTGGCCGGCAGGGATTGCCGGGGTTCGGGCACGGCCCGGATCCGGCCGGGGTTGGTGACTCCGGAGCCTCCGTAGGGCGCCGCGTCCGTGTTGAGCACCTCGGTCCAGTGGCCTGTTTCGGGCAGGGCCAGGCGGAAGTCGCGGCGGACGGTGGGCTGGAAGTGGAAGACGCACACCAGCGACTCGCCTCCCTCGCCGTACCGCACGAAGGAGTACACGTTGTCCTGGGCGGCGTCCGCGTCGATCCAGCAAAAGCCCTCCGGCCGGGTGTCGAGGCTCCACAGCGCGGGGTCGTCGAGATATCTCCGGTTGAGGTCGCGCACCAGGTCGCGCACGCCCGTGTGGGAACGGTGCCGGAGCAGGGACCAGTCCGGGCCCCGGTCGTGGGACCATTCGGTGTCCTGGGCGAACTCCTGTCCCATGAAGAGGAGTTGCTTGCCGGGGAACGCCCACATGAAGGAGAGGAAGGCGCGCAGGTTGGCCAGCTGCTGCCAGCGGTCGCCGGGCATCTTCGTCAGCAGCGAACCCTTGCCGTGCACGACCTCGTCATGGCTGATCGGCAGGGTGTAGTTCTCCGCGTACGCGTACACCATCGGGAACGTCATGCAGTGGTGGTGGTGCTGCCGGTGCACCGGGTCCTCGGACATGTACGACAGCGAGTCGTGCATCCAGCCCATGTTCCACTTCAGTGCGAAGCCGAGCCCTCCGTGGTCGGTGCGCCGGGTGACGCCGTCCCAGGCCGTGGACTCCTCCGCGATGGTCAGCACACCGGGGCAGCGCCGGGGCACCGTGGCGTTCATCTCCTGGAGGAACTCCGTCGCGTCCAGGTTCTCGCGGCCTCCGTACACGTTCGGCAGCCACTCGCCGTCGGCGCGGGAGTAGTCGAGGTAGAGCATCGAGGCGACCGCGTCGACCCGCAGGCCGTCGATGTGGAACTCCTCGCACCAGTACACCGCGTTCGCGACGAGGAAGTTGCGCACCTCGTTGCGCCCGTAGTCGAACACGAGCGTCCCCCAGTCGGGATGCTCGCCGCGGCGCGGGTCCGGGTGCTCGTACAGCGCGGTCCCGTCGAAGCGGGCCAGGGCCCACTCGTCCTTGGGGAAGTGGGCGGGGACCCAGTCCATGATGACGCCGATGCCCGCACGGTGCAGCGCGTCGATCAGGGCCCGCAGGTCATCGGGGCTTCCGAGGCCTGCCGCCGGAGCGTAGTACGAGGTCACCTGGTAGCCCCAGGAGCCGCCGAACGGATGCTCCGCCACCGGCATGAACTCGACGTGGGTGAAGCCCAGTGCCTTGACGTAGGCGGGCAGTTCGAGCGCGAGCTCGCGGTAGCCGAGGCCGGGGCGCCACGACGCCAGGTGCACCTCGTAGACGCTGATCGCGGCCCGGTCCACGGTGCGTTCGCCGCGCCGGGCCATCCAGGCGTCGTCGCCCCAGTCGTGGCGGGAGCGGAAGACGAGGGAGGCCGTGCCCGGCGCGGCCTCCGCCGCGGTGGCCAGGGGATCCGCCTTCTGGGTCCAGCGGCCGTCGGGGGTGAGGATCTCGTACTTGTACCGGCACCCCTCGCCGATGCCGGGGACGAACAGCTCCCACACCCCGCTGACGCCGAGTGAACGCATCGGGTGGGCTCTGCCGTCCCAGTGGTTGAAGTCGCCGATCAGGCGCACGGCACGGGCGTTCGGGGCCCACACGGCGAACGCCGTGCCCGCGGCCGTGCCCCAGCCGGACTCGTGCTCGCGCACCCGGGCCCCGAGCACCTGCCACAGCTGCTCGTGGCGGCCTTCGCGGATCAGGTGCAGGTCGAGTTCGCCGAGCGTGGGCAGAAAGCGGTAGGGGTCGTCGTAGTCGAACACGTCCGTGCCGTAGCGGGCGCGCACCCGGTAGTCGGGGACGACCGTGCCCGGCAGGCTTCCCTCGAACACCCCCTCGCCGCGGTGCTCCAGTTCCTGCCGCGGCTCGCCGCGGGGCGTGGTCAGCCACACCTGGTCGGCGAGCGGCCGCAGCACCCGCACGGTGACGCGGTCGGCGGCCGGGTGCGGGCCGAGCAGCGCGTGCGGGTCGCTGAGGTCCCCCGTGGTGAGCCGCTTGAGATCGGTGGCGGTCAGGGCCGTCTGGCGCTGTGCGGTGGTCACGACTGCGAAGTCCCGTCCGTGAGAATGTGGGCCACTCGATGCTGTGGGTCGAGACGTACGTAGTTGTCGCGGCCCCAGCGGTAGCTCTCGCCGGACAGCGCGTCGTGCACCTCGTAGGTCTCCGAGCGTTCCAGTCCGAGCGCGGGCAGATCGAGGGTGATCGTCGCCTCGCGTGTCTCGTGCGGGTCGAGGTTGAGCACGACGACGACCCAGTCGCCGCCGGCGGCCCGCTTGGAGAAGCAGATCACCGCTTCGTTGTCGGTGCGGTGGAGGCGCAGGTTGCGCAACTGGTGCAGGGCCGGGTGGGCACGCCGGATCTCGTTGAGCGCACGGATCAGGGGGGCCAGGGAGTCCCCCGCGGCCTCCGCGCCCTCCCAGTCGCGAGGACGCAGCTGGTACTTCTCGGAGTCCCGGTACTCCTCGCTTCCGGGCCCCATGGGCACGTTCTCGTACAGCTCGTAGCCCGCGTACACGCCCCAGGCCGGACCGGCGGTCGCGGCGAGCACGGCGCGGACGGCGAAGGCCGCCCGGCCGCCGTACTGGAGGTAGGCGTTGAGGATGTCGGGCGTGTTCACGAAGAGGTTGGGCCGCAGGTAGGCCGAGCTCTCCTCGCCGCCGAGGCCCGCGAGTTCGGCCAGGTAGGCTTCCACCTCGTCCTTGGAGTTGCGCCACGTGAAGTACGTGTACGACTGGTGGAACCCCACGCGCGCCAGGGCGTGCAGCATGGCCGGGCGGGTGAACGCCTCGGCGAGGAAGAGGACATCGGGGTCGGTCGCGTGCACCGTGTCGATCAGCCGTTCCCAGAAGGCGACGGGTTTGGTGTGCGGATTGTCGACGCGGAAGATCCGTACTCCGTGGTCCATCCAGTGCCGCAGCACGCGCAGGCACTCCGCGTGCAGTCCGTCCGGATCGGTGTCGAAGTCGATCGGGTAGATGTCCTGGTATTTCTTCGGCGGGTTCTCGGCGAACGCGATCGAACCGTCGGCCCGGTGCCGGAACCACTCGGGGTGCTCGGTGACCCACGGATGGTCGGGGGAGCACTGCAGAGCGAAGTCCAGGGCCACTTCGAGTCCCAGTTCACCGGCGCGTGCCACGAAGTGGTCGAAGTCCTCGAGGGTGCCCAGGTCCGGGTGGATCGCGTCGTGTCCGCCCTCGGCCGATCCGATCGCCCAGGGGGAGCCGGGATCGTGCGGCCCCGCTTCGAGGGAGTTGCCCGCTCCTTTGCGGTGGGTGGTGCCGATGGGGTGGACCGGGGGCAGATAGACCACGTCGAAGCCCATGTCCGCCACGGCCTCCAGCCGCTTGGCCGCGGTCCGCAGGGTGCCCGACCGCGGCGGCTGCGCCACCCCGTCCACGACCCGGGGGACGACGGCTCCCTCGGACCGGGGGAAGAACTCGTACCACGCGCCGTACAGAGCGCGTTCGCGGTCCACCCGCAGCGGCAGTTCCGGGGAGCGGGTGAGCCGTCTGCGCAGCGGGTGCGCGGCGAGCAGCGCGGCCACGGGGGAATCGGTGACGGCGGCGAGCCGCTCCTGCGCGTCGAGGCGCCCGTCCCGCAGCAGTGCGGCCGCCCGCGTCAGCTGCGCCGCCGCGTCGGCCGGGAGCGTGCCGGCGACCTCCTCGGCGACCTTCTTAAGGAGCAACGCGCCTTCCTCCAGGACCAGTTCGGTGTCGACCTCGGCCGGAATCTTGATCTCGGCGGCCTGCCACCACGTTGCCCAGGGGTCCGTCCACGCCTCCACCCGATAGGTCCAGTCGCCCTCCCGGCCGGCGGTGATCCACGCGGTGTAGCGGTCGGTCCCGGGGGCCACGAGACGCATCGGGATCCAGCTGCCCGCACGGCCGTGGGGATCGGTGAGCACGACACCGGCTCCGACCGCGTCATGCCCTTCCCGGAAGACGGTGGCCGAGACCTCGAACTCCTCGTCGGGTACGGCGCGGGCGGGGGTGCGGCCGCCGTCCACCTGGGGCGACACGTCCACGATGGGGATACGGCCCACACCGGGCCCGGATCCGGCGGACGGGCGCGTCGCCTCGCGCTGCATGGGCTTGCCCTCCATAGTGCTCGTGCCTCCTCGCACCGGGGTGCGGTCGCTGGACAGTGGGTGTTCGGTGGTGCGAGCGGTGCGCGTGGGGCTGCGGACGCGGTCAGCGGCGGATCGCGGTGGTCCCGTTGCTGACCTCGGAGATGATCCGGCGGTATCCCGACACCAGCGGATGGTGCGGATACGCCGTGGAGAACAGCCGCTCCCCCGCGAGCGACGCCATCTCGGGCGCGTACGGCAACACCGTGGTGATACGGGTGTTGTACGCGCTCTCCACATCGCCGCGCAGCCGGTCGCCCACGGCGCCGTCGGGGGCCATGTTCACGGCGATGCTCATGCCGTCGAAGCCGAGCCGGTGCGCCAGCGCCCTCGTCTCCCTGGCGCCCACGAGGTCCAGGCGGTCGGCCCGGGTCACGACCACGAGCGCGTCCGAGCTCGCCATCGCGGTGACGGTCTCGTTGTTGAAGCCCGCGTGTGTGTCGAGCAGCAGCACGTCGAGTGCCAGGGTGTCGATGAGCCGGTCGAAGCCCTCGCGCAGCAGGCCCACGTCGTAGCCGCGCCCCATGATCTCGTTCACCCCGGTGGCCTGGCTCCTCGCCGGGACCAGGAAGAACCCGTCATGCCCGGCGCTCTCGTCGACGGCGTACGCCGCTTCCTCGATCTCGCAGCGGCCGATGAGGTAATCGGTGAGCGACCGCCGCGCGTGCGGCGCCGCCATGTCACCGAACATCACGTCCAGAGCAGGTGTCTGGATGTCGGTGTCCACCAGAGCGACCCGCAGGCCCGAAGAGGCCAGCAGCAACCCGAGGTTGGCGACCGTGCTGGATTTTCCGGTGCCCCCTCGGTAGGAGTGCACTGTGATGATCTGTGACATGTCTCCACCTGACGGTTTCTGATGAGTTGGCACGCCGGCCGGTGCGCTGTCCCGGTCAGTCGGCGGCCCCGACCGGCGCCTGCCAGTTCACGGCCAGCATCGTGATGTCGTCGGACTGCTCGGCCTGGCCGACGAACCCGCTGAGCGCGCCGTCCATGTGGTCAAGGAGCTCCTCGCCGCGCACCGCGGCCTCGGTCAGCTGCTGGAGGAGCAGTTCCTCGCCGAAGAAGAGCCCCGTCTCCGAGCGGGCCTCGGTGACCCCGTCGGTGTAGATGAAGAGCGTGTCCCCGGGGCTGATCTGCGCGTACCCCAGCGAGAAGGTGCAGTTCGGCATGACGCCCACGGCCGGTCCCGTCGGCCGGAGCAGTACGGGTTCGCCGCCGCTTCCGCTGACGAGGACCGGTGGATTGTGCCCTCCGTTGATGTAGACGAGGTTGCCGGTGACCGGGTCCAGGACGCCGAAGAACATCGTGGCGAAGTAGCCCTGCTTGATGTGGTTGCGGGTCAGGTAGCTGTTCGTGCCGACGACCGCGTTCAGCAGCGGGGTGGCGCCCACGACCGGAATGGCCCGCGTGTGCTCGGCCCCGCCCATCTCCTCCCCCATGAGATCCGCCGCGATGAGGTTCTGCAGGCCGCTCTGCTCCGCGGTGTGTCGCAGCAGGGAGCGGATGAGCGCCATGAACAGGGCAGCGCCGACTCCCTTGTCGCACACGTCGGCCACGACGAGGGCCAGCCGTCGCCGGTTGACCAGTTCGAAGACGTCGTAGAAGTCCCCGGCGACGGTCCGCGCGGGCCTGAAGCGCACCCGTATGTTCCAGCCGTCGGGACTGGGCAGCGAGTCCGGCAGGAATCCCAGCTGGATCTCGCGGCCTATCTCCAACTCCCGTTCATAGCTGAGCAGTTCGGCGTGTGCGGCGACCTCCTCCAGGTTCCGGTTGAGCTCCGCGTGCTGATGGCAGTCACGCAACCGCGCCTCGACCAGAACGGGGTGGAACGGCGGGAGCAGGTAGTCCGATCCCGCGCGCACATGGCCGTCGAGGAGATGCAGATCATCCTCCGCGTACGCCACCACGGTGGGTTGCTGTCCCTCGTCGGCCAGTCTCCGGGCCACCGATCTGACGGTGTGTGGAGACAGCGTCGCGCTGGCGAGCAGAGCGGTCACCGGCGGCATCCGGCCGGGCGACGCCGCCAGAACGTCGCCCGGGGTACGGATGTACGCCTCGGCGCCCACGGCGTCCAGCGCCTTGGACAACCCCTGCGGGACCTCCCGCCGCTCGTCCAGTATCAGCACTCTCGTCTGCGCCATCTCCGCCTCGTCTAGTCCGCTGTCGGCCGGCGCATCACGAGGGTGCTCACATTGCGCCCCGCGACGAGCTCGTACTCGAAGGTGTCCACGGCTGTGAACGCCAGGAAGACCCCCAGGCCGCCGATCTGCCGCTGCGCGAGCGGCACGTCGAGCGCGGGCTGCTGCATGCCCTGCCTCGGGTCGAAGGCCGGCGCGTCGTCCTGGAAGCGAACCCAGACGTCGCCCGGGTCGATCCCGCCGTCCACGGTGATCTCGCCCGGCTCACCGCGGTAGCCGTGCAGGACGATGTTCGTGGCCAGCTCGTCGGCGGCGAGGCGCAGCCGGTACAGCGAAGTCTCCGGAAGGCGGGCCTTCTTGCCCAGGCGCAGGACGAAGGCGGTCACCGGTTCGAGCGATTCGATCGTCGCGGGAACACTGAGTGCGTCCGTCCTGCCGCACTCGGGTACCTGTGCGACGCCCGCTGCCCTTCCGGCCCCCGTGGCCTCGAAGTCGAACGTCATCTCGGTTCGTCCCTTCAGGCGTCCACGAGCTCGATGCTGTGGTCGAATCCGGCGAGCCGGATGGTCTGTGCCACCGGGTCGGTCGCCCCCACGATGGCGATGCGCACCTCGTCGCCCATCTTCTGGCGGGCGAAGACCAGGGAGCGCAGCCCCGCGCTGGAGAGGTAGCCGAGCTGCTCGGCATGGATGACCAGTTCGACGGCTCCGGCCCCGGCCGCCCGGCCGACGGTGTCGTGGAACTCGCCTGCGGTCGAGGCGTCCAGCTCACCCTTGAGTTCGATGGTGGCGACCTTGTCGTTGATCTTCAGCCTCACGTCGAAAGCCACGATGGTTCTCCTTCGGGGTCAAGCGGTCGTCTGCTGAGCCGCGCGTCCCACGAGGACGACCGCGGAGTGGGCGCCCAGATGGAAACGCCCGGGGTGCTGGAGCTCCGGCTCGGCGCCGAGGGGATGAACGGCGGTGGCCGTGTCGGCGAAGAGGTGCCAGCGTTGCCCTTCCGGCAGGGCGGGCAGCTCCAGGTCGTGCGCCTCCCAGTGCGCGTTCACGGCGATGTACACGTGGTCGTCGGCCACGCTGCCGCCCTTGGCGTGCCTGCCGCACCGCATCATCGCGAGGACCCGGCCGTGGTCGGCCCAGTCCGGTGCCCAGGCGCGGACGCCGTGCCAGCTGATGTCGGGATAGCCGCTGCCGACCCGGTCCGTGCCGCTCGGATGGTCGCTGGAGCGCAGGACGGGGTGTGCGTGCCGGAAGGCGATCAGCGCTTGCGTGAAGTGCAGAAGCCCGGCGTTGGCCTCGACGAGTCCCCAGTCGAACCAGGACAGTTCGTTGTCCTGGCAGTAGGTGTTGTTGTTGCCGAGCTGGGTGCGGCCGACCTCGTCGCCGGCCAGGATCATCGGAATGCCCTGGCTCGTCAGCAGGATGGTCAGCAGGTTCTTCATCTGCCGCATCCTCAGCTCGCGCACGTGCGGGGAGGCGCTGGGACCCTCCTCTCCGCAGTTCCAGCTGTTGTTGTCATTGGCGCCGTCGTTGTTGTCCTCGCCGTTGGCCTCGTTGTGCTTGTCGTTGTACGAGACGAGGTCGGCCAGGGTGAATCCGTCGTGGGCCGTGATGAAGTTGACCGACGCGGACGAGGTCCGGCCCTGGTACAGGTCGGGCGAGCCGGCCATCCGGGTCGCCAGCTCACCGACCAGTCCCGGCTCCCCCTTGACGAAGCGTCGGACCGTGTCGCGGTACTTGCCGTTCCACTCCGACCAGCGGCCGTAGTTGGGGAAGTTGCCCACCTGGTAGAGCCCCGCCGCGTCCCATGCCTCGGCGATCAGCTTCGTGTGCCGCAGGATCGGGTCGTGCGCGAGCTGTTCGAGCAGCGGCGGGTTGGGCAGCGGAGTACCGTCCGGAGCCCGGTCGAGGATGGCCGCGAGGTCGAAGCGGAATCCGTCGATGTGATACTCGGCAACCCAGTGACGCAGACAGGACAGCACGAAGTCCCGCACCACGGGGTGGTTGCAGTTGACGGTGTTCCCGGTGCCGCTGAAGTTGTAGTACTCGCCGCGGGGCGTGAGCATGTAGTAGGTGGCGTTGTCGAGTCCGCGGAACGAGATGGTCGGACCCTGTTCGTTGCCCTCGGCCGTGTGGTTGAAGACCACGTCGAGCACCACTTCGATGCCGGCCCTGTGCAGCTCCTTGACCAGCGACTTGAACTCGTCGGCCTGCATGCCGAAGGGGCCGGTGGCCGCGTATCCGGCCTTGGGGGCGAAGAACGAGACGGTGTTGTAGCCCCAGTAGTTGTACAGCCGTTCACCGGTGGCCGGATCGGTGCGCGGATTGTCCAGCTCGTCGAACTCGAACACCGGCAGCAGTTCGAGGCAGTTGACGCCCAGCTCCCGCAGATACGGAATCTTCTCCCGCATTCCGGCGTAGGTGCCCGGCGCCGACACCTTCGAGGAGGGGTGCCGGGTGAAGCCGCGCACGTGTGTCTCGTAGATGACGAGGTCCTCGGCGGGAATCCGCAGGGGGCGGTCGCCGTCCCAGTCGAAGTCGTCGTTCAGCACCTGCGCGCGGTAGTGGTAGACGTTGTCCCAGTCCGGCTCCCGGCCCCACACCTCCCGCCCCGAGATCAGCCGCGCGTAGGGGTCGCTGAGCACCTTGCCGGCGTCGAAGCGATCGCCGTGCTCGGGGGCGTACGGGCCGGCCGCGCGGAAGCCGTACTCCAGATTCTCCGCGTCGAGCCCGAAGACCGTCATGGCGTACACACTGCCGATGCGGAACTCCAGCGGGAACTCCAGTTCGGCACTGGGCCGAGTGCCTCCCCGTTCGAACAGCACCAGACTCATCGTGGTCGCGCCGTCGGAGTAGACCGAGAAGTTGACGCCCCCGGGCACCGGGGTGGCGCCGTACGGGAAGGGGCGTCCCGCCCTGACCCGGTACGGTCCGATCCGGTGCGTCGGGAAGGCGTCGATGCGCTCGCGCATGTCCGGGGTGCTCATCGACCCGCGCGTTCCAGCTCGGCGTCCAGGTCCTCGGCGATCCTGAAGAAGTCCAGGAATCCGGTGGCGGACATGACGAACGAGACCTCCTCGGAGAGACCGACCAGCGTGATCTCGGCCTTCAGCTGCTGGGCGTGGCGGTGCACGATGAGCAGGGTGCGCAGGCCGGCGCTGGAGATGTAGGAGACTCCGGTGAGGTCGATCAGGACCACGGAGCTGGGTCCGATGAGCGGCAGCAACTGTGACTGCAGCCCGCCGGACGTGGTGGAGTTGATCTCGCCCTCCAGGGCGACGACGGTGGCCTCGGCGAGCACCTGTGAGCTGACCTTGACGCTCATCCCCTCACCTCCGTACGTGAGTTGGGCTGGAGGCGGACCTTGACCTTGATCCGTCCCGAGGTCTCGGGCAGCCGGACGGTCAGGGCCTGCGCGTTGAAGTCGGTGTGCTCCTCGCCGTCGACCTCGACGGACGCGATGTACACCGTCCCGGCCGGCAGCAGGTCGGGGGCGACCCTCAGGACGCGGTCCTCGAACAGGGCGGGGTCGGGCTTGAACCAGAAGTCCATCGGCTTGCCGTGGACGAGCAGGTTGTTGTACACGGCCGCCAGGTAGCACAGCTCGGCCGAGTGGTACATGGACATGGAGTGGCTGCCCTTGAGGCGCTCCACTCCGAGGAGATAGGGCAGGCCGCTGGCCAGGGTGTTGAAGTAGACGGCGCCCTCGTCGTGGTCGAGGAAGAACGCGTTGTAGAACGACTGGGCGTCGCGTGCCTCGGAGCGGAAGTCCAGCCGCCCGGTGACACCGTGGAGGATCAGGTAGGCGAGGATCGCCTGCTCCTGCTGCCACCATGCCTTACGGTCGTGCCAGGTGAAGCGGAACCTCTCCTCGCCGTCCACCTTGACGCGTTCCAGGACGTCGTACCAGCCCCCGCGCTGGCGGTCGCTGCCGACCTCGGGCATGGTCTCGCCGAGGGAGACGGCCGTGTGCAGATAGACGTCCTTGGGGCGCAGCGCATGCATGCGCATCAGGTTCCAGGCGATCTTCAGGTTGTGCCCGACGACCGCGCGGTTCTGCTGCCACCCGTGGGTGGTGTCGTGCGCCCAGTCCTTGTGGAATCGTTCCTGCACGAACGGGCTGCTCTTGAGGTCGGGGAAGCGCTCGACGATCGTGTCGAAGGTGTACTCCAGCATGTCGGCGTACTTCTGCTCGCCGGTCGCCAGGTACAGGTTGATCAGGTACGCGGGCGCGTGGTCGCCGACCGAATTCCAGTTCTTGCGCGCCTGGTTGGGGCCGAGCGAGGCGTGGTGGGGGCTGAGCAGGATCGGGTCGATGTGCGAGAAGTAGCCGCCCTCCTCGGGGTCGAGGTAGAAGCGGTCGAAGAGCCGGAGGGTGGCGTCCGCGTCCTCCTTGATCCGCGGGTCGCCCGTGACCCGGTAGGTCTGCACGGGGCCGGCCAGCGCGTAGATCTGCTCGTAGGCGGGAAGCGCGTCGTAGTCGTCGGAGAACTCGGACGTGAACAGCTTCGTCTCGACATCGCCGTCGACCTTGAGCCCGTGGTACCAGTACACGACGTTCTCGTCGGTGTCGACGAACCGCATGTGCTCACGCAGGTACTCGGTGCCGCGCTCGGCGACCTCCAGGTACTCGTCCTCGCCCGTGAGCAGAAAGGCGGAGGCCATGCCGTAGACGAGCCGCGAGATGGTGTCCGTCTCCTGGACGTGGCTGGCGGTCTTGTCACCGCCGAGCCTGATCTCCGTACGGTAGGCGCGGAAGTCGATGGGGCCGTCGCCGAACTGGGCCTTGCGGTAGAAGCCGGCGATCTCCCTGATCTGGCGGACCCACCAGCCGGCTTCCTCGAAGCGGAAGTCCTCGGGGTCGCGTCCCACGAAGATGAGCCGCTTGGCTTCGAAGCGCAGCGCTCCGGCGTGGGGATAGAAGATGCCGTAGGCGAGGACGAAGGCGCCCTCCGTGAGCAGCTCGTCCACGTGAGCGGTGGCGTCCTGGTAGGGCTCGCCCAGGTTGTGCAGCAGCTCTGCGCTGGGGCCGCCGTCGAGGCCGACGTCGAAGAACCGGCCGTCGGCGGTGACCAGGGAGAAGCTGCGCGCCCGGCTGTCGAACCCGGTCACCTGTCCCGCGATGGTGTCCGAGAACGTGAAGTCGACGTTCCTTGATGTCTCTGACATGGCTGTCACACCCCTCGCAGCACGAGTTCGTCGATGATGGTCCTGGCGAACAGATGGCAGTGGTCACCGGTACGGGCGGTCACCAGGTCACCGTCGACGACGACGTCCTGGTCGACATAGTTGGCGCCCATGTTCCGTACGTCGCCGAGCAGGTTGTTGTGGCAGACCACCTTGCGTCCGCGCACGACGTACGGGATCGACGAGGCCAGCCACATGCCGTGGCAGATGATGCCCTTGACCACTCCCGACCGGGCGAAGGCCCGACGCAGCAGGTCCGCCGCGGGCGCGAGCTGTTCGACGTCCTCGGTGTAACGCAGCCGGTCGGCGACCATACCGGAGGGCACGATCAGCGCGCTGTACTCGCGCAGCCGGCTCTCGTCCAGGTCCTCCAGGCTGCGGGTCACCGTCAGCGGCGCCCGGTGCTCATGACCGGTGAAGGTGATCGACCTGTTGCCCCACAGCCGGGTGACGAAGTCGACCCGGGCGCCCTCCTCCGCGAACCGGCGCTGGTAGTAGGCGATTTCAGGCTCGTAGAAGTCGCTCTCCGCCAGGATCGCGATCTTCCGTCCGTTGAGCACTCCGTCACGGGACGGTACGTCAGCCACGGTCTCCCCCTTCGGTGGTCCGCAGGTCGATGAGGAACGGCTTGTCGTCCGCGAGCATCCGCTTGACCGCGTCGCCCACCTGCGCGTGGTCGTCGACCCGCAGGGAGTCGACCCCGAACCCCCCGGCTATCTGTGCGAAGCCCAGGTCGGGATGGGAGAGGTCGAACGGCGTCGGGTACGCGTGCGGCGCGACGTCCCGCTCCCGCCAGTACTGCTCGATGTTGTGGTCGAGCAGCTTGTAGCTGCGGTTGTTGCAGATGACGAACTTGGCGCCGATGCCGTGCCGTACGGCCGTGTAGAGCGCCTGGAATGTGTACATGGAGCCGCCGTCGCCGGTGAAGCCGATGACGGTCTTGTCCGGGTGGGCCAGCTTGATCCCCAGCGCGCCGGGTATGCCGACACCGAGCGAACCGCCGCGCGTCGAGAACCAGTGGCCCGGCCGGCGGCCGGGCAGATGGGCGCCCAGCGCACCGGAGGCGGTCAGCGCCTCGTCGAAGATCATCACGTCGTCCGGGACCTGCGCGGCCAGTTCGCGCAGGAAGGCGTGGAGCAGTGAGCCGTCGTCCGCCGGCTCGGCGGGCCGTGCCGCACGACGTGCCTGGAGCCGTTCGTACGCCGCCATCCGGTCCGATTCGGGCAGCTTGCGGACCAGTTGCGCGGAGAGCGCGCGCAGCGTCTCCTTCGGATCGGCGACCAGCCCGAGGGTGACAGGGTGGTTCTTGGCTATCTCGTAGTCGTCGAGATCGACGTGGACGATGCGGGCGTCCGCGCGAAAGGGGTCTCCGGTGTCGGGGAAGACCTCGGGGAACGTGTACGTGCCGACGATCAGCACCACGTCCGCGTCCTTGACCGCGGCAGTGCTGACCGCGCCGAACATGTGGCCGAGGTCCCCGCGGTAGAGCGGGTGGGTGACGTCCAGGTTCACCTCGGAGTAGTTGACGCCGTAGATGTCGGCGCCCAGTTGTTCGGCCACGCGTACCAGTTCCTCCTGGGCGCCCGATGCCGAGACGCCGTCGCCCGCGAGGACGAGCGGCCTCTCGGCACCGGTCAGCAGCCGCGCCGCCTGCTCCACGAGCGAGCCGGCCGGTGCGCTCCTGGTGCTGGGCGCGGACGTCGGCACGATCTGCTCGGTGTTGGGAGCGTCGAGGACATCGAGAGGAAGTGCCACGAAGACCGGGCCCATCGGGGGCGTCATCGCGATCTTCATCGCGCGCCGCAGCACCCGCAGCACCGAGCGCGGGTCGGTGACCCGGGTCGCGTACTTGGTCACGGGCTTCGCCATGGCGACCAGATCGGCAGCCATCTGGGCGTCCATGGACTCGTAGCGGACCCCGGCCTCGCCGGCGATCGTCAGGATCGGCGAGTGACCGCGCTTGGCCTGATAGAGCATGCCGATGGCATTGCCCAGACCGACGCCGCTGTGCAGCTGCAGGAGCGCGGGCCGGCCCGTGGCGCGGGCGTAGCCGTCCGCGATTCCGACCGCGACGGTCTCCTGCAGGGTCAGGATGTACTGAAGGTCGTCATAGTCCTCCAGTGCGTCCAGAAATCCCTGCTCGACGGTTCCTGGATTGCCGAACATGAAGGGGATTCCATCGACGATGAACTGCTCGATGATCGCCGCATTTCCCTGCCTGGCCATGTCTGCCTTCTCTCGATTTCTCAATCGCTGCCGCTCGTCACCAGCCGAAGCGGCGCAGGCCGTCCTCGAGCACTTCGACGACCTTTTCTCCGGTCAGATAGGAATCAGGCGTCGAACGCCCGGTGATGAACGGGTAGTCCACGATCACCGAGGTCTCTTTGCCGAAGTTCCCGATGTAGCGGCCCTCGGGGCCCGTGGCGTCGCGCAGGATGTATTCCAGCGGGTACGGCGGCGGGCCGATCACGAAGTCGGTACCGAGGAACCCGGTCCCGTCCTTGTAGTCGTACTCCTTGCAGTGGCCCGTGACGTGCTTGCCCCAGATGATCGACTTGCGGTCCTCCCAGTCACGCGCGAAGGCCAGCGGAGCGACGCCGTAGCACTCGGCCGCGATCGGCTTGTCGGCGCGCAGGAAGGACAGGATGATCTGGTGCACCCGCTCGTTGTTGGCGAGGTCGACGACCGGTCCCGAACCGCCGACGATGAGCAGCGCGTCGTAGTCGTCGAGCTCCTGCGCCACGAGGTCGACCGCCCGGTGGTAGGCCTCCAGCTCGCGCAGGTAGTCGTCGTCCGCCGTGTAGGGGCGCTCCGGAATCCAGCTGGAGATGTCGATCGGGTCGTCCAGCCGCTCGGAGGCGTCGACGTCGCGGGTGAGCTTCGCGACGTTCTCGGAGGTGACCGAGCGGCCGAGCGGCGGGTCGATGTACCCGGGGTCCATCGACGGCGGCAGCGCGTGCGCACGCTTGCCGGTCGGGGTGGCGAACACCACCTCGTAGCCCCGCTGGTCGAAGTGGTGCAGAGGCCCGACGAGCTCCTCGCCCCAGTAGCCGTACTCCGACAGAATCACGAGGATCTTCTTGGCGTTCTTCCTGGGCACGCCGGCTCCTTCGGTAATCGGTTCGGGGTGGGTGGCCGGGCGCCGCGACGGAAGGGGGCGGCGCCTCAGCCACCGGATCAGGGGGATCAGCGGGCCTGCGGGCCGATGATCCAGTTCTCCTTCGCCGCGAGGGAGAAGACGTACTTCCCGTCGACGATCTCGTCGCGCGCCGCCTTCACCTCCTCGGTGAAGTAGGGCGAACGCAGCGCTTCCTCAAGGGCGTTCACGTCGTCGAACCACAGCTGCTCGACGCTGTCGAAGGCTGCTTCGCCGAAGACGTAGGCGCCGTCCACGGTGTGGGCGTGCAGGTATCGCCGCAGCCCCGGGGTGCCCTTGACGACCGAGGCGTACGAGTCGAGGGTCTGCTTGCGGTAGTCGGCGAGGGCGAGACCCGGGCGCCTCTTCTGCAGCACGGTGAGCTTGACCCACTCCTGTCCTCTGGCCGGCGGGGGGCCGGGAACGATCTCGTGCGCGGTGGTGTCCACGACGATGGTCTGCCAGAACGCGGCCCAGTTGGGTTCGTCGAGGCGGGCGCCCTGGAGGAACTCCTCGGTCTGCAGCGAGGCCAGTTGCTCCTCACCATTGGCAAGGAAGATCTCGGCGATGCCCTGGTGGGGCAGCGCCGGCTCACCGAGGTTTCCCTTGATGTCCACAACCGTATCGACCATGTACTTGCGGATCTGTGGAATCTTCGCCGCGTACCGCACCGCGTGGACATTTACCCAGTAGTCCTGGAATTCCGCTACGGACATGCCAGGCTTGGGCGCCGCCAGAATGAACTGGTGGATCATCGGATTCTCCTTTGGACGGGCCCATTCAGCATGGCCAGCAGTCATCGAGAGGGGCAAAGAAAGAAAACCGACTTCCTGAACTTTCACTCCGCGGGCAGAGAAAAGGAGTCGACCGCGCAGGCAGTGCCCCCGAGTCAGCCCGCGGAGCGGTTCCCGTGCGCGAGCCGGCGCACCGCGGCGAGCGGGATGGGCAGCCACTCGGGCCGGTTGCGGGCCTCGTAGAGCACCTCGTACACGGCTTTGTCGGCCTCGAACGCCCGCAGGAGCACCGGGCTCGTACGCGGGTCCCGGCCGCCCGCAGCGGTGTAACCGGCGCAGAAGGCGCGCCTGTTGTGGACGGCCCAGGCCGAGGCCCTGCGCGTCAGGCGGGTGCCACGCGGATCGCCGGAGGTCCGTTCTGCGGGCGGGGCACCGAGAATCCGGCCGAGCGCATGATGCGCCGCGTAGTCGAAGGACCGCAGCATGGCGGCGACATCGCGGACCGCGGGCTGCGGATGGCGCCGTTCCGCCAGGGGATGGCCGGGCTCGCCCTCGAAGTCGATCAGGACCCATCCGTCCGCGGCCCTCAGGACCTGTCCGAGGTGGAGGTCGCCGTGGACGCGCTGGACCGGCAGCGGGTTGCCCCGCCGCACCGTCTCGCGCAGGTCCTGGTACGCCGTGCGCAGCCCGCGCACGTAGGGAGTGATGTCGGGCACCTCGGCGAGGGCGTGGTCGAGCCGGGTCATGAGGGCGTCCGTCAGCTCCGCGGTCTCCGGCGGGCTCAGCGTGCGGGCCTCCAGCTGCTGTGCGAGCGCCAGGTGCACCTGCGCCGTGGCCTGCCCCAGCGCGAACGACTCGGCCGAGAAACCGCCCGGCGGCGCCACGGAGTCGCACGCACCACGGACACAGGCCTCCGCCTCCGCGGTGGCGATGCTCCAGCCGTCCCCACGCGAGGGCACGAACTCCTGGAGGATGCACAAGGTGGCCGGCTCGGCCCCGAACGGGCCGACCGTCTCCGCCCAGGCCAGCGGCGCCGCGCTCGGCACGTCGCCCGCCCGCTCCAGTGCGGCCAGCATCTCCAGCTCGGGATTGGCCCCCGGCACGATTCGGCGCAGCACCTTCAGCATCATCCGGTCGCCGAAGGCCACCGAGGTGTTGGACTGCTCCGCGGTGAGCGGTCTGGCCCGCAGCCCCTCCGGGATCCGCGCGCCGGGAAACCTGTGGAATGCGAGCGCTCCGCTCGGCTCGGCCGCGACGAAACGGTCGAGCAGTCGCGACAGCGGTTCCGGGTCGGATCCCGCCTCGTAGAGCGTCAGGTGCCGCCCGTCCCGCGTACGGCTGGTGCCGATGACGGTGTCGGCGGGCACGCCCGTGCCGGCCTCGGCGGGAGCGGCCGTCGCCCCGATGAGGAGCTGGTAGCACTCGCCGTCGCCGGACCGGAACACCGTCTGCACCAGCGCGGGGTCGCCCGGTACGACGGCCTCCGCCAGGAGGGGCCGGACCTCGGGGGCGGCATGGCCCTTGCCCGCGTACCAGCGTTGCCGGGGCAGCCAGGCCGGCAGAAGCCGGCACAGCGCGTCGATGATCCGGTCCAGGTCCTCGGCGGGCGGCCCACCGGACCGCCACGGCGTCACTGCGCGCCGAGCGGTCTCGGTCATGCGGCGCTCACCTTCGTCTCCCGTGCCAGTGCGAGCGAAGCCCGGCCCGTGGGCGGGAACAGGCTCTGCGCGCGGGGCGACGAGAGCGCCGTGACGGCATGCGCCAGGGACACCATCGTCATGTGGTGGTGCCAGCCGCGGTACGACCGGCCCTCGAAGTCGCGGATGCCGAGGCCGTCGCTCACCTGCGCCAGGTCGCGCTCCACGCGCCGCGAGAGCATGGCCGTGCGGTACACGGTGCCGAGCTGCGACTGCGTGAGGTTGGAGAGCCAGAACTCGGTCGGGGAACGTCGGCCGGGGGCCGCCCAGGCACCCAGCAGGACGAGGTCCAGCCGCTCCGGCTGCCCGGCGGTGGAGACGTTGCGCAGGGCGACGCGGGCAGCGCCCACCGAGGTGGCCCGCACGGCTTTGGCCATGGGGTCGAACCACTCCACCGGCATGCGGTGCTTGTGCAGCGCGGAGAGCAGCCCGGCCGGGCCCACCCACTCCCCTGCCCTGTCGGCGGGCTCCCCCGGCGCGGGCTTCGGCTCGGGCGGCACCGGGGCGATGGACGACGCGTCGACCTGGACGACGAACGGGATCTGGCGAGCCGCCAGGTCGGCGCAGACCCGATGAGGTGCCGTCTGCCGCAGATCCATCACCACCGGCCGGCCGTTCAGCCCCCAGCCCCGCGACATCTTGCTCACCGAGTCGACGGCGCACTGCTCCGGCGGGCACGATCCGACATGGGTGGGGATGGAAGCGCGGCGGCGCATGTCCTCCTGGTCCGTCCAGCACTCGGGCAGTGCCAGTTGCCAGTCCACGGGGCAGCTGCCCCGGTCCGAGGCGAACCAGACGCTCGTCGTCTGCTGGCAGTTGACGACCCGTCCGATCTGGGAGACCCACTGCCGCTCCACGCCGACCGAGTGCTGCCCCACCTTGGTGATCACGAGGGGCTGCACCACCCAGGCCCGGGGCTGCATCCGCTCGGTGAGCAACCCTGCCAGGTCGCGGCGCACCGCGTCGGCGTCCCACGGCGACTTGCTGATGAATTGGTACAGGCTCTGCTCGGCCCCACTGCCCGCGCCATTGGCGAGAGCACGCATGGTCTTCTTTCCCGGGACCGCGAGCAGCCCGCGCGCATACAGCTCTCCCCAACGGCGCTGGTCACTTCGCGGAATGGAACGCAGCGCAGAGAGAACCTCAGTGAATGCGTTCTGTGAAACGCCGTCGGGAAGCGTCTGCTGGTCTTCTGCGGACACCGTTCAACCCTCTCCATCAAAAAGGTGTGCCACATCCCGGTGAGCCGAGATCCGTGCTGCGAGAACCGAGCCCCGCCGAATCCGGGCAGGCCTCACAGCCGCGTGCCGGGTATCGGCAGGCGACGGCACGGCATTCGGTGGCAGCCAAAGCCGAGAAGCGTGGTGCTGGACACGGGGCCGAGGGGCGATGCGCAGCGCCTCGTACCGGCCCCGTGTCCTTGCCCGCCGGCGACGGGGGAATGAACCGGCAGGTCTGCAGCGGGGCGAGCCGATCGCCGGCTCCGCCTCGCCGATCAGGGGGCGCTCGGGCGCCCGTCAGTGAACGGGCACCTGATACGCGGGGATCCGGTCGGGAATCAGCCGGTCGAACAGCGGGCCCCAGTCGGTGGGCGCTTGTCCGGGCTCGTTGTAGAGCTCGAAGGTCCGCCCGCCCGCGGCCGGCAGCCGCAAGGACTGGACGCAGGCCTCCGCGACCGACTTCCTCGACACCCAGCCGTCGCCCCGGTCCTGCTGTTCCAGGCGCACCCGGGCGCCCGCGACGTCGTCGTCCGTCAGCCAGCTGGGGCGTACGACGGTGTAGGGCAGCCCTGAGGCGCGCACCTCGTCCTCGCCCCGCAGCCGCCAGTCGAGCAGCCGTCCGTAGGCGTTCATCGGGTGCTCGCGCCGCGTCACGAAGATCTGGCTGATCAGCACCACCTGCGGGCGCTGTCCGCCGTCGGCGGCCGCGGCCAGCACATTGCGCACCCCGTCGTAGACCGTGCTCTCGGGGCTCTGCGGACCCGAGTCGGCGATGCCCGGCTCGACGGCGAACACGATGCCGGAGCATCCGCGCAGGGCGGGACCCAGTGCGTCCGCGTACCGCACGTCGGCGGGGTGTGTCTCCACTCCGAGCGGCAGCACTGCGCGCTGCGGATCACGGCTGATCACTCGTACTCGGTGGCCTTCGTCGAGCAGCCGGCGTGTGATGATCACGCCTGTCCGGCCGGCCCCTCCGATGACTGCAATGGGGCTTTGCATGGTCCCCTCCAGGAATGAGCGCCGTCACACCCAGCGCAGGATGTCGTCAGCGTGCCTGAGCTCGGTCTGTGCAGGTACGCCGGCCAGCGCCGGAACCCGCAGTCGGGGGTACACGGTGACCCCGCAGAATCGCGATCCCGGCCAGAGCACCGCTCCGTCGCCGATGGCGGAGAACTGCTCGAGCCGCAGTGGCCTGACGCGCTCCGAGAGCGCCTGGGCCATGGGGCCTATGTAGGTGTCGGTGATGTCGGCCCAGGAGCCGACCACCGCTGACTCGCCCACCGCGGACCGGACGAGGGTGGCGTGCTCCCGGATCTCGGCTCCGTCGCCGATGTCCGTGTGCTCCAGGCGCACCCCGGGTCCGATCTCGACATCGCGCCCGATCCGGACGCCCGCGCCGATGACGACCGAGCCCTCCTCGATCTTCTGCGCCAGCGTGGTGCCGGTGACGTCGTCCTTCGTCTGCAGGCTGGTCTCATGGATCCAGCAGCGCGGCCCGGTCCGGTCGGGGGCGGCCATCAGCCGGTTCATCTGTTCGTACGCGCCGTCGAGCACGAGCTGGACCGTCTGGAGGTAGTCGGGCACGTTGCCCATGTCGCCCAGCCGCCCGATGGTGTGGGTGGCGACCGGCACCCCTCGTTCGACGAGGTGGGGCAGGAGGTCGCCGCCCCAGTCCAGGCGCTGGTGGGACTGCCGGAAGAGCTCCGGCTCGCGGGCGAGCATCCGCAGGCGGCCGCAGTCCACCAGGTACATCCCGGCGTTGGTCGCCAGGGTCGCGGTGGGATCATCGATCGTCCGGGGGAAAAGCGAGTGCAGTTCACCGGCCCCGGGCTTCTCCACGAAGCCCTGGACCAGGCCGCGTTCGTCGGTCCGCATGACGCCGTACTTGCCGGCGATCTCCGCCGCGGTGCGGGCCACGGACGCGACCGTGACCACCGCGGCCTCGGCGCGATGTGTCGCCTCCATGGCCGCCAGATCGAAGTCGAACAGCGAGTCGACGGGCAGGACCAGCGCACGGCCCTGCAGGTCCCACTGCTCCAGGTTGTGCAGCGTGGCGCCCGCCGAGCCCACGTTGTACCGGTCGAACCGGGAGCGCGAGTAGGTGATGTCGACCCCGTAGCGCTCACCGTGGCCCAGCAGAAGCTTGATCTGATTGCGGTTCTCCAGGCCGTGGGTCACGACGTAGAACCGACGCACGCCCTGCTCTCGGCAGGCGTCCGTCATCCACTCGACCAGACGTCGGCCGGCGAATGGAATGAGCGCCTTGCTCCGAATGTAGTCCGAGGACTTGAGAGTGATCGGCTTGGCCCTCTCGCCTCTGCCACCGGCCAGAAGGATGCCGACTGTTTCCTCGTCACGTTCCACGCCCACTGCACCCCCGTGAATGTGAATTATGTGTCGTCGTCCGAATCCCGCCGCGCCTGGCCGGTCTACACCGGAACGACGCACCAATTCTCGTCGTCGGATTCCGCCGGCGGCACGGCCACCCCATGGGGCAATATGACCGAAACCTGCTTCCGTCGCATTTTCATCCCCTCCGTTGGACGGAAAAGGCACCGCGCCCTTCCGCCTCAAAAAGCATGGCGCGTAAAAGGCTGGAAAGCATGAGTCGGTAGGCTCGGGATCGCGCATTGCGGGAACCAGCAAGGGGGAAAAGTGTGCAGAAATTCGGACATAAGTCCACGATCCAATGTCGTACCTCTGTGCGAGCGCGGGCTGGATCGCTACCGCCGCGCGCTCGTGGAAGGCCCCACCTCCGACGACGTCCCGGACTGCCTGGTCGAGTTGGGCCTGATGCGGCAACAGGCCGAAACAGGCGCCCGCTGGGTCGCCGTACCGCCCGACATCGCGTCCCACGACCTGACCCGCCCGCTGGAGCGCGCCATCCTCGCGCAGCAGCACACGGTGGCAGGCATCTACGACGCCCTGTCGGCGGCCGAGGACGTGTACCGCGCCCAACAGCGCACCTCGGCCGCCTCCGTACGGCTGCTGCACGGCGCGGACGTCATCTACGCGGCGCTGGAGCGGGCGTCGGATGCCTGCTGCGAAGAGCTTCTGACGGCTCATCCCGGCGGGGCCCGCAACCCTGACGCGCTGGGCAAGACCCTGCCCCGCACACTGCGGCTGAACAGCCGTGGCGTGCGGCAGCGCACGCTCTACCAGCACTCGGTGCGCACACACGGCCCGACGCTCGCCTACATCGAGCGGGTGACGAGCGCCGGCGCCCAGGTGCGCACGCTCGACGAGATCGTCGACCGGGTCATCATCTACGACCGCTCCGTCGCCTTCATTCCGGACCCCCGTTACGACCAGCAGACGACCGCGCTGGCCGTGGAGCACCCGGCTCTCATCCACTACCTCGTCAAGGTCTTCGACCACGCCTGGCAGCGCGCCGAGCCGGTCACCATCTCCCAGGACCACAGCAGGCCCCCGCTGCTGACGGACGAGACCCGCCGGGCCGTGCTGCAGCTCATGGTCGAGGGCCACACGGACGCGGGGATAGGCAAGCGCCTCGGCATCAGCAGCAGGACCGTGTCCCATCACATCAAGAAGGCGTCGGATCTCGTGGGCAGCCGCAGCCGGGCTCACCTCGCCTATCTGCTGGCCAGGTCCGAGCTCCTGGAGTCGCCGCGCGACTGATCCGGGAGCCGCCGCCCGGACCGGCCGCGGTCGGCCGCTCCGGCGTACCCTCATGGCCGCAGCCTTCGAACGGCCGACAGCACCCGGTCGACGTCGGCGGTGAGTTCACCGCTCATCGATGTCTCCTGCACGGCGCAGCCGGGCATCAGCCGGCTCAGCCGCTGCGACACCCCGCCCGGCCCCCGGTGTCCGCCGAGCACCACGAACCGGTCGTAGCGGCGGGCGAGTTCGCCCGCCGCCGCGGCCAGGTGGCTGTCGTCCAGATACACCAGGTGCGCGTGCGCGGGTTCCGCGGACCGCTCCCGGACCGCCAGCGCGAGCCGGGTGCCGTCCTCACCGACGGAGACCATGCAGACCCCCGCGTCCTCATGAAGTCCCAGGTCCTCGCCGAGGTCCCAGACCACTGCGGGGATGTCGCCGTCTCCTGCGCCGGTCCAGTGCGCCGTCAGGTCGACGGGAGCCCCAGAGCCGATGCGGATGTGATACGGCCGCACCGCACGTGCCGCACCGCGCACCACCGCCCTGATCTCCTGCACGCCGCTGGGCACCGCGATCCGCACGCGCGACGTGCGCAGCAGTTCCGCCGAACAGGCCTGGGTGTCCGGCACCACGACCGACGCACCCGCCTCCAGATAGGCGAGTGTCAGCAACGGAGACCGCGCCGCCCCGCTGTCGGTGCCCGGGCCGAGTCCGCACACGAACACTCTGAATCCGGCGGTGACAAGCCCTTCGACCATGCTCACCATGGCGCCCTCGACACTGCCGAGCTGGAAGAACCGGTCCGGGTGAGCCGTCTCGAAAGGGTGCCGGGCACGGGGCGGCAGCGCCTCCACACACACCACCCGACCGTCCTCCGCCCCGATCTTCGCCAGTTCCTCGCGGTAGACGTCCTCCGCCCGGAACGTCGTAGTGCCCACAGTGCGACCCCTTTCGGAGATGGATTCGTGTTGCCGGAGAGCTGACCGTGGTACCCATCACGATCACATAAAAAGTGTTTCTTTTTTGTTTTTGCGCGCCGACTGCGGGCCTACCTTGGCAACTTGCCTAAGTGGGAAGCGATGTGACGGCGGAGAGCCCCCGTCAGGACAGGTTCTCGGACCGGCGGGCCAGGGGCGTCCCACCGTTGTGCGGCGCGTGCTGCACGCAGGGGACGGCGGCGATGCCGGGCAGGATCAGCTGCCAGATCCGCGCGAGCTCGCGGGTCGTGGAGCTGTCCGGGGCTGTGCCGTGGTGGTGCCGGTCGTGGCACAGGACCGTCTCCGCGCCGGTGACCAGGTGGAAGGCCAGGGCGGTCACCGTGTCGGGGTCGACGCCGGCGCGCAGTCCGCGGCCGGCGCCGGCCCGGCGGATCAGGTCGCCGAGCGGTTCGGCCCACAGTGACGCCCAGGCCGGTTCCAGAGCCGGCCGCTCGCGGGACAGCCGCGCGGTGGCGCGCACCGCGGCGTCGGCGGCCAGCAGATCGGTGACGGCCAGTGTCAGTTCGACCGCCGCGCACAGCGGCGGCAGCGCGCCCGACACGACCCGTTCGACGGTGGAGGCGGTGGCAGCGCGGCCCTCGGCACGGATGGCCGCCACAAGGTCGTCCTTGGTCGAGAAGTGGTAGGTCAGGGCGCCCATGGAGATGCCCACCCGCTTGCAGATCTGGGTGAACGAGGCGCCGCCGTAGCCCTGTTCGTCGAAGACCTCGGCGGCCGCACGCAGCAGCGCGCCGCGCGTGCGCAGGGCCCGCTGCTGCTTCACCATGTCAACTCGTCTGCCATAGGAGCGTCTTCTGCGCCAATCATGTGGACCCCGCACGCGGTGGAATCTCCGGACGGCGGTGGGTGTACCGACCAGGTTGTTGCAGGTGGCGGGGGGACGCAACACCGCCCCGCGGAATGGCGCCAGACCGGCTCCGACTTGGCCAAGTCCATGCGCCGCGCCTGTCCGTTCTGAGAGAAAAAAAAGAACCGCTATTATTCTTGGAGCAGCCGAACCACCGCGAACGTCCTCGGGAAGGACTGCATCATGGCCGTGCGCTTCGCGTCCCGTACGTCCCTGCTGGAGGAGACACCCGTGGCGGCGTTCGCCGAGAGGCTCTTCGCGCACCTGCCGCGGGCCGACCAGCGCCGCTGGGCGCAGGCCTACCTGGAGGGTCTGCTCGCCACGCCGGGCAAGAAGTCGGTGCGCCGGCTGGCGGCCGCCGTCTCCGCCTCCCCCACCGCCGGCCAGTCCCTGCACCAGTTCATCAACAGCAGCCCCTGGGACTGGGGACCGGCGCGGCGGGAGCTGGCCCACTGGGCGCAGGAGCGCGAACCGGTGCGGGCCTGGACACTGGGCCGCGCCGTCCTGCCCAAGCGCGGCGACCGCTCGGTCGGTGTCCAGCGCCGCTTCGTGGCCTCCTCCGGCCGCACGCTCAACTGCCAGCTCGCGATGGGCGCGTTCCTGTCCACGCGGACCGTGGCCGTACCGGTGGACTGGCACCTGCTGCTGTCGGAGCGCTGGGCCGCGGACCAGCAGCTGCGCGGGCGAGCGCGCATTCCCGAGTCCGTGCGCCACCGCCCGGTGTGGGAGCACGCCCTCGCCCTGGTGGACAGCATGGTGGAGCGCTCCCGCCATACGGCGGTGCCCGTGGTCGCCGACATGAGCGACTGCCAGGAGGCGGGCTCACTGGTGCGCGCGCTGAGCCGGCATCAGCAGGACTTCGTCGTCGCCGTACCGGGCCGGCTCCCGGTCGACCCCGGCGGGCCGACACCCCCGGGGTCCGCCCGGTCCCTCTCCGCGAGGCCGGCGGCCCAGACCGCCGAAGCGGTGCTGCGCGCGCGCAGCACGCGGCATCCGCACACCGCCACCAGCGCCACCAGCAACACCGCCGACGGCCGGCAGCAGCACGTACGCACCGCCTCCTGCCTGGTTCGCCTTCCCGCGCTCGGCAAGGGCGGGCCCTCGGCACGCCCCGTCCACCGTCTCTTCGCCGAGTGGTCCCCGCAGCGGCAGCAGCCGGGCCGGATCTGGATCACCAACCTGGTCGACCGGCAGATCGAGGAGGTGCGGTCGCTGGCCGCTCTGCACAGGGGCACCGCCGCGACGGTGACCGCCCTGGAGGAGGACTTCGGGCTGTGCGACTTCGAAGGGCGGTCCTTCCCCGGCTGGCATCACCACATGACGCTGGTGTCCGCCGCGTACACCTTCGAACGGTTCAGCGGCTGACGGGACGTCCGTCGTCGCGGATGCCGGCCGGACACATGGCGCACCGGGTCACACGGCGCTGCAGCCCCCGTCCACGGGGACGTCGGCACCGGTGACGAAGGAGGAACGGTCGCTGCACAGCCAGGCCGCGGCCTCGGCGATCTCCTGCGGATCGGCGAGCCGGCGCAGTATCGCCCGGGATGTCGCGTGCTCCTCCGGCATCCGGATCTTCTTGAACGCGTCGCTCAGCATCTCGGTCCGGGTGGCACCCACGACCAGCGCGTTGACCCGGATCCCACGGTCGCCGTACTCGGCGGCCGCGGCCCGCGTCATGCCGAGGACGGCGTGCTTGGCCGCCACATACGGCGCGAGGACCCCGGTCGCGAACCGGCCCGCGGTGCTGGAGGTGTTCACGATCGCCCCGCCGGCGGGCTGGCGGAGCATCACCGGGATCTGGTGGCGCAGGCAGTTCCACACGCCGCGCACGTTGACGTCCATGATGCGGTCGTAGTCGCCGTCGTCCGTCTCGTGCAGCGCGGTCCCCACCGATCCCCAGCCGGCGTTGTTGAACGCGCCGTCCAGCCCGTCGAAGGTGCTCACCGTCACGGCGACGGCCCGCTGCACATCGGCGGACCGCGTGACGTCACCGACCACCACGGCGGCGGTGCCGCCGGCCGCGGTGATCTCCGCGGCCACTTTCAGCAGCCGTTCCTCCCTGCGGGCCATGAGCGTCACGGCCGCCCCCTCGGCGGCCATGACTCTGGCCGCAGCGGCGCCGATGCCACTGGACGCACCGGTGATCATGATGCGCTTTCCGGCAAGCACCCCTCGGGCACACGTGGCCCTCACCATCGCACTCCCCCGTTCGACGTATATGACCTCGCGTCTGACAGTCTGGCCCGCTACGGTTCAAACCGAAAGCGCATTCGGAAAACAGAGAGTCAAGCTCAGGCCGTGACGCGGGACTTGGCGAACTCGACCCGCTTGGCGGCGGAGGGGACCGCGATGGCCGGCAGCAGGCAGCGCCACATCTCCTCGATGCGATGCGGCAGGTCGTCGCGGCCGGGCCCCGACTCCGCGAACGCGTGCAACTGGGCGCCCGTGCTGGCATTGACGACGAGCCGGGCCACGGCATCGACGTCGACCGCCGCGCGGATCTCACGCTTGCGCTGCGCCGCCTGCAGTGCCTCGGCGAGGATCGCGGTCCACTGCCGGTGGGAGTTCTCCCCCGGCACCATGAAGGCGTCCTGCTCCGCGACCAGCCGGGCGCCGGCCACCAGCATGGGGTCCCGCAGCAGGCCGTAGGCCCAGCCGAGGGTGATGTCCACAGCCCGCTGGAGGCCGTCGGAGCTGCCTGACGACGGCACGAAGGAGGGCTGCATGCGGACGATCTCCCGGGCCACCGCCTCCTTGTTCTCGAAGTGGAAGTACAGCGCCCCGAGCGTCAGCCCGGCACGGTTGGCGATCTTGTTCACGCTGGCCCCGGCGAAACCGGACTCGCCGAAGATCTCGGCTGCCGCCTGGAGTAGCGCGGCCCTCGTCCGCTGGGACCGCTCCTGCTTCGGTGTCCGCTCGGCCACGTCCAGCTCCTTCCGGTCTCCCTCGACAAAAAAAATTGCTTTCTCTATCTTATGACGAGAGGCACCACCCGGCACCCCGAACGCGGTCATCCCACAGCGGAGTTCAGCAGTCCATCACGGTGTTCACAGGGGGAGAGACTCGTATGTCCGTCAGCATCGCTGCAACCACCGCCGCCGCCCAGGCCGATGAGAGCGCCATCATAGGTTCCATCCGCAAGTCAGAGACCGCCGAAGCGCTGGTCGCCGACTGGCGTCCGAGCACCGACAGCGAACAGTACGTCACCGTGCACTGGCCTGCGGCCCACGGCTTCTACGCCCTGCCCGACGGAACGTACAGCCCGTTGCTGTTCGGCGAGAGCGTGCGCCAGGCCGCGCTCGTCCTCACCCACACCGTCTTCGACATACCGCTCAGCCACCGGATGAGCTGGCAATACCTGAGGAGCACCAGCGACCCCGCGGCCCTGCACCGCACCGGAGGCGACAGCACGGTCGAACTGCGGATGCGGCACACCCACGTCAAGCGCCGGGCAGGCGGAACCATCCACCTGACCACACAGGTCACGGCCGTGCGCGAAGGCCGCGACCTCGGCACCGCGGAGCTTCGCTACTCCGCCTATCCGCCCGCCATCTACGACCGGCTGCGCGGCAGCCACGCCGACGCCCAGCAGGTCTTCGACCACGCCCTGCCGCTCTCCCCCGCCCTGCCGCCCGCCGCCGTCGGCCGCGTCACGGAACGGGACGTCGTGCTGTCGGCCGGGAGGCCGCCCCACCACTGGCGGCTGCGCGCGGACACCACGCACCGCGTCCTCTTCGACCACGCCCACGACCACATCCCCGGCATGGTGCTCCTGGAGGCCGCGAGTCAGGCGGCACACGCCTGCGCCGCGCCACGCCGGGTCGTGCCCTTCGACTTCGAGGCCACCTTCTTCCGGTACGTCGAGCTCGATCAGCCCTGCTGGATCACCGCCACGCCCCTCGACTGCGGCGACGGCGGGCACGGGCGCATCCGGGTCGACGGCTACCAGGGCGACGCGCCGGCGTTCTCCGTCACGACCGAGTCTGCAGCGGTCTGAGCCGCACGGCACCAAGGAGCCCGTACCGGTCCGCCAGGAACCCCGTCCCCGGGTGCGGGGCGGGGTTCTCCGTCTCCCGGGGGATCGCCGTCAGGGACCGGCCGGTTCCATCCCGCGGGCACTCCGCGCTCCGGTCAGGTCTGCGAACCGCCGGGGCCGGCGCCGTGGTGCACCTCCTCCTCCCGGCCGGGCCCGGGCCCGTCGCCGACCGTCATCCCCTCGCGGCCGATCACCGCGAGCAGTTCCAGGGCGCTCTGCGGGGAACTGCCCTCAGGGGCGGTGTAGGTGATCAGATGCTGGTCAGGGCCGTCGGACAGCTGCAGCGCCTCGTAGTCCAGGTCCAGCCGCCCCACCAGCGGACGGTTGAAGCCCTTACGGCCGCTGCCGCGGTCCTGCACGTCGTGCTGCGCCCACCAGGTACGCAACTCCTCGCTCCTGACCGAGAGTTCACCGACCAGGGCGGCGATCGCGGGATCATCCGGACAGCGTCCGGCGGACAACCGCAGGAAGGCGATGCCCTGCCGGGCGGCGGTCTCCCAGCCGACGTACAGCAAGCGCGCGGCCGGCGAACAGAAGGCGTGCCACAGCAGGTTGCGCCGGGACCGGGGCAGGGCGGCGCAGTCCTCGGCCATGAGAGCCGCGGCCATGCTGTTCCAGGCCAGCACGTCCATGCGCCGGCCGATGACGAGTGCCGGGGTGGTGGGGTCCCTCAGCTCCAGCAGACGTCGCATGCTCTGCCTGACCTTCCCGGTCGGCGCGGAACGCCGCGGGGTCGTCTCCGCGCGGGCCAGGACGTACAGATGCTCGCGCTCGTCCGGGGTGAGGCGCAGCACGCGGGCGACGGCGTCGAGGACCGCAGCCGACGGCCGGCCCGCCTGTCCCTGTTCCAGCCGGATGCAGTAGTCGACGCTGATCCCGGCCAGCTGGGCGATCTCCGCCCGCCGCAGCCCTGGAGAGCGGCGACGGCCGACCGGTAAGCCGTATTCCTCCGGCGACATGCGGTCCCGCCGGGTGCGCAGGAAGGGGGACAGTTCACTTCGCTGGTCCATGAGGTCCAGGAGGGCGGACAGTCTCCCCCCGCCCGGTCTCCCGGGCAGCACACCATGCGGGCTCTACGAGTACCAGGTCCGCCGGTACCAGCAACGCGAACCCTGCCTCTACTTCGGCACGTTGCGAAGAAGGTCGCCGGATCGCCTGCGCGGCTGCCCCTGCCGCCGCACACCGGCCTTGATCGCAGCAGTCCCCCGAAGGCACCGGCATCCCGCAGCCCGGCGACGACGAGCCGCTGTGGAGCGGGGTGGCCGAGATCTGGCTGAGGAACGAGGAGGAGCAGCTGGCCTCTCTGCAGACCCCGGAGTTCCTTGAGGGTGCCCGTCTCGACGAGCCCCGCTGAGCCGCCTTCTGGCGCGCCGTCGTCCTCGACACCGACATCGGCATCGACATCGAGGTGTGTCAAGTTAACGGCCCTGTCTCACATTCGGTGGTGACGGAGCGTGCCTCTATCTGAGGAGGATGCGGTGGCGAAGAAGGCTGAAGCCTGCTCGACCGTGCATCTGGCGCGCGATCCGCTTGGTCTTGGTGTTGACCCCCTCGGTCGGGCCGTTGCTGTACGGAAGCGTGAGCCCGGCGATCACGGCGTCGCGGTCTCGGTCTAGGCCGCGCGTGAAGGCGTGCAGATGGGGCAGGTCGGCTGCGCGGACCTGGGCGATCCAGCGCGAGAGCCCGTCGGCATTTCCTGCGCGAGGCGTCAGGAGTTCGGCGAAGTCCCGGCTGCGGGCCGCAGACCTGCTGGACTTCTCCCGCGGAGCGGTCGACCGCCTGGTCGCCAGGGACCGCGAGACCGCCCTGGAATTGCTGCAGCGGGCCTTGCCGGGAGCGGATCCCACCGATCTCCGGGTGGAACGGCTGCGGGTGATCTGGGCCCGTGCCCTGCTCCACCAAGGCCGGGCGGAGGAATGTGCGCGGGTCGCGACCCAGGCCCTCGCCCAGACACGCGATCCGCACCTGCGCACGCAGCTCCGGTGGATCCTGGTGCGTCACGCCCGTACCCGGGACCGTCCCGACGCCATGCACGCAGGTCAGGCCGTGATCGGTCTTGCGGAGGACGCCGCGCCGCTGCTCCCCTGGTGATCCCCTGTTCCCCCGGCGGATACGCGGAGGTGGGGAGCGTGTTCCTCAAGTTTCGCGGGCTGACTTGCCTGGGGTGGGGCCTGCCGGGTAGCGGATGGCGGCGCCGGACCTTGGGCGCGGGTCTGGCCTTCACCTGCCGTGGTGAGGGCTCGAACCGGTACGGTGGTGATCGAACAGCCACCGATGAGGAGGTGGGCAGCTGTGACCCTTCCCGTGCTGCACCCGCGCCCCGGAAACCTGCGCGAGGTCGCCGAACGCATCGAAGCCTCTACCGGGCTACGGGTCGAGATCATCGGAGGCAGCCTCGTGATGTCCCCCACCCCACGCGGCAAGCACGCCGGCACCATCCGGCGCCTGCGGGTGCAGATCGAGCCCCGGCTGCCCGGGGGCCTGGCGCCGTACGAGATGTCCTCGGTCGCCATGCCGGAGGACCCGGACGACTACGCCACACCCGATCTGACGGTCCTGCCCGTGGAGTGGGACGAGGACGATTCCTGGCTGGCCGACCCTGGTGATGTCGCCCTCGCTGTCGAGGTGATCTCCCAGTCGGAGAAGGCGAAGGACATCACCGACAAGAACGGCTGGTACGCCCGAGCCGGGGTCGCCGTCCTGCTTGTCCTGGACCCTCGTACCGGTCGCTGGACTCTGCATACCCGTCCCAAGGGCGGAGAGTACTGCGGTCAGGTCCATGGAGAGTACGGAGAGGCGGTCGAACTGCCCGCCCCTCTGCCGTCCCCGCTCGACACTGGCGTCCTGCCCCGCTACGGAACCTGAGCCTGACGTCGGGGTAAGCGGGAAGTGCGCCCCGGGTGTCAGATTGACGCGGAGGCGACCGGCGAAGCGTGCCTCCGGCACATCAGAGACCCGGCCCGGTCCCGGGGGTCCCTTGGGCCGGACCGGGCGCATGCCTGAGGTCCACGCATCCGCGCTGCCTGCCGGTGCTGCAGTGCACCGCCCATTGGCCTGGTGCAGCGGCTCAGGCGGTCACCCCAAGGCGAAGTAGGCAAGGCTGCCCAGGCCCGCCAGGGTGCAGTAGACGGCGAACGGGATGAGGGTGCGGTTCTCGAAGTAGCGGACCAGGAAGCGGACCGCGAGGTAGGCAGCGATGAAGGCGGCGATGCTGCCCACGAGGAGTGGGCCGCGCAGTCCGTTGCCGGCGAGGCCGAGGAGCCGGGGGGAGCTTGAGGAGGGCAGCGCCCCCGATGGCCGGGGTGGCCAGGAGGAAGGTGAAGCGGGCGGAGTCCTCGTGGTTGAGGCCGCGGAAGCGCGCCGTCAGGACGTGCGGTGCGGCCCGCCCGCGTGGGCGGTGGCGCCCCGGCGGCGGGTGGCCCGGTGCTGGCCGCTGGCCCCGCGCTGCCTGCGGTGCCGACCGCGCACCCGGCGGCGGGTGGCATTACGGCTGGTCGCTGCGGCGGCGGCCATGGCGCCGACCGACAGCATGACGGAGAAGCCGATCATTGCGGGCTGCAACTTGATGTGCTGGATGACCATGCTGAACGCGATGGAGGGCGCGCCCATGCCGATATAGGAGATGACGAAGAACATCGCCAGCACACCGGCGCGGGACGTCGGGGCGGCGGCCATCGCAACCTGGCTGACCGCGCCCTTGAACAGCAGGCCCGCGCCCGCGCCCGCGATCCCGGCCGCGACCAGGAACAGCGTCAGCGTCGGGTGGTAGAGGGAGACTGCGGTCAGCGCCATTCCGCCCGGGAAGAGCACCACGCCGAGCTTCATCAGCCGGACCAACGGCAGAGTGCCCAGCGCCAGTTGGGAAATGGCGGAGGCGGCGAACATGGTGAACGGCGCGATGCCTGCGATGGCGTGCGAGGTGATGTGCAACTGGCCGCGGATGATGATCGCGCCGAGTGAGGAGAACAGGCCGAGCGCCGCGAAGGCGAAGCCCCCCACCACGGAGGCGGCGGTGAACGCCGGGCCGGCACCGGGCCGCAGCGCGAACCGGACCGGCTGCTGCTGCGCGGGCAGTTCCAGGTCGACGGTCTCCGGGGTGCTCAGCACCAGGACCAGGAAGACCAGCATGGCGATGGCCCACAGCGCGTACGGGGTGATCAGCGGCGCCGGCGCCCATTCGGCCAACAGACCGGCCGCCAGGGGACCGAGCGCCAGACCGCCGAGGTTCGCAGCGGCGGCCACCAAGCCGGGTACCGGTGAACCCTCACGGTCCGGATGCGCCTCGTGGTAGAGGTCGGCCAGATACGTGGTGGCCGTGGAGGCCATCAGGCCCACCGCCACACCGGTCAGTGTGCGGCCGACGAGCAGGCCGGGCAGCGCGGGCCAGGCGAGCAGGATCAGCGACGCGAGGGTGGCCACCAGCAGGGCGGGCACCACGATGCGGCGTCTGCCGAAACGATCCGACAGATGCCCCAGGGTCAGGAAGCTCGCCGCCGCACCGACCACCATCACCGCGAACGCCACCGTGACGATGGTCGGGCCGAAGTGATCGCGTGCCTGGTACAGCGGCCACAGCGGAGTGGGCAGGGTACCGAAGGCCATCAGCGCCATGAACGCCATCGCCACGAACCAGAACCCGGTGCCGTGCGACGCCCGGGCGGCTCGCGGCGGCTTCATGGCCGGAGCACCGCTGTCCGCAGTGGCTGGCTCGTACTGGTAGGTCCCTGGTTCGGTCGTGGTCACTTCTGTCGACTCCCGTTGTCTCCGTGACGGCCGTTGCACTGTTCGGGCCGTACATATGAGTCAACAGGCGTGTTCCCACTCCCTGTTTCAACTCAGGGGGATGGGGATCGCATATTTTCCATCTCTGCCAGAGATAATGGCGCGATGGAGCTCCGTCACCTGCGCCACTTCGTGGCCCTCGCGGAAGAACGCAACTTCACCCGGGCCGCCGCCCGTGAACTCATCGTCCAGTCCGGACTGTCCTCCTCCGTCCGGGCGTTGGAGAAGACACTGGGCACGGTGCTGTTCGTCCGCGGCACTCGTCCGGTACGGCTCACCGTGGAGGGCGAGGCTCTGCTGCCCGCCGCCCGGCACGCGTTGGAGGCCGCGGAGGCGGCCCGTCAGGTGGTGCACGATGTAAAGGGCGTGCTGACCGGTCAGTTGCGCATCGGAGCGTTGCAGAACAGCCAGCACCTGGTGCCGTTGGCGAGCTGGCTGGCCGAATTCGCCCGTGCTCACCCGGGGGTGGACATCACGCTGCAGCAACTGGCCGCGCTGCCCATGCTCCAGATGGTCGCCGAGGGCGAACTCGACTGCGCCCTGGTCTCCGCGGTTCCCGGCCGCACCGCTGACCTGCGGGTCATCCCGCTGGCCGCTGAACCGCTGCTGCTGGCCTGTCGGTCCGACCATCCGCTCGCCGACGCGGAGTCGCTCACCCTGGACATGCTGGACGGCGAACGGTTCGTGGAGACCCGACCGGAGTGGGCCAACCGGATCCAGGTGGACGCTGCGTTCACCGCCGCCGGGCTCACCCGCCGGATCACCTGTGAGGTCACCGAGTGGGCGATGGTCCTCGACCTGGTGTCGGCGGGCCTGGGCATCGCCTTCGTGCCCAAGGGAGTAGACCCCGGTGCCGAGCCCCGGTCAGCAGACGGTGGACTGCGGCTGATCTCGGTGACCGGTGTGCACCTGGAACGCCGCATCGACCTGGTGCTTCCCAAGGGACACGCGGCCAGTCCGGGCGCCCGCCGGTTCGCCGAACACATACGTCGAATGCGCACCGCGCGCTGACCGCGGCTGACCAAGCTGACCGTGCTGACCCCCGCTGACTCTTCAGTTCCCGACGTTCCGCCGCGTTCCATGGAGCGCACACGTTCACCACTGTGTCTCCGTTCCTCCGGGTCGCCGCGCGACCGGAATCGTCGTGAGCCCGCCCCTGCCGCTTTCCGGCGTTGGCCCCTTCCTGCCGGGCGGGCGTGAATCAGGGGGATCAGAAAATGAACAAGAATTACGTGGTGCCTGGGGCAAGCGGGGCAGTGTGCTGGCGGCACCCGAGATACCCGTACTGACCGAACTCGTCGAGGGCGGAGAGCCGTTGTCGATGGGATCGTGGCGGGACCGTTTCGAGCGCTCCTTCGCCGATCTGGTGGGCAGCCGGCACGCCATCTCAGTAACCAGCGGAACCGTCGCACTGGAATTGGCGATCGAAACGCTGGACCTGGCGGCGGGCGATGAATTGATCGCCACCCCGCAGACCTTAAACGAAAAACACCCTCGTGCCCGCCAGAGCACGAGGGGCATGTTTGTGTTTCTGTTTCTATCACGCCATGACTGTGACTCTAATAATTCATTCTCTCACGCTGGGTGAAGCGCCGTGCGATGTCTTTATCCCCCGAGTTGCGCCCGGAAGCTTTCCGGGCAGTCGCCTGCCTCCTCGCCGATGGCACTGGCGAAGAACGTGTCGGCGTCAGTGGCGTTGTTTCTCATGTCGGCGAGCCCCTCGCAGGTTTTGGCACGGTTCTGGCGGAACTCCTGAGCCTCCTCCTGTTCCCTCTGGTGCTGTTGTGCCGTCGTCTCGCACCGTCCCAGGTACCCACCGAACCCCGGATTGCAGGCGGCAGACGCGGCTGGCGCGGCGGTTACGGCATAGCCGGCCAGGCCGGCCATGAGAGCTGCGACGGCGCTGCCCCGGGCGACCACACGCCTGCTCCGATTGGGATGTCGACGCTTGTTTTGTCCGCGGAGATTCATGATGCGCACTCCTCTCATGCAGGAAGACTGGTCACCAGAAGGCTCAGTCGTGGAATGAGAGGATTGAAGCGACAAACCAGCACGACCGGAAGTGGGTTCACGAAGTCCTGTGGTGAAGCCGCGACGCGTCCGGGCAAACCCCACGGAGGTGGTAACGAAAACCTACGGAGCCCAATACAGTCGGCGAACGTGATCACGTCCACCCGTTGGTCAACTACCCTCCAAGGTCGCCGTCTCCAAGCTGGTCGACAGCCTCAAGGGTGTCTCCGCCCGCCGGATACGGCAGGAGTTCACCGGCCGGGCCAACCGCGCCGTCATGCACGGACACCTGTGGTCGCCCTCCTACTTCTCCGCATCCTGCGGCGGAGCACCATTGGCGATCGTCCGCCAGTACATCGAGCAGCAAAAACGCCCGCTCTGGCCTGCGGGTCAGAGCAGTCCTGAGATGGGTTTCATCCCCGGCGTGAACGCCGGGACTTTCACGCAAGGCCACCGGTATCCACCGGTGATTACGTCCTCGCCGACCCACACCTGGCCGTACATGTTGACGTTCGTCGTGTCTCCCCCGTCGCCTTGCGTGCCGCTGGCCCAGACCGGGTGGTTGCCCTGGTCGTAGATGACGAAGTTGTCGTCGCTCTGGTAGATGGGGTAGAAGCCGGTGGTCGTGTTGCTGTGCCAGCAGACGCGGCCGTCCGAGGCCTGGAGCACCAGGTCTTCGTTGTCCTGCATGGTCAGGGTGGTCAGGCCGGATGCGGTCTCGTTCGAGATGCTCCGGCCCGGGTACAGGGCCTCATCCGGCCGCCTGCTCACTCTTGCCGACGGTGAAGGCGATGCCGCCCAGCCGGGAGGTGAGGTAGCGGCGCAAGGCCGCTGAGGCGCTGCCTGTCTGGCTGGTGTGCAGTTCGATGCCGGAATGATCCGTGGCCGGGCCGATCTGGTAGACGGGGAACCCTGCAATCGTCGGCGGGCCGTTGTGTGCCGTGAGCCCGCGCACGGCCTCCTGCAGTGTCCCCTCGGAGTGGCGGCAAGCAAGGATGTCGAGCCGGTTGAGGTCAACGGCCGGGTGGGCGCGCCTGGCCGCCTGCGCGAGCCGCCTCCCGCGCGCCACGTCCGTGACACACAGCGCCACCCGGCCCGGGGTGTAGCCGTCGATCACCGTGCCGAAAATGTCCGAGTACGCGGAGTTGAACTCCTCATCGCCGACGGCCTGTGCAAGTGCCTGTGCCTGGGCGGTGTCGGCGGACGTGCCACTGCCCGCAGCGGGTGAGGCCACGCCCTGGCTCTGCACGCCATCCGGACAGGAGGTGGCCACCTGGCCGCTCGGACTCCTGCTGCCGGCCGAGGACACGGACGTAGTGCCGGCAGACGGCTTCTGCGGCGCCGCCGAGTTCCCCGGCGAGGACCCGGCGCACGCCGCAGTGGCAGCCAGCATCCCCGAACACAGCGTCAGAGCAACAGCGCGCCGCATGGTTCCATCTCCCGCCCGTAGTCCCTGCCAAGCGCAGCCGCTCCCCACCAGCACCGAAACGCCGCGACACGATGACGCGCAGTGTGGCGAGTCGGGATTGACTCAGGACCGCCGCGACGACCCGGGGTCTCCTGCTGTCGGCGGCATCGCGCGCGGCCCCGCCGTCACGCGCGAGCAACACCCGCGGCGCCTGATCTCCTCGCCCGCCGCCCGGGCCTGTCCCACCCACCCGCTTCCTTCTTCTTCCTGCTGTGGAGCGGAATTCGGGGGCGTAGAGGGGATGTCGGCCTCCCGACCATCGCAGGACCAGCGTGGTGACCTGCGGGTTCGCAGGCAGACGCGGCAGAGGGTGCGGACGGTCGTCGGCCGGGTTGCCGGCGGGGATTGGGGCCTGGTCCACGGAGGCGTGGTCACTTCGTGACCGTGGTCGGGCCTTCGTGGTCGGGGCTCTGGTCGGAGCCGGCTGCTGCCGTGACCGGTACGCGGTGCAACTCGCCTCCGAGTGGCCCGAGATGCACGGGCACCGGCCCTCCAGGGCCGTGTCCGATCCGACCGCCGCACGGTTGAAGGCCGGATACGGGCGGAGATCGTTCCGGTACCGAAGTGATGGCGGATCAGCCTCGGTTCGCCTTCGGTTGGGACACGGAACGAACTCGGTGTCCCGCATGGCGTGCCGCCCTCCGAGGAACGACCCCTGCTCACGGGGAGATCTGTCCGGAAATCGATGTTTGATGCAGGGTAAATCGCGCTCTGAAGCAGAGTCGTGGCGCTGACCTGCACTCCCTGCCCGGAATCACGCGGTCGCGACAAACCCTCTACCCTCTGCGCTGGCCGGATCCGGATCATGGACCGTCCGAACATCGATCCCAGGGGGGTTCTCATGAGCTGGTTCATCGCCGCACTCAAGAAGTACGCGGTCTTCAGCGGACGCGCGCGCCGCAAGGAGTACTGGCTGTTCCTGCTGTTCACCTACATCATCTTCGCCGTGCTGGGAGTCATCGCCGCCGTGAGCCACACGCCGGCCTTCTTCGCTCTCATCGGCGTCGCCTACTTCGTCCTCCTGCTGCCGGCCTGGGGCGTCGGCGTGCGCCGGCTGCACGACACGGGACACTCCGGCTGGTGGCTCCTGTTCGGGCTCGTCCCGCTCGTCGGCGGTATCACCCTGCTGGTCTTCTTCTGCACGGACAGCGAGTCGGGCATCAACAAGTACGGCCCGAACCCCAAGGAGATCCAGGCGGTCGCATAAACGCCCGGGGGATGTGCGGTCCGGATCACGGAACGAACCGGTGTACATGGCACGCTGACCCCTGAGAAAACGTTCCGCCCGCCGCGCCCCAGCCTCCGAGGAAGTCGGACAGGGCGCGGCGTTGCTGTTCCTCGCGCATGGCAAGCGTGACGAGCCTACGGCCCGTCAGACCGAGCCCACCACCCACACGACACCCCCGCCCCCGTCCCGCGGCCGTCGGCCAAGGCCGCACCGGCCGCCCGCCAGCACACCCCGCCGATCAGACCGTGCGGCACACGGCAGGGCAGAGGGCGACGGAACCCACATGGCTGTCGCGTCTGCCGGAGCCGGGTCGCCCGGGGGGCCTGCACCAGGAACCTCACTTCCGGGCAACCCGACCAGCTGAGTCGAGAAGGCACACGACCCGGGGCTCCCGGACAGAGCCCTGCGGGGAATCCGTACAGGCTTTCGTCACCCCATGGGGTGAACTCCGGGCATACGCATGACAGGAGAGCGCCCGCAAAGGTCAACTGGGCTGACCCACCACGTCATCCACACCCAGCCCCGCGGACCGGCCCCTTGCCTGTCCGGTCCGCGGCAGCCCCTGGGTGTGCAGGCTCACTCTCCGGGCCTGCACACCCAGGCCAGCGCGCAAGGAGGAACCGCGCTGCCACAGCCAGGGACACCAAGAAGTCCGCGGTTCCCCGGCCTGTCCACCTCATCAGCGCCTGCGCCAGGACAACAAGCGGGACAGCTGCTACCGACCCCGCACGCAGGTCAGTTCCCGATGACGGGCACATCGCCCCGAGGCAGAACGGATGAAACGGCCTGAAGTCACGGACTACACCACGGTGTTGGGCGCCAGGACCGGCTGGACCGCCCCCATGCCAACCTCGGAATTGCCCACTCCGCTGACGGTCGGAGCGACCTGAGTGTCGGGGTGCACTGCGGTGTTGGGCGCCACGCCCGACTGGACCGTCCCCGTGCCAACCGTGGAGTTGCCCACTCCCTTGACGGACGCGCCGCCGTGGTGGACGGACGCGCCGGCGTGAGCCGAGGCCGAACCGGCTGCGGCCAGCGCGGCGACGGAAGCACCGCAGACAGCGATGGCGAGCCGGGAAATCGCGAGAGACATGCACACTCCTCATATCTGGAGCAAATTGCTTTTACATATCTCTCAACGACGTACAAATTCTGAGGTTACTAACGTTACGTCATATGGCTTCCTCCTCGGTGCGGGTTGACTCGTCGCCAGGAACACCGATGCCGCGTTGCGTGAGGTGACCCGTCCAGCGCAGGGCCAGTGCGGGGGTGCCGACCACGTCATGAGGCCGTCTGCCTGCGCGAGCATCGTGACGACGGCGGGGGCCGTGTCCGACGAACCGCCGTTCTCCTGTCCACCGACATCATGTGCAGCTCATGTTCTGTTGTGCCGACGGCATTTCACCTGCTGGTTCAGCTCCGGCTTTCCGGCTCGTCCGGCGCCGGTCCGGCGACGCCGGTCAAGGGGGTAGGAGCCACGGCCGGGCGATCCGACAAGCGCATCATCCGGCCTGCCTGCCACTGCCGCAGTCGGTCCGCCACCCACGAGCCGCGGGCGGCGGTCCAGCAGCAGCGGGGGCGGCGGTCAGCGCGCCGGTGCGCAAGCGTCCTTCCGCGTCCCGGCCAAGGAGGAGTGCCAGGAAGCCCGCCAAGCACTCCCGCGCAGGGCGAGCGTCCCAATATGTTCCGGGCCGCCGCCGATCACCCACACGGGGGGCGCCCGAAGCATGAGCGGGAGCGGCAGTGTCTCGTCCGGTGCCGCATGCTCAGACGCCGGGGAAGTAGCGGCTGAAGGGGGTGTCGTTGACGGCGAAGATGCCGTTGAAGGGCTGGTTGAGCTGGTAGACCAGCAGCACGGTGAAGGTGATGAGCGCTGTCAGGCCCATCACCATCGCCACATGGGTGAAGCTGCGTGTCACCCCGAACATGAACATGAAGGCCACGGTGAGGACACCGCCGACGATCAGCCCGAACCACAGCATGGGCGACAGGGGGTTGCTCGCGTCCGCCTCCCGGCCGCGCCGGGCGTCGTCCAGGGTGCTCAGCTGGGCCAGGGCCTCCTGGAGTGTGGCCGACTGGGTGGGGGTGGCGTTGTCGGGCAGTTGGGTCGCCGCCCGGACCTCGTCCAGCAGGCCCCAGCCCGTCCGGCCGGACGGCTGTCCGTCCTCCATCTCGGGCCACTCGGCTGTCACGACATGGTGCACATACGTGTCGACGGCGGTCCGCGTCTTCTCGGCCTGCGCGGCCGGAAAGCCTGCGGCCAGCAGCCGGATCTGGTGCGCGGCGCTCGCCTCCGCCTGCACATGTTCCTTGACGCTGGACCGGGTCTCCCATACGGACACCATCGAGAGGCCCAGGACCAGGGCGTAGAGCACGCCGACCATCATGGCGATGTACTCGGCCACGTCCTCGCGGGGTTCCTCGTCCGGAGCCGGCGGCCAGTAACGATGCCGGATCACCACGATCCCTCCGGCGACCATGGCGATCCCCAGGACGACGGCGAAGGTCTCGATCATCGGTTCGGGCTCCTGACGTCTCGGTGGGCTGGATGGCTGGTGGGTTACGGGCCGATGCGCCGCGATCCGAGGAGGGCGGCGGCCAGGGCGGCCGGGATCAGCATCAGGAACAGAACGGTGAGAAGGCCGAGCCCCGTCGGGCCGCCTCCGGGACGGATGAAGCGGTACATGAGCGTGGTGGCGGCGCGTGGCCGTCGGGCTGGCGGGGTGCGAGGGGCACTGGTGGGCGGGGGCACTGGGGAGGTGGATTGACCGCCGGTTGCTCCGCCGCCGGTTGCTCCTCCGCCAGTCCCGCCACCGCTTGCCGCGCCTCCGCCAGCACCACCGCCACCCCCTCCGCCTTCGCCCCCGCCGCCGGCGGCAGCACCTCCCGCAGCCCCCGCACCTCCCGCAGCCGCCGCACCTCCGGCTGCCGCCGCACCTCCGGCTGCCGCCGCTCCTGCGGCGGCTCCCGCGCCGGGTGCGGGCAAGGGTGGGAGTGGCGGCACGGGGACGCCCGAGGTAGGCAGGAC
Organism: Streptomyces sp. CG4; assembly: GCF_041080655.1. Taxonomy (NCBI): domain Bacteria; kingdom Bacillati; phylum Actinomycetota; class Actinomycetes; order Kitasatosporales; family Streptomycetaceae; genus Streptomyces; species Streptomyces sp. CG4. The sequence goes on from NZ_CP163526.1 coordinate 262,056, forward strand.
CGGGGACGGCGGCACAGGGACACCCGAAGTAGGCAAGACCGGGGACGGCGGCACAGGGACACCCGAAGTAGGCAAGACCGGGGACGGCGGCACAGGGACACCCGAAGTAGGCAAGACCGGGGACGGTGAAGGGGTGGTGGGCGGTATCGGGGGGCACGGGCAGCCGATGCGGACGCCCGGCAGCCCTGGATCGGTGACCCGGATGTCGTACAGGTCGGCCCCGGTGCGGTTGATGAGCAGGTACGTCTTCTCCAGCGGGTGGCTGACGCGGATGCCGGGTCGGGTGTCGAGGGCGACCTCCAGGCCGAGCCCGTGGCGTCCCGCGCCGTAGGCCACGGCCCGGTGCGCCGGTGTGCCAGCCACGGCGACGAGCAGCACCAGCGGCGCCGCCAGGCGGGGCCCGGGGGCGCGCCAGCACCTCCCCAACACTCCCATGAACACATGAATAGGAGTAACAAGGCGCTGTGCTGGCGTGCTTCGGTCCACGCCGGTCACCGGGCGTGAGCGTACGAAGATCACTCCATTGCCCTGGTACACGGCCAATACCGCCCCTGGAGGTCAGCGCGACGCTTGTAGCGGATCCGGAGCCGTTTGAACTGGTGGAGCAGGCGAAAGTGCGCTCGACCACCCTCCTGGTACGCCCGAGGCCGGAGCCGTGGGCGACGCCGCGCCGGGCGATGAGGGGCTTGATGCCGCGCTTCCGCAGCTCGTGACGGTACTTGTCGAAGTCGTAGGCATGGTCGGCGATCAGGCGCTTCGGCTTGCTGCGGGGGCCTGCGCGCAGTCCTCGTATCCGAGGGATCGTGTCCAGCAGCGGGATCAACTGCGTGACATCGTGCCGGTTTCCGCCGGTCACGGACGCGGCCGCAGGGGTGCCGTGCCGGTCCACGATCACATGGTGCTGGGACCGGGGCGGGCGCGATCGACGGGCGAGGGCCCGGCATGATCTTCTCCTTTGAGCGCCCGGACGTGGGAGCCGTCAATCGCGCAGTCGTCCATCTCCGGCAGGCCTGCCCTGCGTAGTTCGGCCGGCAGGGTCTGATGAAGGCGAGGCCAGGCCCCGGCCTCGGTCCAGTCCCGCAATCGGCGCCAACCGCGTTGCGCCGGCCGCCCCTGCGAGTCGGGTGCGGTGGCAGCAACATGGCTATGCGCTCCCACAGTTCATCAGGGACGAGATCAGCAGGCACTGGGCAGACCCTGCGCATGAAGATGGTCAGCCGCCAGCCGGCACACCGATCTGCTTGAACGATCAGTTAGAGGGTGTCTCACGTGGCAAGTTTCGCGAGCTTCTTGTAGCAGGTCAGGGCAGCAGCCAGGCCGAGGAGGGCGAGGAAGTGTGAGCCCTTTCGTTCGTACCGGACGGTCAAGCGGCGGTAGCCGAAGAGCCAGGCGATCGACCGTTCGATCTTCCAGCGGTGCCGACCCAGGCGTTCGCCGGACTCGACGCCTGGCCGCGCGATGCGCGCGACGAGCCCACGCTCGCGCAGCCAGGCCAGGTGTTCGGCGGAAAAGTACGCCTTGTCGCGCGGAGTTTGACGGGGCGGCGTCGCCGTGGCTCCCCCCGGCGGAACCGGATGGCGGGGATGCCGAGGATGGGCGGCTTGAGGGCGAGGCTGTCGTGCATGTTCGCGCCGGACACGGCGACGGTGAGTGGGACGCCCTGGGCATCGGACAGCACGTGCAGCTTGCTGCCCTTCTTGCCGCGATCGACCGGGTTCGGCCCGGTCAGCGATCCCCCCTTTTGGAGCGAACGGAGGCCGCGTCGACGATCGCCGACGTCCAGTCCACCTCGCCCCAGGCCCCGAGTTCGTCCAGCACCGCCCGGTGCAGCCGACGCCACAGGCCGGCCTCGGTCCATACCGTGAAGCGGCGATGCGCGGTGGCGGGCGACGTGCCGAACGTCGGCGGCAGATGCCGCCAGGCACGGCCACTGGTCAGGACGTACACCACTGCCGTGAACACGGCCCGCGCGTCACACGGAGCGGTCCCACCACCTTGCGGTCGAGCCGCGAACGACGGCAATAACGGGGCGACCAGCTCCCATGGTGCATGAGGAACCCGACGCTTCGACAGATCAGCACTCACGACCGGCATCATGCCGCTCGAACATCACGTCACGTCGTGGGACAGCCTTCTAAGCCTTGGTTGGTGCGGCCGTCCTGGCGGCCTGCTCGACCTTCGCGAAGTAGGCTGCACGGGCTTCCTCGTCGATCGGCTGCTCGTGTTCGGCGCGCACCCCGGTCCGGCCGTCGAGGCCCTCGCGCAAGATGTCGGCGTGCCCGGCATGCCGGATGGTCTCGCCGAGGACATGAACCATGATGGCGAACAGGTTCGTGTTCGGATAAGGCTCCGACCACCAGGGCACGTGGCCGGGGGTATTGAGGGCAAGCTCGTTGATCGTCGCGTCCGAGTGTTCCCACGTGCGCCGGTAGAACCCGATGATCTGATCGCGCGTCTCGTTCTCGGCCGCCCATTGATCGCTGCCGTCGGAGTCCTGCCACCGGCACAGCGGTTCCGGAGAAGGGCGGTCGAAGACCTCACCGAAGTACCTGGCCTCGACCGTGGCCACGTGTTTGACCAGGCCGAGGAGGTTGGTCCCGGTCGCTGTCAGAGGCCGGCGCGCGTCGTATTCGGACAAGCCATCGAGCTTCCAGAGCAGCGCCTCACGGTCCCGCCGCAGTCTCTTGTGCAGGTTGTCTTTCGCAAACTCATCGATCATGCGGCACGAGCCTGCCATGGGCTGCTCATGGTCTCAAGATCCCGTACGTGGTCCGCAACGACTGGCGGAGCCGTGGTCAGCTATGGTCACCGCTCCGACCTGCTGCAAGGAACTCCAGTCGACGGCCTCCTGCGCGATCTGGCCGGGAGTGCCGAGCTCGTCGCCCTTCTTGCGGAGGCGGCCCTGCCGGCCGGTCCTGGGCGGGGTGGGGCCGGTCAGGACGGCGTTGCGTTGCAGGCGGAAGGTCCACGTGACGTTCTGGGGCAGGGTGGTGATGTCCTCGTGGTGGTAGACGGCGTCGGCGATCACGTCGATGGTCCGCTCGGGCAGCGCACCGGCGGGGCGTGTCATCGACCGAGACCACCATGCGCGTCTGGTCGGGGAGCAGATGGGCCACGACCGTCTTGGCCAGCGTCATCCCGAGCCGGTGGGGGTTCCACACGGCGCGGGAGAAGAACTGGTGGGCCCGGTCGTGCGGCCAGCGGCCCGCCAGGTTCGCCGCGGTCAGCATCCCGGTGACGGTACGCCGGCCGACAGCCGTGGCCATGCCCACCGCCAATTGGCAGAACACCAGGAAGGACGGGGCGGTGAAACAGGGCCGGACGATCTGGAAGACCCGCCGCATCGACGCCGGTGTCGTCGGCAACGGAAAAGCATCGGCGGCCCCTCAACGAGGTGGATTCAGACCCGTCGATGCTTCCGTGAGTCCGAGCCCGGCATGGCTTGTTCAGCGAACCTGGTCAGACGCTACCTGGCCGGACCGTCAGCGGGTGATCGGGTTTCACCTGACCGGGGGCTCTACATTGACCAGGGACGCGTACGGCCGGTAACGCGCAGCATTCCCGAACGTGTTGAGGAACGTGACGCCCTCGATGCTTTCGAGCGCGGCCCGCAGGCGCGGCGCCGCGCTGTGTTCGGCGAAGCGGCGCCATTGCTGCTCGTCCTCCCACTCGGCGAAGTTGAGCACCTGCTCGCCGTCCTTGGACAGGTGGAAGTGGGCCCCCAGCAGCCCCGGCACCTGCTCCTCCTCCAGGATCGCGAGCACCGTGCCGGCGAGCCGGCGCTGGGTGGCCGGGCCGTCCGTACGGAAGGCCGGGGTGACCAGCAGGCCCGGGTTGCGGCCTGCCGCATCGGCCGGGAGGTGGCTGCGGCCGAGCGCGTACCGTACCAGGCCGGGCCGCTGGATGCCGGGGAGCTCCTCGTCGATGCGGCCCACCGTCGCGGGACGCCGGGTGCGGGCCCATGCGCGGTGTGCGTCGTCGTCCGTCCACTGCGCGTAGAAGAGGATGCGCAGGCCGTCCTCGCTCAGGAAGGCGGTCAGTGAGAGCATCGCGTCCGGACGGTCGTCCTGCCGCTCCCACTCCGCGATCAGCAAGTCAGCTGCCCTGTGCTGGAGTTCGGGAGCCGAAACGATCCACTGGCTGACCAGGGCCGTACCCGCGTCGGGGCGGCGGACGTCGGGGAAGTGCACGGTGGGCATGGCGGTCCTTTCGTGTTGCCGTGCCCTGCAGTCTTCTTCCTCGAGCACGCTTGAGGTCAAGGAGTCACCGGGCCAGCCGCCCAGCAGGGCCGGCGCGGCGGCCACACCGGCGACCACCGCGGCCGTCAGCACGGCGAAGTCGAGGCCGAGGTGGGCGGGCGTGTTGATCAACGGGGAGCGGCCTTGCCCTGAGCCGCTCGAAAAGTCGTCGCTGCAGGTCACGCCACATATCGGTACTCGTTGATGAGGCCACCGAGGATCCGGGTGAGCACCGCTTCGGGGGTGTCGAGGCTGTGCCCGGACTGGGCAAGACCCGTTGGGTGGTGGAGCAAACCTTGCCTGGCTCCACCAGTTTATTTGCCTCCGCACCCGCTGCGAGATACGAGCGGACTTCCATCGAGAGGTTCTCCAACTCGCCTGCAGCATCATCTACTTGAGGCGCCTTAGCAGCGCATTCTGAAACGATCAGTCAGTGAGCCTCCCCCTCGGCTCCCGCGGCTGCGGTCCCCGCTCAGCGCCGGGAGCCGTGATCGGATGACTGAGGAGTAGCGTCTCCGAGACGGCCAGCCCGTTGGCGAGGACCAGACCATGGGGCGCAAGCGCATCGATCACGTCCTCGATCGTGTCCGGCAGCGCCAGCAGTCGGTCCCTCTCCAGGCGCCCGGCCGCAAGGAGGTCCCCGGAGTGGACGGCGATGCGGCGCAGTGCGAACAGCCGGTGGAGGGCGTGCAGGAGGCGCCCGGCCTCAGGGTGGCTCGTCTGTTGAGCGGCTGTCAGCAGGCCCTCGGCTGCGAGGCGGTGGGCGTGGGCGTCGACCAGTTGGAGCGCGGGCAGAACGGTGCGGTCGAGGACGCTGCCCGGGCGTGAGCTACGGCTGCGGGCGCGGGCGCGCTCGTGCCATATTCGTTCGATGTCGGCGAGCAGGTCTTGCAGTGCCTCGGGTTTGTCGAGGTTGCTCGGTCCGGGGCGAGGCGGATTCGGGGTGTAGTTGCCCAGGAGCATCTCCATGCCGGCTTTGACCCATATAGCCTGGTTGTCGCCTTCGGCGGTGATGGCGCCCTCGCCGGCGGCGAGCTGGCCCGCGATGCCGTTGGCCAGGAACAGGCCCTGGGCTCCGCAGCGCTCGCGGCATTCGGTCATCACCTGGCGGCCGCGCCAGGTGATCCAGCCCTTGGTGATGGCTGCGAGCCGCTCGGCGTCGTCGCGGTCGGCCTTCGTGATGGCTTGTTCCCATTTCCGGACGGCGGTGCGGTGCAGGAACGTTGCGGCGTAGCTGGTGGCCAGGGCGTCGATGAGGGGGGCATGGTGGCTGCGATGCCGCCACAGCGGGACTGTGCCGCCTCCGGTGCCGCTGGAAGTGTGCCGGCTGTGGGCGTATCGGACGGCGACGGCCAGAGCGTGGCGGGTGGTGCCCAGGTGGTAGGCCTGCATGCACAATTTGCCGACGGTGACCCGGCTCACCGAGGCGAGGAATCGCTTCCGGGTACTGCCGACGGTGCTGGTGTAGACGCCGTCGGGCGTCAGTCGGCCGTGGTCGGCCTGGAGCATCGCCTCGTGCGGCAGACGGACGTGGGTGAAGGTGGTCATGGAGTGGTCGACGGGGGCACTGGTTGTCTGCGGGAGGCGTTCGACGGTGATGCCCGGCAGGCATTGCCCGGTCTCGTCGTGGAGCGGGACGAGATAGAGGTGCACGCCCCGGTCCTTTTCGCCGGTGATCAGCCGGGCGGCGACCAGGGCCGTCTTGGGACCGCCGATCGGGCTGGTGTTGGGCATGAACTTTGCGGCTTCTGGCCGTGGCGTGTGCAGGATGAACTCGCGGCCGGCCGCATCGTAGGTTGCGGTGGTCTCCATCAGCGCGGCACTGTTGCCGTGGGCCAATTCCGTGCACAGGTAGACGCCGATGCGGTCCATGTTCAGGAAGGGACGCAGGTCGTGCGTGCCCTTGGCGTCCAGCAGGCTGCCCAGGACGAGGTTGTAGTGGATGCTGAGGATCGTGCCGAGTCCTGGATCCACCGGGCCGACCCACTCGTGCAAGGCTGTGAGGCGCGTTGTGTCTCGCGGGAGGTTTTCGGGGCTGTTGGCACCGTCCAGAGACTTGTTGATGTGCCGCAGGCGCTCATACGAGAGCGCCACGCGTTCCTCGGGCGACAGCTCGCGGTGGTGGAACATGGGGGTGCTGAACAGATCACGCCAGGGCGCGTGGACCTGGTCGAACCGGCCCTCGAAGAGGGCTCGCGTAAGGTCTGCCGTAATGTCCGCTGCAGCTGATTCGTCCTGCCGAGAGCGCGTCTGAAAGATCACGCAGCGGACGATAGAGCATGCGGAACAAACGCTTCAGCATGATCTTTCACACGATTGAGGACGCCAAAAGCGAGGTAATTACCCAGCACTCCGGCGCCGGGCACATACACCCGCCCTCGCTCGATCCGAGCATCGGCCCAGTAGTCGGCGAGGCCCGTGGGCGCCGCCGGGACGACCTTCATGATGATCAAGGAAGTGGCACGTCACGACGTGCCGCAACCCCGAGCGACCGAGGAACCCTGTTCTCATGCCTCCACTCGGTCAGTGCTGTCCGTCCGGCTGTGGTTCGGGGGTCCTGGTGAATCGTGCGCGGTCCGCAGTCTGCAGTGAAGCCGGCTGTATCAGAATCCGGTTGCTGCTCCACGGTCGGCTGCGCATCCTGCTGGGATGCGCTTCTCCGTCAACATCCCGAACTTCGGTGATTTCGCCGACCCTCGCAGCGTCGCGACCGTTGCGGCTGCCGCCGAACAGGCCGGCTGGGACGGGCTCTTCGTCTGGGACCATGTACTGCACCGACAGCACCAGGGGCGTCCCTTCGCAGACCCCTGGATGCTGCTGACCGCAGCCGCGCTGGCCACCTCCCGGATCCGACTGGGCACACTGCTGACGCCGGTCCCCCGTTACCGTCCGCAGCAACTGGCCCGCCAGGTGGCGACCCTGGACCACCTCAGCGGCGGCCGGGTGATCTTCGCCGCCGGCCTGGGCGGTCCGGTCGAGGACGAATACCGCAGCTTCGGCGACGCCGCCGAGCCACGCCTCCTCGCCGAGCGGCTGGACGAGGGACTGGAGTTGTTGGGCCGCTTCTGGTCCGGCGAGCCGGTGAACCATCACGGCCGGCACTACGAGGTCCGGGATGTGGCGCTGCTGCCCGCCACCGTGCAACGGCCTGGTCCGCCGGTGTGGATCGGCGGGTTCTGGCCGCGTCGTGCGCCCATGCGGCGGGCAGCGCGGTGGGACGGCGCGGTGCCGCTCTTCGAGACGGCCCGGCACGGTCATGCGCCGGACGTGGCGGAGGTATGCGAGCTGGTCGGCTATGTACGCAAGCACCGCACAGCCGGGGCCGAGCGCCCCTTCGAGTTCGTGCTCGGCGGTGCCACGCCCCCGGACGCGGCGAAGGCCAGGGACGTGATCGGTCCCCTGCACGACGCCGGTGCCACCTGGTGGGACGAGCGACAGGTCCAGACCGGCCCCGGCCTGGACCGCCTCCCTGCGGTGCTGCGTCGCATCGAGGCGGGGCCGCCGGTGATCTGATCAGCCATTCGAGGTTGTGCCGGACGCGTTCAGCATCCCCGCTGGAGCGCCCGCCCCGGCCACCAGCACGCTTGGGCCCGCCGCGCCCCGGGGCGGGCGCAACGCCGGCAGCGCGGCCGGTCCGGCGGCGGGCAGCGCGGCGGCAGAGACCGGATCCGCCCCGGGCGGGCGCCGGGGCCATGATGGCCTCCTTGACGACGGCGTACTCGGCCGCGATGTCGCCGTTGAGACCGTTCCTGACGAGCACCTCGCCCCTGCCCGGCGCGGGAGTCGGGACCTTTCGCACCTCCGGTACGTCCGGTGGGCCATAGCGGTGGTACCCGCGCCGCGCGCATCGTGGCGCGAGGAGTCGTGACCATATGAGTCTCGCCTTTCCGACGGGACGGCAACGGGAACGGACGGCAGGGCTGTGCCGTTCCACCGTCGCCGGGCCCGCAAGTGGCGGCAAGGAACAGCTCGCCCGCCCCGCCCCGGTCGAGACAAACGGCGCCGACTGTCTCGCGCGGGAGCGGGAGTTCGCCGTAAACGAGGTGCGCGCACGCTCTGCCGTTGGCACGCTGCCCCGGTGAATCGCGAACAGATCTCCCGCATCGCCCATGCCGAACACCCCATCAGGTCTCCGCTCGACGACGACTCGGTCCGCCGCCTGCTGGAACGCGGCCTTGCAAGAGGCGAGGAGCGGGTGCTCGACCTCGGCTGCGGCACGGCGGAATGGCTCCTGCGCGCCCTGGTCACACGGCCGGGCGTGCGTGCCGTAGGCGTGGACGTCTGCGAGGACGCCCTGGCCCAGGCGGCCGCCGCGGCACGCGACCTCGGTGTCCAGGACCGCCTCGTCCTGCATCACCAGAAGGCCGAACAGTTCGTGTCCGAGGAGCCGTTCGACGTGGTCCTCAGTTTCGGGGCCGCGCATGCCTTCGGCGGTCTGCTCCCCACCCTCGCCGCAGCCCGCAGGTTCCTGGCGCCCGGCGGTCGTGTCCTCATCGGTGACGGATTCTGGGAGCACCCTCCGTCACAGGAGGCCGTCGAGATGCTCGGGAACTTCACCGGCCTGGCGACCACCCTGGACCGTGTCGTCGCCGATGGCTGGACTCCCGTCGACGGGCACATCAGCACGCGTCAGGAGCTGGACGCCTACGAATGGGCCTGCTGGGGTTCCCTGGCCGCATGGGCCCTGGACCACCCCGGCCATCCGGACAGCGTGCAGGCGCTCGAGACGGCCACGCTCCGGCGCGCCGAATGGCTGCGCGTCTACCGGGACACCTGGGGTTTCGTCTCCCTGGTCCTGCGTCCCGCACCCGACTCCGCCTGAACCGACCGCTCCTGCGCGAGTTGGCCGGCATCGGCCGAACCGCACAGGAACGGGCGCCGGGCGTCGCGGTGGCCCTTCAGGCACCTTGGGATTGCCCTCGAAGACCGAAGCGAGGACCATTCCCCGTTTCGTGCTACGGTCCCTCCCGACACCCAAGCGGGGAATGGTCCCCAGTTCTGTCCGGGAGCCGCCGATGCGCACGCAGCACCCCACCGTCCGACTCGCCGACCTCACCGGCGACTTCACCGCCGACCCCTACACCGCCTTCACCGCGCTGCGCTCGCGCGGGTCTGTCCACCACGTGCGTTTCCCCACCGGGGACGAGTCGTGGCTGGTGGTCGGGCACGAGGAAGTGCGCGCCGCGTTCGCCGACCCCAGGCTGCGCCATGACGTGCGGCACTGTGCCGACTTCGAGGACGACGGGCTGTACGCCGTGGGCCGCAACATGCTCCAGGTCGATCCGCCCGACCACACCCGCCTGCGGACGCTGGTGGCCCGCGAGTTCACCGCCCGCCGCGTGCAGGCGCTGCGGCCCCGCGTTCAGGAGGCGGCCGGTGCGCTCCTGGACGCCGTGGTCGCCGACGGCCGTGCCGACCTTGTGGCTGCATACGCCTATCCGCTGCCGCTCACCATCATCTGCGAGCTGCTCGGCGTGCCGGACCTGGACCGGGCTGCCTTCCGGGCGTGGTCCACGAAAGTCGTCGCCCTCGACGATGCGGAGCAATCCGCCCGCGCCGGGCAGGAGATGGCCGTGTACCTCGCGGAGCTGGCCGAGGAGAAACGGCGGCTGCGGGACGCGGCGGAGAGCGATCTGCTGCACGCCCTGGTCCGCGCCCACGACGGGGACGGCGCCGACCGGCTCACCCCGCAGGAACTGCTCGGCATGGCCTTCCTGCTGCTCGTCGCCGGGCACGAGACCACCGTCAACCTCATCGCCAACGCCGTCCACCTGCTGCTCGGCCATCCCGGGCAGCTCGCCGCCCTGCGCGCCGACCCCGAGTTGCTGAAGGGCGCCGCGGAGGAGACGCTCCGCTTCGAGCCGCCCGTGCCGGCGGGCACCTACCGCTACACCGCCGAACCGATCACCCTCGGCGGCGCCCGGATACCGGCGGGCGCGCGTGTCGTGCTCTCCATCGCCGCCGCGAACCGCGACCCCGCGCGCTTCCCCGCCCCCGAACGGTTCGACATCCGCCGCGATCCGGCCGCGACCCGCGCCCACCTCGCCTTCGGGCACGGCCTGCACCACTGCCTGGGCGCCCCGCTGGCCCGCCTGGAGGCGACCGTGGCCCTGCGCATCCTGCTGGACCGCTTCCCCCGCCTGGCCTTCGACGGTGACGGCACACCGCAGTGGCGCACCAGTCTCATGCGGAGCCTGCGAGAGCTGCCGGTGCGCTGGTAGACACCGGCCCCCTTTATCTGCACGCTCTGCACCGAGGGCGGTCCACCCGTGCGGGATCCAGCCGGCGACATGCCCCCGGTGAAGAGAGCGAGGCCGGGAAGCTCCAGCGCGGACACAGCCCCTGCGGCCTCCCGGCAGAGCACCCGCACCCGGAGGACAACGGTGCCGCACTTCCGCCGTTTCGCAGGGGAAAGGGCGGCCGCCGGCCGAGTTGTGCCGCCAAGACCCTGTCTTCCCGGCGCACTTGACCCCGCACCGGCCGGGGCGCCTCCGTAACAACGGAGCCTACGGCGTGTCCAGGGCCCCGCTCGTCCACGCGGCGCGCAGCGCCTTCTTGTCCACCTTGCCGACCTTGGTCGTCGGCAGGCGGTCCAGCAGCACCGTCCTGCGGGGCGTGTACAACTCCCCCAACTCGGCGGTCACCGCCGCGCCGACCGCCTCCCGGTCGACATCAGCACCCTCGGCCGTGGCCAGGAAGATCTGTACGGCCTCCCCGTACTCCTCGTCCGGCACACCCAGCGCCGCCGCGTTGCGCACACCGGGCAGCGTGAGCAGGAAATCCTCCAGGACCCTGGAGTAGACGTTGTCGCTGGTGCTGCCGGTGACGATGATGTCCTTGGCCCGGTCGACGAGATAGAGGTACCCCTCGGCGTCGAGATACCCCATGTCCCCGGTGCGCAGCCAGCCGTCGTGCAGTGCCGCCGCGGTGCGCTCCGGGTCCTCGTAGTAGCCGAGCATCACCGTCTCGCCGCGGACGCACACCTCGCCGACCTGCCCGACGGGCAGTGTCGCCGCGCTGTCCTCACCACGGATCTCGATCTCGACGCCGGATATCGCGCGACCGCAGCTGCGCCAGAGCTCGGGGCGGCGGGCTGCCTCCGAGGCGAGATCCTCCGCACCGAACGCGGTGATACCGAGCGCCTCCGACTGCCCGTAGCCCTGGCTGAGCACGGGCCCGAACACCTCGACCGCCTGCTGCAGCCGGCTCGGCGACGTGGCCGCGCCGCCGACGACGATCCGCCGCAGCGCGGGCAGGGCGTCCGGCTCGCACTCCGGGTGGTCGAGAACCGCGTACAGCATGGGCGGTACGAACATGGTGGCGGTGATCCGCTCCTCGCGCAGTACCGTCAGCGCCGCACCCGCCTCGAACTCGGGCAGCACGACGAGGGCGGACCCTGTCACCAGAGCCTGCACCGAGGTGAGATGGCCGCTGCCGTGCGTGAGCAGCGTGGCGGCGAGCACCCTGTCCGTGCCCTGGTCCATGACCGGGAAGACCGCGGGGCGGGAGTCCTGCGGGGCGTCTTCCGCCAGGTCCACCAGCGCGTCGTAAAGCCGGTGGCTGTGCGCGGCGAGCTTGGGGCGGCCCAGAGTTCCGCCGGTGTAGAGGACGGTGACGGCTTCGTCCGCTCCCGGGGCGGGCACGCCGTCGGGGCGCACGGCCGGGCACTCGGCCGCCAGGGCCAGCAGGTCCGTGCACCGCTGCTCACAGGGCCCGAGGCTGAGCAGCACGGGGGCGTGGACACTGCGGCCGGCCGCGTCGGCGGCCCGCCCCGCGAAGAGCGGGTCGGTGACCACGGCGCGCGCCCGGGACTGCTCGACCAGCGCGGCGAGCTCGCCGGGCCCCGGCTCGGGCGGCAGGAACACGACGCGGCAGCCGATGAGATGGACCGCGAGCTGCACCAGGACGGAGTCCACGCGGTTGGCCAGGAACAGCCCCACTCCGTCGCCGGGCACGAGCCCCTGCCCGCGCAGCGCATGCCCCAGCCTGAACAGCTGCCGCCGGGCCTCCCCCCTGGTCAGCCGCTGCGCCCCCTGGGCGAGCGCCTCAGCGTCCTCGTCCTTGCACCAGTGCTCCAGAATGCGGTCCACATACATCCGCGGCTCGAATGTTTCCTGTGCGTTAACGATCACCAACACATCCAAACATGCCGCTCGGAAGCCGTGGCTTCACAGGGGCCACCTTCGGCCACCAGCCGGCAGCCCCGAGCAGACACAGACTCCGAAGCGGTTGGCCGATCACATGGAGGCCGGCCCGGGCGGCGTCATGACCGACGAAGCCGGCGTCATCACCGGCGACCTGACCCTCCGCACCGGTCTCGGTGACGACGCGCCCAGCGCGCACGTGAGCGTGCAGTACACCGGCGCCGAGGAGTGGTACACCCTGACCGGAAGCCCCGTTGCCGTCCCTGCCGCCAACTGACCGCCCACCACCGCGGCTTCCTCGGCCGCATCCGGAACGGCCAAGCCGCCCAAGCCACCTGACCCTCCCGGCTGCCCCACGCGTCCGGGCCCCGGTGAGCCGCCACCGCAGTCGTCAGCCTGATGCGCGACCGGCTCCGCCGGGCAATCCGGATCAGCGGCAGACGGATCCCGCAGGCCGCGGGCCGCGGCCGACACCGCCCTGGATCACTTCCGGGCGGACGGTGAGCGAGGTGGCCCGGGAGCCCGGGGGGCAGTTCCGAGGCGCTGCGGACCTGAGTGAACCAAACCAGGACAAGATCGATCGTGGTCAGGGGCCGGCGCAGGAGCAGCGCAAGAGGGTGGCCCAGTTGCAGTCCCCCCAGCAGATCGTGCTGGTCAGGGTCGGGATCGAGGAGGTCATCGATCACGTCACGTCCCCGACCGGCTTTCGAGGACGGGGACGTGACGTCTTCTCCTACCGCCACCGCGGGTATCGCTTACCGCGGGTTTCGGGCGGACGGCCAGTATCAGCGCCGTGCACCCGGCCGCGGCCCAGGAGGCCCTGCTGTCCCTCTCCTACGCGCCCGCCGCCGGGCGCGACCATTGCTGCGGCGTGTCGCGCAACGCGACGTGGCTCAGGTCAGTGCGCACGTCGGTCGGAGCACCGGGGAGCTTCGGGTGTTTCGCGGCATCGACGCAACCGGGTCCGTGGAGGGTGAGCTCGAAGTCCTGATGCGCCTTGGCGTCCAGAGCCAGCGACAGCCGGATACGCCCCTCCCCGACCATGCGTCGTACCGCGGTGCGGCTGAGACCGAGCCCGCGCATGAGCAGTCGTTCGACGCGGACCGGCGCGGGCAGCTCGAAGCTGACCCGTACCTTGAGCGGTGTCGGGTCGTCGAGCGCATAGAGGGGCGTGCGGGTCTCCAGTTGCCAGGAACCGGTCCAGTCGAGGCGGTATCCGTTCTTCGCCGCGAGCGACGCACTCATCGTCAGCTCCCGTACCACGGCCGGGTCATTGGCCTCGTACGCCACCAGCCGAGCAGGCTCCAGCGACGAGACGTGGACGCGTTCGTGGACGGGCACCTTCGAGGTCCGGTCACACGCCGCACAGCTCAGGAGCAGCCAGACGTCGAGGAGTTTGCCGCTCGCGTTGACGCGGATCTTGCCCGAGGGACGGTGCCGCGTGCCGGAGCAGTCCGGGCAGGGGCGCACGACAGCGGGCAGGGCGGACTGACGCACGGCCCACAGGGCCTTGCGGTCGGTGTTCATGGATGTGGTTGCTTTCAGGACTCAGCAGGAGCTCTCACCGGGCAGGCCGCGGCTCCTGGGATCTGACGGATGCACACGAGGGCGCAAGTGATCGCCTCGGGGCCGGGTCGTCAGGCTCCGAGGCCGATCGCGCGACAGGTTGGCTGGTGCTACGTGGCAGCCGTCACAGGTCCATGCGGGCGATCTTGATTGAGGCCACGGCCCGCAGTCAACCCGTTTTTCCGCCGGACGCCCGCCGACGAGCCCTGGCAGTACCGCAACGCCTCGGCCTCATTGCAGGTGGGCATTCCGGGAGTGGTCTCGTGACTCCTCCCCCTGATGGGTGAGGGGGCTTCTCGCTATGCCAGGTTGGCGTCGCGACGGACCAGTCCGGCCCGTAGAACGTTCAGGGCGCCCACCGTGTCCGCGTGCGCGCTGTGGCCGCACGAGACGCAGTGGAACTTCTCCTGGGTGGGCCGGTCCTCCGCTGAGGCGTGCCCGCATTCGGGGCAGGTCCGGGAGATGTCGCGGGGGTCCACGGCGATCACGTCTCGTCCGGCGCTTTCAGCCTTGGCGTGCAGGATCGTCAGGAACACCCCCCATCCGGCATCCGAGATCGAGTGGTTGAGTCCGGCCTTCGCTGCGGCCCCGTTGGGCAGGAAGCTGCCCGGCTGTTCGGGATCGGGCTTCGGCGCGGGGGTCTTGACCATGGTGCGGATCTTGAGGTCTTCGTGCGCGATGAAGTCGTGTTCGCGCACGAGGTCAAGAGCGGTCTTGTGGGCGTGGTCCAGGCGCTGTCGGCGGACCTTGCGGTGCAGGCCGGCAACTTTCTGGACGGCCCGCTGGTGGTTGGCGGTGCGCTTGTCACGGCGCACGCGGGGGAACCGGGCGAGATCCTGCTGTGCGGCTTCGAGCTTCGCGGCGGCCTTCCGGCCGTGGCGCGGGCCGGCCACGAACTCGCCGCCTGAGTCAGCGAGGAAGTTGGCTATACCGATGTCGACGCCGACCACGGAGCCGGTCTTGGGAAGAGGTTCCGGCTCGGGCTGCTCAGCGGTCAGGATCACGTACCAGCGGCGGCCTTCACGCTTGACGGATACGGTCTTGGCCTTCCCGACCACCGGCCGGTGCTGGTTGACCTTGACGTGCCCGACGCCCTGGAAGCGGACGCGGGTGACGGGGCCGTGCGGGGTGGAGTCCCACCGGCAGCCGTCCCCGTCCCTGGGGAAGTCGACGGTGTCGAGCCAGTTCGCGCCCCGGAACCGGGGACAGCCCGGCTTCTCCCCGGCCTTGACCCGCCGGAAGAACGCCTGGAATGCCTTGTCCAGGCGGCGCAAGGTCGCCTGCTGCGAGGAGAAGGACCAGCGGCCCTGACATTTTGGGTCGAACGCCCGGATCTCCTTGAGCGGCGCGGACTGGTCGCCGTACCTGATGCTCGTCTTCGAGGCGTGCCGGTAGGCGTCCCGGCGTTCCTGCAACGCCCCGTTGTAGAGCGAGCAGTGGTCGCGCAGCATCTCGGCGAGTGCGCCCTGCTGGCCCACGGTGGGCCGCATGAGGAACTTGTACGCACGGATCATCCGGCCCACCCCCCTTCGGGCAATGTGTGATCAACATAGCGGAGGTCACTGACAACGAAGCAAACTCCGCCGCTACGCGGCTCCGGCGCGAGGATGCGTTTCCCTCCCCGGCTGAAGCCGGGGATACCCACGCAAGACCGGAGATGGAGATCACGTGGCGTCGGATCGCGGAGCAGGACTTCCCTCTGCTGCAGATGTGGCTCCAGCACCCCCATGTGAAGCGTTGGTGGAATCACGAGACCACAGCGGAAGCGGTGGCACGCGGCTGCGCCCCGCTGCCCGAGGCGAGGAGCCCTCGGAGAGCCTCCTCGTCTTCCTGGAAGGTCGTTCGATCGATCTCGTACGGCGTTCACGCCTGCGCGACTGCCGACTGCCCCGAGTACCTGGCCGAGCCGGCGGCCATCGTTCCTGTACCTGACGGCGCGATGACCATCGACTGCCTGATCGGAGATCCCCGCCAGACCGGCAGGGGCATCGGGACGGCGGTGATCCACTCCGTTGAATCAGGGGCTGGGTCGTCACGCCGAGGCCGGCGTTCTCCAGGGCCTGGTAGCCGCGGCGGTTTGCGGTGGGCTGGGAGAGCTGGGCGTGCCAGTGCGTGGCGGTGTACGAGGACAGCGGGTGGCGAGGGGTGAGCTGGGAGTGCAGGAGGTCGTTGAGGGCGGCGCCCAGGGAGCCTCCGCGGCCTGTGGGGCCGGCATCAGTCGTCCTTCGGGAATGATCTCGCCGGCTTGGATGAACGGGGCCTTCGCTTCGCCGAAGCCGGCCCCGATGCGAGCGGGACCCCGTGCACCCGTCCTGCCTTGGGGCGCGCTCCGGCGCGGTCCGGGCGGGCCGGGCGTGCGGCCGCACGGGCCCATTACGCTTGGGCGCTCAGACGGGCGGTCGCCCGCCGCCCGGCGGGGAGTACGGCACTCGCGCGGCCGCCCCGGACCACCACAGCCAAGGACGGCAACCGAGTGTCTTTCTTCACCATCGGCCACCGCGGTGTCATGGCCGCCGAGCCGGAGAACACCCTGCGCTCCTTCCTGCGGGCCGAACGCGAGGGGCTGGACGGCATCGAACTGGACCTGCATCTGAGCAAGGACGGCGAGCTGGTCGTCATGCACGACGAGACCCTGGACCGCACGACGGACGGCTCCGGTCCCATCGCCGACCAGAAGCTGCGCAAGCTCAAGAAGCTCGACGCCGGCCTCGGCGAACGCATCCCCACGTTCGAGGAGGTACTGGACGCTGTCGGGCCGACGCTGCCGATCCAGGCGGAGATAAAGGACGTGGCCGCCGCCCGGTCGCTGGCCAAGGTGCTCACCGACCGCGACCTGCTGGACCGGGTCTCGGTGCTGTCGTTCCACGACGTGGCGCTGATCGAGATCCACAACCTGCTGCCGCAGGCCCGCACGGTGCTGGTGGCAGGCCCCAGCGCGCACCGCGACACCTTCGTCGGCCGCGCTCAGAAGGTCGGTTCCACCCTGGTCAGCGTGGAGCTGCGCCAGCTGAACCGGGCCATCGTGGACAAGTGCGGCGCCGCCGGCATCGATGTGATGGCCTGGACCGTCAACGACGAGAGCGACCTGGCGCTGGCCCGGGCGCTCGGCCTGGTGGGCTGCGTGACCGACCAGCCCGGCATGAAACGGCTGGTCCAGGCCACGGCCTGACCTCAGAGGTCCGGGACCGAACCGGCCGCCCGTGCGGTCGGACGAGAGCATGAACACCGCGCTGTCCGCCCGGGGGCCAACCCTCCCCAGTATGCCTTTTTGATATAGATGCCCGTTTTAGGTGTTGACGTCATGGTTGCGGCATATGACGATGAGCGGAATCGCGAGCGCCGGACTGTCGCCCTGTGAGCTGCGCGGCGCTCCCGTCTCGACCCGAAGGAGGGCGGCAGTGATGACGTTCCGGAGGCGCATGCCGGGCAAGAAGGCGGCGGTGGCGGTGATGATCCTTGGTGCGATCGCCTTCGCCGCTCCGACCGCAACCGCTGCCACCGAGGGCCCGAAGCCCCAGAGCCCCAACTTCGACCGCTGCGTCCACAGCGCCGGTCCGGCCGGGCGCTACTTCTACCCGGGTTACTTCAACGTCCCCTGTGTGTGAGCGGCACATCGGACTGCCGCAGGCCTGCCCCCTGCTCAACTCCAACAAGCGGGCCGCGACAAGAAGCGCTCCCGCAGCCCAACGCCGAAGGCCTCGTCGTCGGGTTCCTGAAAAAGGCCCTGGCCGATACAGCCGACCTGACCGTCCTCCTCGCGGCCGCCGCGCCCCTCAATCGGCACATCATGCAACTCATCACTGATCGCCTCACGCCCCCTACGACCGGATCGCCTTCGACTTCCTGCCCGGTGCCCGCACGGAACTCCTTGCCCGTAGAAGTCCTTGGTCGCCTCGGCGGCGGTGGTGCCGATGACTTCTGATCAACCTCATCGCAGAGGACACGGCCTTGAATACAAGGTTGAGGGCGGCCTCCCCACGGCGCAGAATCCATGCATGAGCAGGATGACTGACATCCAGGTCACTGAGCTGATGCGTGACCGGCTGCGCACTCTCGCCGAGGAGCGCGGTATGACCATTACGGAGCTGGTGGAGTGGTTTGCCGTACACGAGACGACGCGGCACGAGCGAGAACGGGCCGCCGACGAGGTCTCTCGTGAGCCATGGGCGCCGTATCCCCCAGGATTCTGGAAAGAGAACCTCGACGCAATTGCCGTCACGAGTGACGGCCAATTCTGGATCTTCAAAGGGGACTTGTGCTCGGGACTACCGCGTCGGAGTGTACCAGCGGTCCGAGAGAGATCAGTGAAGTGTGGCCTGTCACGACGGGCACGGTGTTCGACCGCGACCTGGATGCCGTCATATACCGCCCGGACGGTTACTGGTTCTTCAAAGGCGGCTGGTGCGCCCAGAGTCACATCGCGCGTAACGCCTGGGTCAATACGCCAATGAAGATCACAGCCCAATGGGGCATGCTGGAATATCTTTAGGAGGCCGGTCATCGCCCGCCCGGGGGATGACCCCTACCCCTTCGGTCCGCACACGCTCGCTCCTGGTCCCCCCCCCGACCCCGTTCAACAGCCGCCCCATGCTGGAAGACCAGCCCCTGTCCATGGCACCATGACCCAACAACGAAGCTTCTCGACTACCTGGTTGATCTCGACAATCACCACTCGTAGCCGAGGAGCTTCGTCGCGTCCGGCGGAACACCGGACTGACAGCCGATCAGGGACCAACACGCACAGTGATCTCCCTAAGTTGCTGGCATTGGGTGCAATTGCCCCGGGCTACCCGACCCTCCTATCCAGCGGGAGCGTTGCGTTGCGTTACCTGGCGCCGTGGATTGCCTGAGGGTCTGTGACCAGCAGGGCGGTCTCGGCTTTCACGGTGGCGGGCGGCGGCACATAGACCGGAGTGGGGTCGGGTTCGGGTGCGCACGTCTTGGCGATGACGCCTTTGCCTGCGGGGAGGCGGCCGTCTCGCAGGTAGTCGGTGAAGGTGTCATCCAGGCAGGCGTTGCCGTGGAAGAGGATCTCGTGGAAGCTGCCGCCGTTCTGGACGACCAGTTTGGATCCGGGCAGTGCCTTGTGCATGGCGAGGGCACCCGGGTAGGGGGTGGCGGCGTCCTCGGTGGCCTGGAAGAGCAGGACGGGCGGCAGGCCCTTGCCCGTGATCTTCAGCCGGCCGGCCGGGTTGCCCTGGTAAGGCCAGAACATGCAGGCGGCGTTGTACCACATGTTGTTGTAGGTATAGAAGGGTGCGACGGCGTTGACCTTGGCCTGGTCCCTCTTCCAGAACTCCCAGTCGCGCGGCCAGTTGTTCTCGGTGCACTGGACCGCGTTGTACGCCGGGAAGGTGCCGTCGTCGGCACCCGGGGCGGCATAGCGGTTATAGGCGCTCTGCAGCGGGCGGCTGTCGTTCTTGGTGAGGTAGGCCGACAGTACGGTCGCCATCTGCGGCCAGCGCAGGAAGTTGTAGCCGCCACCGTAGAAGGTGTCCTCGAACTCTGCGGGGCCGATCTTGCCGGGGGCCGGGGCGGCAGCCACCGGGCTGGTCCGCAACGCGGCCTCGACCTGGTGGTACTTCTGCTCCACGGTGGCAGCATCCATGCCCAGGTGATAGACCGAGTCGGCCTTGGCGGTCCATGCCGCGAAGGCGTCGAACCGGCGCTGGTGTTCCCTGTCCTGCAGGATGTTGTGGTCGTACCAGCTGATGGTGGGGCCGACAATGCTGTCGAGCACCATGCGGCGCACGTGCGAAGGGAAGAGTTGGCCGTACGTCGAGCCCAGCGAGGTGCCCCACGAGCCTCCGTAGAAGTTGATCTTCTGGACGCCGAGTGCCCGCCGGATGCTGTCCATGTCGCGCGCGTTGTCGACGGTGGTCATGTGCGGCAGGAACCAGCTCCAGTTCGCGGCGCAGTCGGCCGCGTACGTGGCCGACTTGTCCAGCCATGCCTGCGAGGTGCCCTGGCTGACCTGGTAGTCGGGCCGCTCGGCGTCGAAGTAGTGTGCGTCGCAGGTGACGTGGGGTTCGCTGGCGTTGGTGCCGCGGGGGTCGAAGCCGATCCAGTCGTAGGTCGAGGCGACGTCCTGGGGAATCTTTCCGGAGATGTAGGCGGGCATCCACAGGCCGGAGTCGCCGGGGCCGCCGGGGTTCAGAAGGATGGGCCCCTGCCGTTCGCTCTTCGGCGCGGTTGCCGGGAGCCGGTTCACCTTGATCTTGATCTTGGCGCCGTTCGGGTGCGTGTAGTCCAGCGGCACGTCGAGCATGGCGCACTGCAGCGCAGGAGTGGTCGCATCGTGACAGGAACTCCAGATGTGTTTCCCCTGACCCGTGCCCCCTGGCGCAGTCGAGGAGGCCGAAGCAGGGGTGATACCCGCGCAGACTCCGCCGATGACGGCGACGACCGATAACACGGCTCTAGCTTTTGTCATGGAGGCATCATGTGCCATGTGCAATATCACATACCACCTTCGGAGTGGGCGTTACTCAACTGTGACTCGCTAGGCACGTACGACAGGCCGCGCAGACGGGCGACCGGTGATGGTCGGCGTCGTGGGCGTGTGTCGCAGCGGTGGGTGGTCCAGGCTGGGCGGATCAGGCTCGGACGGTGATGATCACGTCGGTGAGGTCGAAAGCGGCTTCGACGACGGTGACCCGCCGTTCGTAGCAGTGCACAAGCCGGTGTGAAGCGTTCTGCCAGGCGTGGGTGCGCGGAAGGCGTTCTGCCAATCGTGAGTACGCTCGATCGATCTCGTCACGACCGATCCGCAGGCATCGCTCGGCGAGCGGTGGAGGCCGCCTCGCACGGCTCCTCGCCGAACACGGCATGGCCAACGCCGCGATACCAGATCCGTGGAGTGAGGCGTGGCCTTGAACGCGTCGACGGCGGAGTCGAGTCTGGCGGTGGTGAACGTCACGGGCGGCTGGAGGACTCCGTTCCTACGGCCTCACCGAGATGTCTTGGTTCGTCGTGCCCGCCTGCGCGTGCCTGACCGCGGTCGGCTCATGTCTTGCCGTCGGAGGCGTTTCCCATCCAGCCGGCTGTGCCCCACAGCTCAGTTGCGGTACGAGGTCAGGGGCGGGGTTGTGCCGACGGCGTCGGGACAGTCCATGTAGATCACGACCACATGCTTGGTACCGACCGGGTTCTGGAACCGTTTGCAGTCGGTATGTTGGCGCTCGTCGGGTATCCGGTCGTTCCTTGAAGGGCACACGCCGAGGTGCCCCCGTCGTACGCGTGGCCAGGGCCGGCGGGGACGACGACCGGGGCGAGCAGAGCGGACAGGAGCGACGCTGCGTGCAACGGGCGTCTCGTCCTGGCTGGAAAGCGCATGGTGCCTCCAGGAATGGGCTATCCGGGAGGGGACCCGGTCGGCCTCGAACTGGCGGCGACGTGGCCGTTGACCAAGGCGGAAAACGCCAGTCGCAGACTCGCCTCGCCAGCCGTTCTCAGCTGTGTGGGGGGAGGGCGGGCGACAGCTCACGTGGGGAGCTGTCGCCCTGCCGCAGGGGCGCGTCACGGCTCGAACGGTCGCGGCGCTGCGGTCTTGGGCCGTGGTTCCCGTCCGGGCGGCATGGCGGGAGCTGGTCGTCCGGACGGGAAGCCTGGCCTGGTAGGCCGCTTACTTGGCGATAGACGGTGTGCCTGGGGAGAAGTATTCGGCGGCTTGTGTGCCGCCGGGGAGACGTCACACATCCATAACTCGGGGTTATGGACGGTGTGTCGAGAAGCTCCGGTGGGCGGCAGCCGCCGATGTGTGACCGCCTCTTCCGGCACCGTCGACTGACCCCACGCGGCCACACCGTAAGCCGTGTTCCCGCACGTCATCACCAGTAGTCGCGCATCGAAAGCGCGGATTCCGGACCTTCTTCCTGGCGCGACACCGGGACCGGGCGAATGGCCCCCGATCCCGAGCGCAGTCCAGTGAGCGAAGCCTGCCGCGCGGAATCCCGGCCGTACGAAACCGAATTGAGGCTATGCGAGCGATGGACTGATCCTTTACGCTCACCCGCGTCCTGTGGTGGCGGGAGCACCGCGCGACACAACACGCGCTCTGATGCCCAGGAGGCATGTGATGCTCCCTCGCGCCAGCCTGCTCGTGGCCGCCCTGGTGGCCACGGCGGTTCTCACCGGCGGCACACCCGGCGTTGCCGTCCCCCGAACCCACCATCCGTCCGCCGACCGTCAGTTTGCCGCGCTCGCCAGGCAGGTGCACCTGAGCAACACCGGCGGCATGAAACCGGCCGACGACGACGGCGGTGATCGTGACGACCCGGTCGCCGGTACCCTCCAGTTCGCCGCGGCGCGTACGGCCCCGTCCGCCACGGTTTCCGGCGCTGCCCTCGCTGCGGGAGCGGCCGCCGGCGACCGGCTTCCGGTGCGTGGCGGCACCTGGTCCGAGGTAACCAGCGGTTCGGCCAGCAGTGAGACCCCCGGTTATGCCGACCCGTCCTACTCCGACTACGGCTCCGGCTGGGGCGTGGTGACTGGCAGGGCGTCCGCGCTCGCCACGGACGGCCCGTGGGTGTACGCCGGGTTCGCCGACGGCGGCGTCTGGCGGTCCAAGGACACGGGCAGGACCTGGACCCCCGGGTTCCAGCACGCGTCCACCGAGTCGATCGGCTCGCTGTGGGTGAATCCCGCCGACCACTCCCTGTGGGTCGGCACCGGTGAGGCCAACACCAGCGCCGACAACTACACCGGCCAGGGCGTCTACCGCTCCGCCGACCACGGCAGGACCTTCCAGCGGGTCGGCGGCTCCGAGCTCCTCAACGCCCAGGTCGCCACGTTGACGACGAACGGCTCGTACGTGTTCGCGGCAACGAGCCACGGCCTGTGGCGGCGCCCGCTCTCCGGTCCGCTGGACACCCCGTGGCAACGCGTGCTCAGTCCCGACCCCAACCCGGACAAGGACCCGGCACGGACCTCCATCATCTCCAGCGTCACCATCAGGCCGGGCAGTCACGGCGCCACGGTGCTGGCCGCACTGGGCTTCCGTAACGGCACCCCCTACGACGGGCTCTACCTGTCCACGAAGGGCGGCGCACCGGGTACCTTCCAGCGGATACGGCCCGCCGGGCTCGACGACTCCGACATCGGCCGCACCAGCCTCGCCTATGCCCCGGACGGCAGCGCCCTGTACGCGGTGATCCAGTCACCGGCCTACACCGCCGGCAAGCGCCCCTCGCCGATGCAGTCGACCTCGCTCAAGGGCGTGTACAAGTCGGCGAACGGCGATCCGAACGGGCCGTGGACGCTCGTCGCGGACGCCGGCACGCTGGGCAAATCCGGATCCGCCCAGTCCTTCCCGTCCACCTACGAACCCGGGGTGGGCTCCTGGTACAACCAGTACGTCAAGGTCGACCCACGCGACCCGCAGCACCTCTACGTCGGCCTGGAGGAGATCTACGAATCCCGCGACGGCGGCGCGAGTTGGACGACGATCGCACCCTTCTGGAACTACACACTGCCCTGCTACGGCACCGCCGCGGGCTGCCCGCCCACCGTCCACACGGACCAGCACGCCATCGCGATCAACGACGAGGGCCGGCTGTACGTGGGCAGCGACGGCGGCGTGTGGACCCGGCTGACGACCGACCATGCCACGGCAGGCTGGCACGACCTCAACGCCGGCCTGCACACGCTGCAGTACTTCTACGTCGGCGCAGGTCACGACCCCCAGGGCGGAACAGCACTGTGGGGAGGTCTGCAGGACAACGGCGCAACCCTGGTGCGCGGCAACTCCCACGACGTGATCCAGCCGTTCGCCGGTGACGGCGGCGATGTCATCGCGGACCCAAACAACGCCGACCGCGCGGCCGTCGAATACACCTACGGCGACATCGCCGTGACCACCGTCGGCGGTCGTTCCGACGGCACAACCGCGGCATTCCGGGAGATCAGCCCCAGCTGCCAGATCAGTGCGCCGATCGCCGGCTGTGATCCGAAGATGCAGTTCATCGCCCCGTTCACCGCCGACAGGGCCAACGGCAACCGCTGGGTGATCTCGGGCCGGTACATATGGCAGACCCAGAAGGGTTTCGGCACAGTCTGCGCGAAGGCCGCCGGGACATGCGACTGGCAGCCCGTCTATGACCTCGGCGAGACCGCCTCGACCACCGCGGTCGAGGCGAACAACGGCGTCGACTATGTCGGCTGGTGCGGTCCGTGCCTGCCCTCGGACGAAGACGGAAACGGCTTCAAGAGCGGCATCGCCACCAACTACGGTGGCACCTGGCACACCATCACCGCACCGAACCTACCGAACCGCTACGTCACCCGGATCGTCAGCGACCCGACCCATCCCGCCCACGTATACGCCGTTTACGGCGCGTACTCACGCAAGTGGATCCCGGGTGGCGGAGTCGGGCACGTCTTCGAGTCGTTGGACGGCGGGGCGACCTGGAGGGACATCAGCGGCAATCTGCCCGACGTCCCGGCGGATGCGATGGTCATCGCGAAGGGACAGTTGATCCTCGCCACCGACCACCTCGTCTACGTCGCCGACGTCAGGACTCCGACCCGTTGGTCCCGGCTCGGCCACGGCCTGCCCAGCTCGGTCACCACCGACATCACCCTCCTCCCCTCGGGTGACACAGTCGTCGCCGCGACACACGGCCGTGGTCTGTGGAGGCTCAGGCTGAGCAGGTGAGCCAGCCGACGCGCACTGACGGCGGCGACCGGACCGGCCGGATGGCTGCACCAGGCATCTCCACCCACGTCCGCCACGGTGGTCAGCGTTGGGCCTCCGCCAACTTGAAGTCACAGGTTAGAGGCAATGCCGTGACTCTGCTGGTGATGTTGAGCAGGTCATGCGGTGGCTGAGCACAGAGTGCGGAAGTGCGTGGCCCGGCGTCGTGTTCTGGGCGCGGTGCCGATCCAGTCAGCGACGCGGGCGACGTTGCAGGCCATCGCGGTGAGGACGTGCTGGACGTGGGTACGGGCCAGGCCCCGGTAACGGGAGCGGCGCAGGCCGTGGGCTCGGACGTTCTGCGAAAGGGTGGCCTCGATGCCGGCGCGGATCGCGTAACGGCGCTGCCGTTGCTCGGTGCGCTGGTCGAGCCGGTTACGCATCTGGATCTCGTGCAGCGGCTGAGGGAGCACGGCGATGGACCGGGGCCTGGTGGCTGAAGTGGTGCACTGGGCGCGGTCTGGGCAGGCCCGGCAATCTGCCTCGGCGAACCGAGCCTGCAGATAGGTGTTCTCCTTCATCCTCAGCTCGGTCCAGGACACGCTCGTGGCCCCGCGCGGGCAGATCGCCTGCTCATTGGCCCAGTCGATGGTGAAGGCCGCCTTGTCGAAGCCGGATGCGGCCTTGGCCTGGGCGCTGTGGTCGGCAACGACCGGGCCCAGGAGGGTGATGCCGTGCACGCGCTGGGCCCGCTCGATACGTGCCGGAGATATGTAGCCGGAATCGACGACATGCTCGGCGGGCAGCATGTGCTGCTCGGCGAGCTCGTCGTGGATGGTGTCGGTCAGCTCGATGTCCTGGACGGTGGAGATGGTGGTGGCGACATGGACCACCAGCTCGGGGCGTTCTTCATCGCACGTTTCCGTGAAATGTCCCCGGTATCCGCTCCAGGCGGTGTCCCGTTTGA
This sequence comes from Streptomyces sp. CG4, assembly GCF_041080655.1. Taxonomy (NCBI): domain Bacteria; kingdom Bacillati; phylum Actinomycetota; class Actinomycetes; order Kitasatosporales; family Streptomycetaceae; genus Streptomyces; species Streptomyces sp. CG4. The sequence continues at coordinate 287,604 of NZ_CP163526.1, forward strand.
CGCAGTAGTGCGCATCAGTGTCATACGGGGAGTCGAACCGCAGCGAGGCCGGCGGCAGGGCGTGGCCGTCCCGCCAGCGCAACCGCCCGTCCACGTCCCAGAAGTAGTGATGGACCCAGACCTGGCGCAGGATCTCCGCCTGAGGGAGAAGCCGCAGGCCGGGTGGGGCGCTGGCGGCCCAGGCTGCGGTCAGGATCTTCTGGCCGTCCCGGCCGAACTCCTCGGCCCGGGCGGTCACGGCCGCCTTCCCGCCCGGCAGTTTGCCGATCTCCACCCGGCGTCCGTATCGCTTGGCCCATTCGGGCTCGATCAGCGGCGCCAGCCAGGCAGGGGCCGCCTCGGCCAGTTCCTCCAAAGCGGCCCGCAGCGCCTCCCCGACCAACTCCAGGCGGCTGAGGGTCCGAACCGCGGCCAGCACATGGGTGGCGTCGGTACGCTGTCGGCCCCCGGCCTTGAGCAGACCGGCCTCCACAAGGCGCTCCAGCATCACCTGCAGCAACCGGTCGGCGGCGCCGTCCTGTTCGGCCAGCCGGGCCCTGAACTCGCACAACACCGAGTGATCGAACCCCGGATCCTCCAGCTCAAGGCCGATCGCGTATTTCCAGTCGATCCTGGTGCGGACCGCGTCCGCCGCCGCACGGTCGGACAGATTCTCCGCGAACTGCAGCACTGACACCAGCGCCAGCTGTCCGGGCGACAGTCCCGGCCTGCCATCAGGGGGATACAGTCTGGCGAACTCCTCGTCCTCGAAAAGGACATCGAGCCGGTCCCGGATCAG